>NZ_KV800320.1:75807-86572 GCF_001810205.1 Pseudomonas sp. HMSC076A11 | reverse complement strand
ACCTAGTGCGTCTACCAATTCCGCCACCTGGGCACTGGAGTCGATGATCGCTCATCGTTTCCGTGTTACAACGTCTCAGCAACGTTGTGGGCGCGAACTATACGAGTACGTATTCTGCTTGTAAACCCCTGATGCGATAAAAATTATTCTGCTGCCGAAGCTGACCGACGAAGCGTTTTCGCGCTTCAATAGAGCAATGGCAGCAAACGCTAAAGAAGAAAAGGTGACCTACCTCTAATGGCCGATTGGCAAAACCTCGATCCCGAGGCCGCTCGCGAAGCGGAAAAGTACGAAAACCCCATCCCCAGCCGGGAACTGATCCTGGCTCACCTATCCGAGCGAGGCGCTCCGGCGACTCGCTCCCAGTTGCTCGACGAGTTCGGGCTCGCCGGCGAGGAGCCGGAAGAGGCCTTGCGTCGTCGCCTGCGCGCCATGGAACGCGACGGGCAGCTTATCTATACGCGTCGTGGCGCCTACGCGCCGGTGGACAAGCTGGACCTGATCCGCGGCCGCATCAGCGGGCACCGCGATGGCTTCGGCTTCCTGATCCCCGACGATGGCAGCGACGACCTGTTCCTCAGTCCCACCCAGATGCGCCTGGTGTTCGACGGCGACCGCGCCCTGGCACGGGTGTCCGGCCATGACCGGCGCGGACGCCGCGAAGGCCAGCTGGTCGAGGTGATCGAGCGGGCCCACGAGATCGTGGTCGGCCGCTACTTCGAGGAAAGCGGCATCGGCGTGGTGGTCGCGGACAACCCGAAGATCCAGCAGGAAGTCCTGATCCCGCCGGGCAAGGCCGGCAAGGCCAGGCACAACCAGTTCGTCCAGGTGCGCATCGAGCAATGGCCGAGCATCCACCGCCAGGCCCAGGGCGAGATCGTCGAGGTGCTCGGCGACTACATGGCGCCGGGGATGGAGATCGAAGTCGCCCTGCGCAGCTACGATATCCCCCACGTCTGGCCGGCCGCGGTGGAGAAGGAAGCGGCCAAGCTCAAGCCGGAAGTGGCGGAGAAGGATAAGGAAAAGCGTATCGACCTGCGCCAGGTGCCCTTCGTCACCATCGACGGCGAGGATGCCCGCGACTTCGACGACGCGGTGTACGCCGAGGCCAAACGCGGCGGCGGCTGGCGCCTGTTCGTGGCGATCGCCGATGTCTCGCACTACGTGAAGGTCGGTTCGGCGCTGGACGAAGAGGCGGCCAGGCGCGGCAACTCGGTGTATTTCCCCGAGCGGGTGATCCCGATGCTGCCGGAGGTGCTGTCCAATGGTCTCTGCTCGCTGAATCCACTGGTCGACCGGCTGGCCATGGTCTGCGAGATGACCCTGTCCAAGGCCGGCAAGCTGACCGGCTATCAGTTCTACGAAGCGGTGATCCACTCCCATGCGCGCCTGACCTACACCAAGGTCAGCCAGTTGCTCGAGCATCCCGACAGCGTCGAGGCCGAGAACCTGCGCCAGCAGTTGCCCGGCGTGGTGCCGCACCTGCAGCAGCTGTATGCGCTGTATAAAGCGCTGCTGGCCGGCCGCCATGTCCGCGGCGCGATCGATTTCGAGACCCAGGAAACCCGCATCGTCTTCGGCGCCGACCGGAAGATATCGGAAATCCGCCCGACCCAGCGCAACGATGCGCACCGCCTGATCGAAGAGTGCATGCTCTGCGCCAACGTGGCGACCGCACGCTTCCTGCAGAAGCACGCCATCCCGGCGTTGTACCGGGTGCATGACGGCCCGCCGCAGGAGAAGCTCAACAACCTGCGCCAGTTCCTCGGCGAGCTGGGGTTGAGCCTCGGCCGCGGCAAGGCCGCGCCGACCCCGGGCGACTACCAGGAGTTGCTGGAGAAGATCCACGACCGCGCCGACTTCCGCCTGATCCAGACGGTCATGCTGCGTTCGCTCAGCCAGGCGGTGTACAGCCCGGACAACAATGGCCACTTCGGCCTCAACTACGACGCCTACACCCACTTCACCTCGCCGATCCGGCGCTACCCGGACCTGCTGGTGCATCGTGCGATCCGCAGTGTGATCCGCTCCAAGGCGGAGACTCCGCACGTGCAGCGGGCCGGCGCGGCGAGCATGCCCAAGGCGCGTATCTATCCGTACGACGAATTGCGCCTGGACCAGTTGGGCGAGCAGTGCTCGATGACCGAGCGGCGTGCCGACGAGGCCACCCGCGACGTGACCAACTGGCTGAAGTGCGAATACATGCGCGAGCGGGTCGGCGAGACCTTCCCTGGCGTAATCACTGCGGTCACCGGTTTCGGTCTGTTCGTCGAGCTGACCGACATCTTCGTCGAAGGCCTGGTCCATGTGACCGCGCTGCCCGGCGACTACTATCATTTCGACGCCGTGCACCATCGCCTCAGCGGCGAACGCACCGGGCGCAGCTTCCGTCTCGGCGACACCACGGAAGTGGTAGTGGCGCGGGTCGACCTGGACGAGCGGAAGATCGATTTCGAGCTGGCCGGAAACGTGCTGAGCGCGCCGATCGGACGCAAGAAGCGCAACGGCGACAAGTCGGCGAACGCCGGCAAGGCGCCGAAGGGGCGCAAGGGCGCATCCGTGCCCGAGGTCGACCTGGAGCCGGCGCTGGCCAGTCCCGACGCCGCGGTGGTGCCGCGGCGCAAGGCCGGCAAGGTGCAGGCGCTGCCGCCGGTCGCGCCGGAGCTGCTGGCGCAGGCCGCGGAGATGCTCGGCAACACCGACGTGCGCAAGAGTCGCGAGGTGAAGCAGGCGCTGCTCGCCGAGGCGCGTGTCGGCGGCAAGGACAAGGGCGGGAAGAAGGGCAAGGTCGTTCCTGCGGGCAAGAGCGCGAAGGGCAAGGCCAAGGACGGCAAGCCCGCCGCTGCCGCCAAGCCGGGCAAGCCGACCAAGCATCGCAAGGGGCCTTCCAAGCCGAAGGCCGACAACGCTCCGGCCGCCACCGGGGCGCGCAAACGTAAGGCCAAGTCATGAGTCAGTGGGAAAAGGTCTACGGCGTGCATGCCGTGGAAGCGTTGTTGCGTCATCACCCGAAGCGGGTCAAGCAGTTGTGGCTGGCCGAGGGGCGGCATGATCCGCGGGTCCAGGTGCTCACCGAGCTGGCCGCCGGGTTCCGTATTCCGGTAGGGCAGCGCGATCGGCGCGAACTCGACGAGTGGGCGGAAGGCGTCCACCAGGGCGTGGTCGCGGAAGTCAGCCCCAGCCAGGTCTGGGGCGAAAACATGCTCGAGGAACTGCTCGAGCGGAGCGAGGGCGTGCCGCTGCTGCTGGCCCTGGATGGCGTCACCGATCCGCACAACCTCGGCGCCTGCCTGCGTACCGCCGATGCGGCGGGGGTGCAGGCGGTGATCGTGCCCAAGGACAAGTCCGCGACCCTCAACGCCACCGTGCGCAAGGTCGCTTGCGGCGCCGCCGAGGTGATCCCGCTGGTGGCGGTGACCAACCTCGCGCGCACCCTGGAAAAGCTCCAGCAGCGCGGCCTGTGGGTGGTCGGCACCGCTGGCGAGGCGGACAAGACCCTCTACCAGCTCGACCTCAAGGGGCCGACCGTGCTGGTGATGGGCGCGGAAGGCAAGGGCATGCGCCGGCTGACCCGTGAGCACTGCGACTTCCTCGCCAGGTTGCCGATGGCCGGCAGCGTCAGCAGCCTGAACGTCTCGGTCGCCACCGGCGTCTGCCTGTTCGAGATCCTCCGCCAGCGCACCCCGCTGGAGTGAGCGCGTGCGGGGCCGCCGCGGCGCGGCCCCGCGCCATTCCATCCGCTGTACAAATATTCGCCAATCTTCCTTGCTTCGCCGGTTGCCCTTCTCTAGAATGTCGCCCCTTGCCGCGCGGGCAGGCGTTCGTTCGCCTCTCCACCAGGCAAGCCAAGAAAACATTCACTCCTTGCCTGACCGTTCTGCGGCAGGCTGCAACCCGTAAGGAGCATTTATGCGTCATTACGAAATCGTGTTCCTGGTTCGCCCGGACCAGAGCGAACAAGTCGGTGGCATGGTCGAGCGTTACACCAAGGCCATCGAAGAAGACGGCGGCAAGATCCACCGTCTGGAAGACTGGGGCCGTCGTCAGCTGGCCTACGCCATCAACAACGTGCACAAGGCCCACTACGTTCTGATGAACGTCGAGTGCAGCGCCAAGGCCCTGGCTGAGCTGGAAGACAACTTCCGTTACAACGATGCCGTGATCCGTAACCTGGTCATGCGTCGCGACGAAGCTGTCACCGAGCAGTCCGAGATGCTCAAGGCTGAAGAAAGCCGCAACGAGCGTCGCGAGCGTCGTGAGCGTCCGAACGATAACGCTGAAGGCGCCGATGGCGACGACAACAGCGATAGCGATAACGCTGACGAGTAATTCCGGACCAGTATTGAGGAGCCAATCACATGGCACGTTTCTTCCGTCGTCGTAAGTTCTGCCGCTTCACCGCCGAAGGCGTGAAAGAGATCGATTACAAGGATCTCAACACCCTGAAGGCCTACGTTTCCGAAACCGGCAAGATCGTTCCGAGCCGTATCACCGGCACCAAGGCCAAGTACCAGCGTCAGCTGGCGACCGCTATCAAGCGCGCCCGCTACCTGGCCCTGCTTCCTTACACCGACAGCCACGGCCGTTGAGATCGGGCAGTCGAACGCTGGTAAGGGATAGATCGCATGCGCGCACTGGCTGAGTTCACCATGCGCGGCCGCATGCAGGCCACGCTCGCCGTGGCAGGCTCCGCGGTTGTTCCACTGTTGTTCTGGCTGAGTGCCGCCGCCGGTAGCCTGGTGCTGCTGCGGCGCGGATTCGGCGACGCCTTCGGCGTCCTGGCCTGGGCGGTGCTACCGGCGATGTTCTGGTGGTACCTGGGCGATCCGAGCATCCTTCTGGTCCTGCTCGGTACCCTGACGCTGGCGCAGATCCTGCGCGCCAGCACGTCCTGGAGCCATGTGCTGCTGGGCAGTGTTGCAGTTGGCGTGGTATTCGCGCTGGTGCTGGGGCATACCTCCAGCGAGCTGATCGGCGCCCTGGCGACGGAAGTCACCAAGGTCCTGACCCAGCTTCGCGGGGAGTCCCAGCTGTCGGGCGAAGAGCTGGACAAGTTGCAGGTGGCGCTGGTGCCGACCCTGACCGGGGTCATGGCTTCCTCGCTGCAGGTGACCTGCCTGCTCTGCCTGATGCTCGCGCGGTACTGGCAGGCTTCGCTGTACAACCCGGGCGGCTTCGGCCGCGAATTCCGGAGTTTGCGGCTGGCGCCGGCGGTTGCCGTGATCCTGCTGCTGGGGGCCGTCGTGGTCCCGGCGCTGGAAGTGCAGGCCGCGGTGCTCGGTCCGTTGTGCAGCGTGCCGCTGATCATCGCCGGCGTGGCGCTCGGGCATGGCCTGATCGCCCTGAAGCGCCTCGCGGGTGGTTGGCTGGTGGGCCTGTACCTGGCTGTATTGCTGCTGGGGAACCTGATCTGTCTTTTGGCGGTTGTCGACAGTCTGTTTGATTTTCGTGGACGCCTGGCCCGGCGCCAGGGTTCCACGAACGGTGAAGGTTAAAAGTTAAGAGGTAAGACTCAAATGGAAGTCATCCTGCTGGAAAAAGTCGCCAACCTGGGCAACCTGGGCGACAAGGTGAACATCAAGGGCGGTTACGCCCGTAACTTCCTGCTGCCGCAGGGCAAGGCCACCGTCGCCACCGCCGAGAACGTCGCTGCGTTCGAAGCACGCCGCGCCGAGCTGGAAAAGGCTGCCGCCGAGAAGAAGGCCGCTGCCGAAGCCCGTGCTGCCCAGCTCTCCGAGCTGGTGGTAACCCTCGGCGCCCACGCTGGCGACGAAGGCAAGCTGTTCGGTTCGATCGGCACCCGCGACATCGCCGAAGCCGTTTCCGCTGCCGGTTACCCGCTGGAAAAAGCCGAAGTTCGCCTGCCCAACGGCGCGCTGCGCAACACCGGTGAGTTCGACGTCGCCGTGCACCTGCACACCGACGTGGAAACCACTCTGAAGCTGATCATCGTCGCTGAGTAAGCGATCCGATCGGTAGGGCTGGGCGGGCATATGCGTGTCCGCGGCAGTCCGCTAACATCGGGCACGGTACCGGCAACGGCACCGTGCCCGTTGTTTTTTCCGCTGTTCCTTTTTCTTGCGTCGAGTCTATGAACGAGATCACCAGCCCCGAGCAATACGACCTGGAAACCACAGCCCTGAAGGTGCCGCCGCACTCGATCGAGGCCGAGCAGGCCGTGCTGGGTGGCCTGATGCTGGACAACAACGCCTGGGAGCGTGTGTCGGATTCGGTGTCCGACGGCGATTTCTACCGCCATGACCATCGCCTGATCTTCCGCGCCATCTACAAGCTGGCCGAGGCCAACCAGCCGATCGACGTGGTGACCCTCTCCGAGCAGTTGGAGAAGGAAGGACAACTGGCCCAGGTCGGCGGCCTGGCCTATCTCGGCGAACTGGCGAAGAACATTCCCTCGGTCGCCAACATCAAGGCCTACGCGCAGATCATCCGCGAGCGCGCCACCCTGCGCCAACTGATCGGCATCAGCAACGAGATCGCCGACAGCGCCTTCCACCCGGAAGGGCGCGGCGCCAACGAGATCCTCGACGAGGCCGAGCGGAAGATCTTCGAGATCGCCGAAGCGCGACCGAAGACCGGCGGGCCGGTAGGGATCAGCGATATCCTGGTCAAGACCATCGACCGCATCGACTACCTGTTCAACACCACCGAGGCGCTGACCGGGGTGTCCACCGGTTTCACCGACCTCGACGAGAAGACCAGCGGCCTGCAGCCGGCCGACCTGATCATCGTCGCCGGGCGTCCGTCGATGGGTAAGACCACCTTCGCCATGAACCTGGTCGAGAACGCGGTGATGCGCACCGACAAGGCCGTGTTGGTGTACTCCCTGGAGATGCCCTCCGACTCGATCGTGATGCGTATGCTCTCGTCGCTCGGGCGTATCGACCAGACCAAGGTGCGTTCCGGCAAGCTCGACGACGAGGACTGGCCGCGCCTGACTTCGGCGATCAACCTGCTCAACGACAAGAAGCTGTTCATCGACGATACCGCTGGCATCAGTCCCTCGGAAATGCGCGCGCGGACCCGTCGCCTGGTGCGCGAGCACGGCGACCTGGCGCTGATCATGATCGACTACCTGCAACTGATGCAGATACCCGGCTCCAGCGGCGACAACCGGACCAACGAGATTTCCGAGATTTCCCGCTCGCTGAAGGCCCTGGCGAAGGAATTCAACTGCCCGGTGATTGCCCTGTCGCAGCTCAACCGCTCCCTGGAGCAGCGACCCAACAAGCGCCCGGTGAACTCCGACTTGCGCGAATCCGGGGCGATCGAGCAGGACGCCGACGTGATCATGTTCGTCTACCGCGACGAGGTGTACCACCCGGAGACCGAGTTCAAGGGCGTCGCCGAAATCATCATCGGCAAGCAGCGTAACGGTCCGATCGGTACGGTGCGCCTGGCCTTCATCGGCAAATACACGCGCTTCGAGAACCTTGCCGCCGGCATGTACAACTTCGAGGACGAATGACCCGGCTTGGGTCTTGCCCGGCGGGCGCCTTACCATAGGCACCCGTTTCAGTTGCAGGACCCGATGCCATGCGTCCCCTCGTTGCCACCGTCGACCTTTCCGCCATTCGCCACAACTATGCCCTGGCCAAGCGCTGCGCGCCGCAGCGCCAGGCGTTCGCGGTGGTCAAGGCGAACGCCTATGGCCACGGTGCGCGCGAAGTGGTTACCGCGTTGCACGACGATGCCGATGGCTTCGCCGTGGCCTGCCTGGAGGAGGCCGCGGAAGTCCGCGCCTTGCACGCCAGCGCGCGCATCCTGTTGCTGGAAGGCTGCTTCGAGGCGAGCGAATACGCCCTCGCCGGGCAATTGCGCCTGGACCTGGTGATCCAGGGCGCGGAACAGGGCGAGGCGTTCCTCGCCGCCGGCCTGGATATTCCACTCAACGTCTGGCTCAAGCTCGACTCCGGCATGCACCGCCTGGGCTTCGATCCTGCCGCGCTGCGCGCCTGGCATGCGCGCCTGCGCAACCATCCTGGTGTGCGCGAGCTGAACCTGATCAGCCATTTCGCCTGCGCCGACGAACGCAACCATCCGCTCACCGAGCAGCAGCTGGAGAGTTTCCTCGGCCTGCTCGACCTGGATTTCGACCAGCGCAGCCTGGCCAATTCGGCGGCGGTGCTGACTATCCCGGCCGCCCACATGGACTGGCTGCGGCCGGGAATCATGCTCTACGGGTCGACCCCGCTGGCCGACCTGAGCGCCGCCGAACTGGGCCTGAGGCCGGCCATGAGCCTGGGCGCGCAGTTGATTTCACTGCGCGAGGTGGCCGTGGGCGAGAGCGTCGGCTACGGCGCCACCTGGATCGCCGAGCGGCCGGCGCGGATCGGCACGGTCAGTTGCGGCTACGCCGACGGCTATCCGCGTACCGCGCCAGCCGGGACTCCGGTACTGGTCGGGGGACGCCGCGCGACCCTGGCCGGGCGGGTCTCGATGGACATGCTGGCGGTCGACCTCTCCGACCTGCCGGAGGCTCGCGTTGGCGACCCGGTGGAGTTGTGGGGCGCCGGGTTGTCGGTGGACGAGGTCGCCCGTGCCTGCGGCACCCTTGGCTACGAGCTTCTGAGCAAGGTCACGGCTCGGGTTCCGCGACGCTACAGCCACTGATTCAGGAGATACGCTCCGGTGCCAGGGCGGTCGGCCAGGGGAGCGCCGGCGCGGTCTCGCGTTCATCGTCGGCAGCCATCGCATAGCCGGCGCGCCCGGCGCCCTTGACCCGGTACAGCGCCTGGTCGGCGGCCTTGTAGAGTTTGCCGAACTGCAGGGCGTCGCCGGGAAACAGGGCGACGCCGATGCTCGGTGTGATCACCAGCCACTGCTTGGCGAACTCCACCGGTTTCGCCAGTTCTCGCAGCAGGCGTTCGGCGATGTCGCGGGCATGCTGCTCGGCATTCGACCCGCCGACCAGCACGGCGAATTCGTCGCCGCCGAGGCGCGCCACGCAATCCTCGGTGCGCACGCAATGGCGCAGCCGCTGGGCCACGTTCTGCAGGACGAAGTCGCCGGCATCGTGGCCATGGGTATCGTTGATCGGCTTGAAGTGATCCAGGTCGATCAGCAGCAGCGCCATGCTGTTGCCGTGGCGGCGCGCGTCGTCCAGGGCGCTTTCGGCGAACTCCATCAGGTGCCTGCGGTTGCCAAGCCCGGTCAGCGGGTCGTGATGGGCGGCGTACTGCAGTTGCGCTTCGCGCATCTGCAACTGGCGATTGGCCTCGCTCAACTCGTTGGTACGGACTTCCACGGCGCGTGCCAGGTCGCGCTGGGCGCTGTGCAGCAGGGCCAGGCGCGCGTTCTTTTCCTGGTCGGCCTGGTCCAGGGCCAGGGCCCTTTCCTGCTTCAGATCCTGGATGCGCGAGGCGAGCGCCAGGGAGAACAGCAGGGCCTCCAGGGTCAGCGCCAGCGGGAAGACCATGGCGTTGGCCGAGGTCGGCTGGACCAGCGCGGTGGCGCGCATCACGCCAAGGCTGACGCTGCCGAGCACCAGGCCGAAGCCGACCAGGTACAGGCGCGCCGTGGCCGAACCCTGGCGCCAGCGCTGCACTGCCAGGCCGATGGCGATCGGCAGGTTGGCCAGCAGGGCCAGCGCCAGCACGCCGGCCGCCTGCCAGCGCCAGCCGGCGGCGTTGAACGCCAGGCAGGCAAGGAACAGCAGGCAACAGGCGTTCAGCAGGTGATGGGCCCAGCGTGCGTGCTGCCGGCTTTGCAGCAGGTTCTGGCTGAAGCGGATCACGCAGATGCCCCAGATCGCCAGCAGCGCCAGGCGGTCAAGCCACCAGGGCACCGCCCGCTCGGGCCAGAAATACTCGAAACCATGGCCGCTGATGCTCAGGGTCAGCACCAGCGCGCTGGCAGCGGTCAGCACGTACCAGAAATAGGCGCGATCGCGCAGGCTGGTGAAGAGGAACAGGTTGTACAGCAGCAGGGCGAGGATCAGCCCGTAGGCCATGCCGAACAGCAGGTTGCCCTGGCTGCGGTATTCCAGCAGTTCGTCGTGGCTCCAGAGCCTCAGCGGAAAGGCGTTGCCGCCGGGATCGTAGCTGCGCAGGTAGACGCGCAACGGCCCATCGCCGGGAGGGATCCGGAACAGCGGATGACGATAGGCGTGGTCGCGGCCCTCGGCGAAGGGCACCGCTTCGCCGCTGCGATGTTCACGGAACCCGCCGCGCTCGTCGGGGAGATACAGGCGCAGGTCGTGCAGGCTGGCGCTGGCGACTTCCAGCCACCAGCCGCCGGATACCGCCTCGCGTCTCGGCAGGTCGAGGCGCAGCCACCAGGCGCTGCGGCTGAGGCCGACGCTGGTGCGGCCGGCGGCGGCGACGAAGCGGCCGGCCTGCTCCGCTTGTTCGAGGTCCTCCACCGCCAGGTTGCCATCGGGGTCTTCGAGCAGGTCCAGCGAGCCGTTCAACCAGGCGCCGCTGGCCGGAGGCGCCGGAAACTCCGGCGCGGCGCGCGAAACGGCGCTGGCCAGTAGCAGGAAGATGACCGCGAGCAGGGCAAGAGGATGGCGCACGATGACTCTCCCGGGGGCCTGCCTTAGAGGCCGGGTGAGATGACGATGAATGGAGTATAGAAACAAGATGGCTAAATGATGGCATTTTTTCGAAGCCGGCCGACGACAGGCAATACCCAGTGAAAACGTCGGAATTGCTCATTTTTTGTGCTATATTCCGCGCCCCGCGTTTTCGCGACCCCCCATTCCTAGAGATACCCCCTGGTGCCCGTGATGCAAGCCGCCAAGCCG
>NZ_KV800320.1:28133-75707 GCF_001810205.1 Pseudomonas sp. HMSC076A11 | reverse complement strand
TTTTGTGCTATATTCCGCGCCCCGCGTTTTCGCGCCCCCCCATTCCTAGAGATCCCCCCTGGTGCCCGTGATGCAAGCCGCCAAGCCGCTGTTCGACTATCCCAAGTACTGGGCCGAGTGTTTCGGTCCGGCGCCCTTCCTGCCTATGAGTAGGGAAGAGATGGATCAGCTCGGCTGGGACTCCTGCGACATCATCATCGTCACCGGCGATGCCTACGTCGACCACCCGTCCTTCGGCATGGCCATCATCGGCCGCCTGCTGGAGGCCCAGGGCTTCCGCGTCGGCATCATCGCCCAGCCGGACTGGCAGTCGAAGGACGACTTCATGAAGCTCGGCGAGCCGAACCTGTTCTTCGGCGTGGCGGCCGGCAACATGGACTCGATGATCAACCGCTACACCGCGGACAAGAAGGTCCGTTCCGACGACGCCTACACCCCCGGCGGCCTGGCCGGCAAGCGCCCGGACCGCGCCAGCCTGGTCTATAGTCAGCGCTGCAAGGAGGCCTACAGCCATGTGCCGGTGATCCTCGGCGGGATCGAGGCCTCGTTGCGGCGCATCGCCCATTACGACTACTGGCAGGACAAGGTCCGCCGCTCGATCCTGATGGACGCCACGGCCGACATCCTGCTCTACGGCAACGCCGAGCGTGCGGTGGTGGAAATCGCCCAGCGCCTGGCCCAGGGCGAACTGGTGAGCGCGATCACCGACGTGCGCGGCACCGCCTTCGTCCGTCGCGACACCCCGGAGGGCTGGTTCGAGATCGATTCCACGCGGATCGACCGGCCGGGCAAGATCGACAAGATCATCAATCCCTACGTGAACACCCAGGACACCGCCGCCTGCGCCATCGAGCAGGAAAAGGGCGCGCAGGAGGACCCGCAGGAAGCCAAGGTCGTGCAGTTGCTGGCGAACCCCAGGCTGACCCGGGAGAAGACCGTGATCCGCCTGCCGTCTTTCGAGAAGGTGCGCAACGACCCGGTGCTCTATGCCCACGCCAACCGCGTGCTGCATCTGGAGACCAACCCGGGCAACGCCCGTGCCCTGGTGCAGAAGCACGGCGAAGTGGATGTCTGGTTCAACCCGCCGCCCATTCCGATGAGCACCGAGGAAATGGACTACGTGTTCGGCATGCCCTATGCCCGCGTGCCGCACCCGGCCTACGGCAAGGCGAAGATTCCCGCCTACGAGATGATCCGCTTCTCGGTGAACATCATGCGTGGCTGCTTCGGCGGCTGCACCTTCTGCTCGATCACCGAGCATGAGGGACGGATCATCCAGAACCGCTCGCACGACTCGATCATCCGCGAGATCGAGGAGATGCGCGACAAGGTGCCCGGCTTCACCGGCGTGGTCTCCGACCTTGGCGGACCGACGGCGAACATGTACCGCATCGCCTGCAAGAGCCCGGACATCGAGCGGCACTGCCGCAAGCCATCCTGCGTGTTCCCCGGCATCTGCGAGAACCTCGATACCGACCACAGCTCGCTGATCGAGCTGTACCGCAAGGCCCGGGCGCTGCCGGGGGTGAAGAAGATCCTGATCGCCTCCGGCCTGCGCTACGACCTCGCCGTCGAGTCGCCCGAGTACGTCAAGGAACTGGTGACCCACCACGTCGGCGGCTACCTGAAGATCGCCCCGGAGCACACCGAGCGCGGTCCGCTGGACAAGATGATGAAGCCGGGGATCGGCACCTACGACCGCTTCAAGCAGATGTTCGAGAAGTTCTCGAAGGAAGCCGGCAAGGAGCAGTATCTGATCCCGTACTTCATCGCCGCCCATCCCGGGACCACCGACGAAGACATGATGAACCTGGCCCTGTGGCTCAAGCGCAACGGCTTCCGCGCCGACCAGGTCCAGGCGTTCTATCCTTCGCCGATGGCCACTGCCACCGCTATGTATCACTCGGGCAAGAACCCGCTGCGCAAGGTCACCTACAAGAGCGATGGCGTGACCATCGTCAAGAGCGACCAGCAGCGGCGCCTGCACAAGGCCTTCCTGCGCTACCACGACCCGAAAGGCTGGCCGCTGCTGCGCGAGGCGCTGGAGCGGATGGGGCGCGCCGACCTGATCGGCAATGGCAAGCACCACCTGGTCCCGACCTACCAGCCGGATACCGGCGAATACCAGAGCGCCCGGCGGAAGAACTCGACGCCGGCCGGCAGCAAGAAGGCCGGCAAGCTGCTGACCCAGCATACCGGCCTGCCGCCACGCGCCAGCGACGGCGGCAAGCCGTGGAGCAAGGGCCAGCAGAACAAGGCGACGGCCTTCGCCAAGGGCAAGAAGAAGTCGCGCCAGCCGAACATCCCGCGCTGATCGCCGGGGCGGCCCTGCCGCCCGCAAAGCGTGCGCGGCTGCAACCTTGCCGGCGGTCGCGCACCGTCGCAGTGCATTGCCGCGGCACGACCTCCTGGCCGCCCGGGCCTGACGGCGCTGGCACAAGTCTTGCGCTTCCGGGGCATCCCGGTCTTCACGAAGAACCGTCGTGGCGGACCCGGCAACGCCTCGTCGCTTCGCTCCGGCGTCGCGCCGCCGACTCCGCTACAGTGACCGCAACCCCAGCCCCGCGAGCCTTCGATGCCCGAGCTGCTTGCCCACTATCCGTTCACCGATACGGCCTACCACGAGTTGCTCGATCGCCAGGGCGGCGTGCGTCCCCATTGGCAGCGGCTGTTCCGCCAACTGGAGCGCAGCAGCCCTGAGCAACTGCGCCAGCGCCAGGCCCTGGTGGAACGGCAGATCCAGGAGAACGGCGTCACCTACAACGTTTACGCCGATCCCAAGGGCACCGACCGCCCCTGGGCGCTGGACCTTCTGCCGAACCTGCTGTCCGCCGCCGAGTGGCAGCCGATCGCCGCTGGTGTGGCGCAGCGTGCTCGGCTGCTCAATGCGCTGCTGGCCGACCTGTACGGCGACCAGCGTCTGCTCGCCGAAGGGCTGCTGCCCAGCGAACTGGTCTTCGGCCATCCGAACTTCCTCTGGCCGGCGCTCGGCATCCGGCCGCCCGGCGGGATTTTCCTGCACAGCTATGCCGTGGACCTGGCGCGCGATGCCGACGGACGCTGGCAGGTCCTTGCCGACCGCACCCAGGCTCCGTCCGGCGCGGGCTATGCGCTGGAGAACCGGCAGATCGTCTCGCGGGCCTTGCCGGAACTCTATCGCGACCTGCGCGTGCAGCATCTCGCCGGGTATTTCCGCACCCTGCAGGAGACCCTCGCCAGCCAGGCCGCCGGCGACGGCGAGACGCCGCTGGTGGTGCTGCTGACTCCCGGACGTTTCAACGAAACCTACTTCGAGCATCTCTACCTGGCGCGCCAGCTCGGTTTTCCGCTGGTCGAGGGGCACGACCTGACGGTGCGCGACGCCACCCTCTATCTCAAGACCCTCGGCGGCCTGAAACGGGTGCACGCGGTATTGCGGCGCCTCGATGACGATTTCTGCGACCCACTGGAATTACGTACCGACTCGGCGCTGGGCATTCCCGGCCTGCTCGAGGCGGTACGCCAGGGACGCGTGCTGGTGGCCAACGCACTGGGCAGCGGAGTGCTGGAGTCGCCCGGCCTGCTCGGCTTCCTGCCGCAGGCCTGTCGCCGCCTGCTTGGCGAGGAACTGGCGCTGCCCTCGCTTGACACCCGCTGGTGCGGCGAGCCGCAAGCCCTCGAGGCGATACTCGCGGCACTGCCCGACCTGGTGATCAAGCCGGCCTTTCCCGGCCAGCGCTGCGAACCTCTGTTCGGCCACGCCCTCGACAGTGCCGGCCTGGCATCCCTCGGCGAGCGCTTGCGCGAGCGCCCGCAGGCCTACGTGGCGCAACGCCTGGCGCAGTTGTCCCAGGCGCCGGTCTGGCGCGACGGCGAGGCCGGCGTCGGCCTGCAGTCGCGGGCCATCGGCATGCGCGTATTCGCCGTCGCCGCCAGCGACGGCCGCTACTGGGTGATGCCCGGCGGCCTGACCCGCGTAGCCTCGGCGGCGGACGCCGAAGTGGTGTCGATGCAGCGCGGCGGGGCGAGCAAGGACACCTGGGTGCTGGCCGAGCGAGCAGTCGGCGGCGAGCCGTTGCGACCGCGCCGGCTCGGCGTGCGCGACCTGGTCCGCGAAGACCCCTACCTGCCGTCGCGGGTGGTGGAGAACCTGTTCTGGTACGGCCGCTATGCCGAGCGTTGCGACGACCATGCGCGCCTGTTGCGGGTGGTGCTGTCGCGCTACGTGGATGCCGATGGCGACGAAGAGGCGTTGCGCAGCGCCCTGGCCCTGGCCGGCGGCATCGGCCTGCTGCCCGGGGATGGCGAGCCGTTGGAAAGGTGCCTGTTGCGGGCGTTGCTCGACGAGCACTGGCCGGCGAGCCTGTGCGCCAACCTGCGGCGCCTGCACTGGGCGGCGGCGCAGGTGCGCGGGCGCTTGTCCGGGGAGAACTGGCTGGCTTTGCTGGAGCTGCAACGCGACATGCAGGCGCTCGATCCGGCACGCACCGACCTCGGCGAAGCGCTGGACTTCCTCAACCGGCTAGTGATGTCCCTGGCCGCGTTGTCCGGTTTCGCCCTCGACGACATGACCCGCGACGACGGCTGGCGTTTCCTGATGATCGGCCGGCGCATCGAGCGCGTGCGCTTCTTCGCCGAGAGCATCGCCGCCTTCCTCGACGGTGGTAGCGCCTGGGACGCCGGCGCGCTGGAGTGGCTGCTGGAGCTGGGTAACAGCGGCATCACCTACCGCTCGCGCTACCTGGCGTCGCCGCAGCTGGTCCCGGTGCTCGACCTGCTCCTGTTGCACGAGCAGAACCCGCACTCGCTGCGCTTCCAGTTGCAGGCCCTGGAGCGTTCGCTGGAGCGCCTGCACGAGGAGTTCGGCGCGCCACGCGAGCGGGAACTCAGGACCCTGGGCGAACGCCTGCGCAGCTTCGATCTGGCGGCCCTGGAAAGCCCGCTGTTCGGCGCGGCAGGACTCGACGAGGTGCTCGTCGGGCTGGCGCGACTGCTGCGCGACATCGCCGCCTGCGCCGGACAGGTCTCCGATCGGCTAGGCTTGCGCTATTTCGCCCATGTCGACGATGTCAGCCAGAGAACGGTATCCACCTGATGTCCGCACCCGCGCTTCGCTCCGTTCCGCTCCAGGGCGCCCGCTACCAGGTGCTGCACGACACCCATTACCGCTATGCGACGCCGGTCTCGCTGTCGCGGCAACTGGCGCATCTCTGGCCACGCGAATGCGCCTGGCAGGCCTGTCATGAGCGGGCACTGCTGATCGAGCCGGGGCCGAGCCGGCGCGAGGATGGCCACGACGCATTCGGCAATCCGCTGAGCCGGCTGGCCTTCGAGCGTCCTCACGAGGCGCTGCGGGTCAGTGCGCGACTGCAGGTCGAAGTGTTCGCCCATGCGCCGGCGCAACTGACCGCGTCGCCGGCATGGGAAACCGTCGCCGCCGGGCTGGCATTTTCCGGGCGGGCGCTGTCCGCCGCCGAGCTGGAAGCCTGCCGCTATCGCGTCGAGTCGCCCTATGTGCGCATCCAGCGGCGATTCGCCGAGTTCGCCGCCGACTGCTTCCCGCCCGGACGGCCGTTGCTGGTGGCGGCGGCGGCACTGATGGAGAAGATCTTCCGCGAGTTCGCCTTCGATGCGCAGGCCACCCAGGTGGCGACGCCGCTGGACGAAGTGCTGGAGCGCCGTCGCGGGGTCTGCCAGGACTTCGCCCACCTGATGCTCGCCTGCCTGCGCGCGCGCGGACTGGCGGCGCGCTACGTCAGCGGCTACCTGCTGACCCGCCCGCCGCCCGGACAGGCGCGACTGATCGGTGCCGACGCCTCGCATGCCTGGGTCTCGCTGTATTGCCCGGAGAACGGCTGGGTGGATTTCGACCCGACCAACGACCTGTTGCCCGACCTGGAGCACATCACCCTGGCCTGGGGGCGGGATTTTTCCGATGTGTCGCCGTTGCGCGGGGTGATCCTCGGTGGCGGTAGCCATGACCCGGAGGTGCGGGTGACGGTGCTGCCGCTACAGGAAACAGCCGGCTGATCAAAAAGTGATCGGTCCCGCGGAGGCCCTGCCGCCCGGGACTCCCGGACCTTTTCACCCAGGTTGTCCACAGCCTCGCCCACGCCGTTTGGGGACAACGAAGCGGTGCTCCGGCAAATTCGCGGCGCCGTGCTAGCTTTTCCAGAATCCGCTACGGACGTTGTCGGGCCAAGGGCCGGAGCCTGCCTTTCCGGTGCCAGGGGCGGTTCTCGTACGGAGCCAGACTCCTTCCTTGCGCACGGTGAGCGATATGGATGACACGACGATCGTCAACGTAGGTACCGAGAAGATCAACGCGCTCTGGGCGACGGTGTCCCAGTACGCCTTCGCCTTCGGCATCAAGATTCTCGCGGCCATCGCCTTCTGGGTGATCGGCCGCTGGCTGATCGGCTTCGCCGTCGGCATGGTGCAGAAATCCCTCGAGCGGCAAAAGGTCGATCCCACCGTGCTGCGCTACGTGGGTTCGTTCATCACGGTGACCCTGAACGTGCTGCTGGTGGTGGGCATCCTCGGTTTCTTCGGCATCCAGACCACCAGCCTGGCGGCGCTGATCGCGGCGGTCGGCCTGGCCATTGGCATGGCCTGGTCGGGATTGCTGGCGAACCTGGCGGCCGGCGGCTTCATCATCGTCCTGCGGCCGTTCAAGGTCGGCGACTTCATCTGCGCCGGCGGAGTGACCGGCACGGTCAAGGAGATCGGCCTGTTCACCACGGCGATCAACACTCCGGACAACGTGCTGACCATGGTCGGCAACAACAAGATATTCGGCGACAACATCCAGAACTTCACCCACAACCCGTTCCGCCGGGTCGAGTTGAAGGCGCAGCTTTCCGGTGCCGCCGACTACCAGGCGGCCATCGCCCTGCTCAAGCAGCGCGTCGCGGCGATTCCCAACGTGCTCGGCGAGCCGCCGGTGGACGTGGAGATCCTCGAGTTCAACCTGGTCGGGCCGGTGCTGGCGGTGCGCCCGTATTGCCACAACGACCATTACTGGCAGGTCTATTTCGATACCAACAAGGTGATCAAGGACGCCCTCGGCGCCGACTTCCCGGCACCGATGCCGGCGCAGACGGTGATCGTGCAGCAGTCCGCCGGCGCCTGACGTTTCCCGCTCGGCACCGACGCCCCGTCCTGCGGGGCGTTGGCGTTTGTGCGCGGACCGGGTGGCGGGCCGCGCGGAGAAAACGGGCCATCGGCGAGTCCAACGGGCACCCCGGCGAACAAGGTATAGTGCGGGCCTGCAACCGTCGCCGCAGCCGGCCGGGTTTCATCGGGAAAAGGATTCCGTGTGTTCTTCAGATTGCTCTTGATCGCCGTCCTGCTGGCGGTATCCGCGTGCAGCTCCAAGGCTCCCGGCCCGGGGGCGTCGGTGCCGAAGGTCGTGCGCGGCGAGTATCGCGTCAAGCGCGGCGACACCCTCTATTCGATCGCCACCCGGCACGGCTGGAACTACAAGGACCTGGCGCGCGCCAACGGCATCCGCCCGCCCTACGCGGTCAAGGTCGGCCAGGTGGTGCGCTTCGACGGGCGCAAGTCGACCTACGTCGCCAGTAGCCGCTCTTCGTCTAACACCCGTGCGCGCAAGCCGCCGCCTCCGCCGCCGTCGGTGACCCTGCGCGGCTGGCAGTGGCCGATGAAGGGGCCGGTGATCCGCCGCTTCTCCAGTTCCGACAAGCTCAACAAGGGCATCCGCATCGCCGGCACCCTGGGCCAGCCGGTACAGGCCTCGCTGGCCGGCAAGGTGGTGTTCGCGGTGAACAACATGCGTGGCTACGGCAACCTTGTGATCATCCAGCACGGTACCTCGTACACCAGCACCTACGCGCACAACAGCCGCTTGCTGGTGAAGGAGGGGCAGATGGTCAGCAAGGGCCAGAAGATCGCCGAGGCCGGTTCCTCGGATGCCGACCGGGTGCAACTGTACTTCGAGATCCGCCAGAACGGCCGGCCGCTCGACCCGCTGAGCCTGCTGCCGCCGTCCTGAGAAAGGAGCGGATCACTGCGGGGTGCGGTCGACCCACTTTGGCGCCACGCTTGGCGTCCAGGCGGCGAGGGCATCGAGCAGCGCCTCCGGACTGGCACCGCGCTGCAGCATGCCGCGGTGTTCGGCGCGGACGAAACGTTCGTCGACCAGGTGGTCGAGGAAAGTCAGCAGCGGGTCGTAGAAACCGTTCACTTCGAGCAGGCCCAGCGGCTTGGCGTGGTAGCCCAGTTGGCCCCAGGTCCAGACCTCGAACAGCTCTTCCAGGGTGCCGAGCCCGCCAGGCAGGGCGATGAAGGCGTCGGCCAGTTCGGCCATGCGTGCCTTGCGCGCGTGCATGCCGTCTACCACTTCCAGGCGGGTCAGGCCCTTGTGGCCGATCTCGGCCTCCTGCAGGCTCTGCGGGATGATCCCGATCACTTCGCCGCCGGCGGCCAATGCGGCGTCCGCCACGGTGCCCATCAGACCGACCGCGCCGCCACCGTAGACCAGGGTCAGGCCGCGCTCGGCCAGGTGCCGGCCGAGGGCCACGGCGGCTTCCTGGTAGACCGGGGAAGCGCCGGGGCTGGCGCCACAGAATACGCAGACGGAACGCAAGGTCATGATCGACTCCTGTCGGGGGTGGAAAAAGGCGCACAGGGTAGCGGCTGGGAGCGCTTCGACCAAGCCGTGCGAAGCGTTGCCGGACGTTGCGTCGCAGGCGCGAAGCGGCACATCTGTGCTAAAACAGGAGTTCCCCGTAGTAAACGCCGGGCAGATCCCGCTCGATGCCCCGCCACGTCCGGTTCGGGTTTGACCTGAATCAGTGGAACTCGGTGCCCGATCGGGCAGTCTGCTCTTTCAGGATTCATCGCCCAACCTGCCTAGGAGGCTGCTCCATGCTACGTAAACTCGCTGCGGTATCCCTGCTGTCCCTGCTCAGTGCGCCACTGCTGGCTGCCGAGTGCTCGGTGGACATCCAGGGTAACGACCAGATGCAGTTCAACACCAATGCCATCACCGTCGACAAGAGCTGCAAGCAGTTCACCGTCAACCTGTCCCACCCCGGCAACCTGCCGAAGAACGTCATGGGCCACAACTGGGTACTGAGCACCGCCGCCGACATGCAGGGCGTGGTCACCGACGGCATGGCTTCCGGCCTGGACAAGGATTACCTGAAGCCCGACGACAGCCGTGTCATCGCCCACACCAAGCTGATCGGCTCGGGCGAGAAGGACTCGGTGACCTTCGACGTCTCCAAGCTGAAGGAAGGCGAGCAGTACATGTTCTTCTGCACCTTCCCGGGCCACTCCGCGCTGATGAAGGGCACCCTGACCCTGAAGTGATGCGCGAGCGATCCGCTGCATGAAAAAGCCCGGCCGCTGCCGGGCTTTTTCATGGGCGCGCGCCGGGCTCAGCGCGCGTAGCGCGCCGCCATCGCTTCGCCGGCCAGTTGGTGCACGCGCCGGGTCGGATGCCACTCGTCCCAGAAGTAGTACTGGTCCGGGTTGGCGCAGGCCGGGCGGACGCTGGGCTGGGTCGGCTGGCAGGGCGCGTCCAGTTCCACCAGGCCGTAGCGTGCCGGGTTGCGCCGCAAGTGGCGGCTGAAGGTGAGATGGTCGAACCAGCTCAGCTCCAGGCCGCGGGTCTTGCGCAGGGCGGCGAGCTGGATCGGCAGGCTGGCGTTGACCGCTTGCAGGTAGCGCTGCGCACGCTCGACCCGGTTACCGACGACCACCGCCGGGACCACGCTCAGGTCGGTCGAACTGACCACCAGGAAGCGTCGTGCGCCGGCCTCTCCGAGACGCTGCACCGCGGCGCGGATGTTCGCCACGCTGCTGCCGGCCAGTTGTTCCAGGGTCTGCTCGCCGGCGAAATCCTCATGCTCGAAGAAATCGTTGGCGGAGACGAAGATGAAGTGCAGCGCCTGGCCGTCGGCCGGCTTGCCGTCCAGCGTGGCGAGGTAGGCGTCGACCTGGCCGGCGAGGCCGGTATGGCGGTAGGCGCTCATCCAGCCGTAGTAGTTGTCCGCTCCGCTCTTGGCGCCGCCCACCGCATGGTCGGCCAGTTGTGCGCCGAGCTGGCGGGCGAGCACCTCGACGGCGGTCGGGCCGTTGCTCCAGCGGCCCTGCCAGTAGACTTCGCCGGGCAATGCCTGGGCGCCGGCGATGCCCTTGGCGAGCATCTCGCGGGTCAGTCGCTGGCTTTCGCCGTTGTCCGAATAGCTGTCGCCGAAGGCGTGGATCTGCCGTACCGGCGCGAGCAGCGGGGATGTGTGTCCGCAGGCCTGGCCGGCCAGCAGGACACCGAGGAGCAGGGCGGGGAGACGGGTGCGCATGGCTGGCCTTCGCAGGGATTCAGCTTCCTTCTAGCGCGCCGCCGCGCGGACTTGAAGACCTGGTTGCGACAGGCACATTCCCGCCCGCGACAAAGGCCCGTCGACGACGGGCCTGCCGCACGGACCGGGAGGCTCAGGGTGCCTTCGGCAGTTCGCGCTTGTGCTGGGTCTTGTGGTAGGTGTCGACGATCACCCGCGCAGCTTCCTCGCGCAGCGGCTGGCCGTGCAGGAAGGCGTCGATCTCGGCATAGGTGACGCCGTGGGAAGCCTCGTCCGGATGGCCGGGGCGCAGGTCCTCGAGGTCGGCGGTGGGGATCTTCTCCACCAGGTTCTCCGGAGCGCCGAGGGCGCGGGCGAGGGCGCGCACCTGATGCTTGGCCAGGCCGCTGAGCGGAGCCAGGTCGCAGGCGCCGTCGCCGAACTTGGTGAAGAACCCCATGACCGCCTCGGCGGCATGGTCGGTGCCGATCACCAGGCCGCCGCGGGCGCCGGCGATGGCGTACTGGGCGACCATGCGGATGCGCGCCTTGATATTGCCGATGACGAAGTCGCTCTTCGCCGGCTCGAGTCCTTCCAGGGCTTCCAGCTGTTCCGCCAGGGCTTTCACCGACGGACCGATGTTGACGGTCTGCTCTTCGTCGGCGCGGATGGTCGCCAGCGAGGCCTGGGCATCGGCCTCGTCCTGCTGCACCTGGTAGGGCAGGCGCACGGCGATGAAGCGGTAGGCCTGGTCGCCGGTCTGCTCGCGCAGTTGCTCGACGGCGCGCTGGGCCAGCAGGCCGGCGGTGAGCGAGTCGACGCCGCCGCTGATCCCCAGCACCAGGGTCTTCAGCCCGGAATCCTTCAGGCACTGCTGGATGAAGGCGATGCGCCGGGCGATCTGCGCCTGCACGTCGGCCTCCGACTGGAACGGCGGCTGGACCTGCAGGGCTTGGGCGATGTCGCGTTGGATCTGTTGCATGTTCGGGCTCCCGTTAGGTGCGAAAGGATTAGGCCGGCACGTTGAAGACGTGGCGGAGGTAGGCGACGAAGTTCTCGTCGCGGCATTGGGTCTTGCCCGGGGCGTCGGATATCTTCGCCACCGGATGGCCGTTGCAGGCCGTCATCTTCAGGACGATGTTCATCGGCTCGACCCCCGGGATGTCGCAGGTCAGGTTGGTGCCGATGCCGAAGCTGACGTTGATCTTGCCACGTAGCGCGCGGAACAGCTGCAACGCCTTGGGCATGTCCAGCCCGTCGGAGAACACCAGGGTCTTGCTCAGCGGGTCGATACCCAGGCGGCGGTAGTGGGCGATGGCTTTCTCCGCCCAGGCCAGCGGGTCGCCCGAATCGTGGCGCAGGCCGTCGAAGAGCTTGGCGAAGTACAGGTCGAAGTCGTCGAGGAAGGCATCCATGGTAATGCAGTCGGTCAGGGCTATGCCGAGCTGTCCGCGGTACTCGCGGACCCAGCAGTCCAGCGCCGCTTGCTGGCTGTCGACCAGCCGCGGGCCGAGTTGCTGGTGGGCCATCAGCCATTCGTGGGCCATGGTGCCGATCGGCTTGAGGTCGTACTCGCGGGCCAGGTGCACGTTGCTGGTGCCGACGAAGCGCCCGGGGAAGTCGCGCTTGAGGATATGCACCACTTCCTCCTGGGTGCGGTAGGAGAAGCGCCGGCGGGTGCCGAAGTCGGCGACCTGGAATTCCGCGAGTTCCTCGCTGCTGGCCTGGGCGGAGAGCCAGTCGAGCTTGCGATAGAGCTGCTCGCCGACCTGTTCCAGGACCACCTCGCGGTAGCGATAACGGTTGCGCACCTCGCTGACGATGGCCAGCAGCGGCACCTCGAAGAGGATCACGTGCAGCCATGGGCCGCGCAGGCGGATTGCCAGTTGGCCATCCTCGATGCCGGTGTGCACGTAGCGCAGGTTGAAGCGGAACAGGCTGAGGAAGCGGATGAAGTCCGGCTTCATGAACGGGATGCGTTCGAGGAAGGCGAGCTGGTCGGCGGTTACCTCGACTTCGGCGAGGCGCTCGATCTGGTAGCGGATCTCCGCCAGGTACGGACGCAGGTCCTCGGCGTTGCGGCAGCGGAATTCCCACTCCACTTCGGCGTTGGGGTAGTTGTGCAGCACCGCCTGCATCATGGTCAGCTTGTAGAAATCGGTATCGAGCAGGTTCTGCACGATGCGCTCGGCAAAGACGCTTTCGGCCATGTTCACTTCTCCTTGTCGGCGCCGGCGAGGGCGCTATCCAGTCGTTCCAGGTCGGCGCAGAGGATCACCCCGGCGTCGCGCATCTCGTCGCAGGCCCGCTGCGCGGTGTCCTCGGCGATGGCCCGGCAGGCGGGCAGGTAGAGCAGCACCTCGAAACCGGCGCGGCGCAGTTGCAGGGCGGTGTTCTTCACGCAGTAGTCCAGCGCCAGGCCACCCACCAGCACATGGCTCACGCCATTCTGCCTCAGGTATTCGACGACCCCGGTGCTGCGGCGTTCCGCCAGATCGTGGTAGCAGGCGCCGTAGGGATGCAGGTCCGGCTCCACGCCCTTCCAGACGAAGAAGTCGTAGTCGATCGGCCGCGGCAGTTCGTCGAGCAGCTCGAAACCCGGCGTACCCGGTACGCAGTGGCTCACCCAGGTCAGGTCGGCATCCGGATAGGCCAGCGGCCGCAGCATCTGCTCGGCGCTTTCCACTACCCAGGCAGCCTTCGGGCTGTGCGCGTCCTTGCTGCCCAGGCGAAGCGCGGCGCGGCTGGCCAGTTGGTTGAGGGCGGCGCCGATGGCGTCGCCGCCGGGCACCGGCAGTTCGTCCGGGCACAGCGGGGTGAAGCCTTTCTGGGCGTCGACATCGAAGCTGGCGATCTTGCTGGGACGATTCATGGAAGCCTCCGCTTGACGGGTTGGGGCTGAATGTGGGTACATAATTCATCACGTGAAATAAGTCGTCAAGCACTTGTACTACAAAATTTCGCAGTGGAAGGTATTTTCTATGCGTGATGAAATAAGTTACCGGATTCGCCGACTGCCTGCCGGGATGAGCGGCGGACGCGCCCCCGACTTCGCCCTCGCGGTCTACGGTGGGGCGTTCGACCCGCCGCACCCCGGCCATGAGTCGGTGATCCGCCGGGCGCTGCTTTGCGCCGAACGGGTCGCCCTGGTGCCGAGCCACCGCCACGCCTTCGGCAAGCGCATGGGCGATTTCGAGCTGCGCTGCCGCTGGCTGGCGCGGCTGGCCCGGCGGATCGATCCGCGGCGGGTGTATTGCGAACCGATCGAAGCAGGATTGATGCCTGATCGTCCGGCGGTCTACAGCATCGACCTGCTGGAAGCGCTGGCCGCGCGTAGCGGCCTGGCGTCACCGCGGATCGCCCTGCTGATCGGCGCCGACAACGAGGCGGAGCTGCCGCGCTTCGAACGCGCCGCCGAATTGTGCTGGCGCTTCGGCCGGCTGGTGGCGGAGGAGCGGCTGCCGCTGCACAGCTCGATGATCCGCCAGCGCCTGCGTGAAGGGCTGGCGGTACCGGAGGCCTGGTGCCTGCCGGAAGTGAAGGACGAACTGCACTGCTATGGCGGCGAACGCCAGGCGGGCTGAAGAGAGGAGTGACGATGAGTTCAGCGGAAGTATTGGCCAGCGTGGATATCGTGGCGTTGCGCCTGAACCCCGGGCACGGACTGGAGCTGTTGCTGATCCGCCGCGCCCAGGCGCCTTTCGCCGGCCAGTGGGCCTTGCCCGGCGTGCTGGTCAACGGCCGCAGCGCCGACCACAGTCTCGACGACGCGGCGGTGCGCGCCCTGCGCGACAAGGCGCGGCTGGAGCCGGCCTACATCGAGCAGGTGGCCACGGTCGGCAACGCGGTACGCGACCCGCGCGGCTGGTCGCTGAGCGTGTTCTACCTGGTGCTGGTCGGTCCGGACACCCGGGTGGAGGACGACGACCTCGACTTCGTGCCGCTGCGCGACGTTCGCAGCGAGCGCTTCGCCCTGCCGTTCGACCACGCCCAACTGGTACAGCAGGCCTGCGAGCGCCTGGCGAGCAAGTCGGTGTACAGCGCCCTGCCGCTGTTCCTGCTGGCGCCGCGCTTCACCGTGGCCGAGGCGCTGAAGGCCTTCGAGTGCGCCATCGGCCAGGAAGTCCAGCATTCCAGCCTGCGCGGGCGCCTGGAGCGGATGAAGGAGGCTGGCTGGGTCGAGGACACCGGCGAACGCCAGCGTCCGCCCATGGGGCGCCCGCAACACGTCCTGCATTTCACCCCGAAGCCGGGCGGCGCCTTCGTTTTCGACCGCAGCCTGCTGGCGTCCTGACAAACGGGTGCGGCAGGGCCGGTGAGGCCGCTCCCTGCCGCGCTTGCTAGACGGTGAAGCGCTGGATCTGCTGCTCCAGTCCGTTTGCCAGCTTCGCCAGCTCGACACTGGAGGTGGAGGTCTTCACCGCGCCCTCGGCGACTTCGCCGATGCTGGCATTGAGCGAGTCGATGTTCTGGCTGACCTCGCTCGCGGTGGCGGTCTGTTCTTCCGTCGCCGTGGATATCTGCGCGTTGCTCTGGGCGATACCTTCGACCGCCTGGGCGATGAGACCGAGCGCCTTTCCCGCCTCGTGGGCGCGCTGGAGGCTGACCTGGGCCTGCTCGCGTGACTGCTGCATCACGCTGACCGCGCTGCTGGCGCCTGCCTGCAGGGCTTCGATCATCTCGCGGATGGTTTCGGTGGCCTTGTGCGTATTGGTGGCCAGGCTGCGCACTTCATCGGCGACCACCGCGAACCCGCGTCCGGCCTCGCCCGCCCGTGCGGCTTCTATCGCGGCATTGAGGGCGAGCAGGTTGGTTTGCTGGGCGATGTTCTGGATGACTTCCAGAACGGTGCTGATTTCCTCGGTCTTGTTGCGTAGCGTGTCGATGACGGCTCCCGCCTCTCCGACCATGACCGACAGGCCCTGGATGGCGTCGAGGTTCGCATGCACGAGTCCGGTTCCGGTGTGCGCCTCGCTGTTCGCCGATTCCGCGCTGGCTGCGGCGGCCTGGGCGTTCCGCGCCACGTCCTGGACCGCCATGCTCATCTGGTGTACCGCCGTGGCGACCATGTCGGTCTGGTCGCCCTGGGACGTGGCGACATGGCTGACCTGGTTGCTGATGGCACTCATCTCGTCCGAGGTGATGGTGAGCTTCCTGGCTGTCTCGGCGAGATGCCGAAGCAGCGCCTGCTGGCTTTCCAGCATCATATTGAAGGCGCGCGCCGTATCGGACACTTCGTCGCGCCCGCGCGCATCGGCGCGGAGCGTGAGATTCGAGGAGTCCTGCACGCGGCGGATCACCCCGCGCAGATCGGAAAGCGGGCGCATGATCGACAGGCTGATGAACCAGGCCGCGGCGACGATGAGGACCAGGGCTGCGGCGCCGATGAGCAGGAAGGTGGTGCGCATGGAGTCGTAGCGTTTCTCCATCTGCTCGTTGAGCTTGGCGCCTTCACTGAGCTGCAGGTCGATCAGCGTCGACAGCGCGGTTCCCAGCGGATCGAACGCACCATACATCTCGCGATTGAACGTGCCGGCCTCGACGTTTCGCAGGCTTCCGGCCCTGGCCTGCTCGCCGTATGCCAGGGTCATCCGCTTGACCCGTTCCAGGGTGGGGACCAGCGACTCGATGATTTCCTTCTCGGCGGCAGTCCGGTGGTCTGCGGAATAGTCGGCCCACGACTTCTCGATGCGCGACAGCGCCCCACTCAACTCCTGCTGCAGGCGCTCTTCATCGAAGACCCCCGCACGGTACTTGTGCAGGGCGTCGACCACGCTGACCGCAACGGCGTCGGCGACGATCTTGAGCTGGCTGATGGGCTTCATCCGGTTGTTGAAAAGGTCCTGGAAGCTGGCATCGAGTCGACTGGCGTTGGCCAGCGCCATCGCGATGACCGTGACGAGCATCGTCAGCGGTAGCAGCGCCAGGACCAGCAGGCGGATTCGAACCGTGACGCCAGTGAGCATGGGACGTTCCGAGGTGAACCGAGTGAGAGTAAAGATGGTTCCGCGCAGCGGAAACGTCAAACCGGGCCGTGGCGCGTCTGGCGGGGGCCCGCTGAGGGTTGCTCCTGCTCCAGGCGCTCTACCATCCACTCGATGAAATGGCGCACCTTGGGGACTTCCGCGGCATGCTCGGGATAGGCCAGGTAGTAGGCCTCCTGGCTGGGCAGGGCGTGCGGCCAGGCGATCGCCAGCTTGCCTTCGGCGAGTTCCTCCTCGACCAGGAAGCGCGGTAGCAGGGCTACCCCGCAACCGGCCTGGGCGGCGCGGATGCACATGTAGAAGGTGT
The DNA here is from genome assembly GCF_001810205.1 of Pseudomonas sp. HMSC076A11. Taxonomy (NCBI): domain Bacteria; kingdom Pseudomonadati; phylum Pseudomonadota; class Gammaproteobacteria; order Pseudomonadales; family Pseudomonadaceae; genus Pseudomonas; species Pseudomonas sp. HMSC076A11. The sequence goes on along the minus strand of NZ_KV800320.1, from coordinate 59,130 downwards.
CGAAGCGTGGACCGTGGTAGCAACCCTGGCAATTTCGCTCCAGGCTGGCGAACCAGTCGTGCCAGGCCTCCGCGCGGCTGGCGTTCTGCAGCAGCACCAGCTCCGCCAGTTGGGTCGGTTCGTCCAGTCCGCCGGCCGGCAACAGGGATGGCGCGCAGACCGCCACCAGTTGTTCGCCGAACAGGCGGATGCACTCGGCGCCCGGCAGGGTGCCGGGGCCGAAGAAGAACGCCAGGTCGCAATGGCCCTGGCGCAGGTCGTCCGGTTCCAGTTCCTGGCGCAGGTCGAGGTGGATGTTCGGGTGGCGGTGGCGCCAGCCGTTCAGTTGCGGGATCAGCCAGCGCGCGCCGAAGGTCGGCGGGGTCGCCACTCGCAGCACTTCGGTCTCGCCGCCGTAGGAAAGCAGGAAGCGGGTGGACAGCTCTACCTGTTGCAGGATGCGTCGTACCTCGGCCAGGTACAGCTCGCCGGCCGGGGTCAGTTGCAAGCGCTTGCGCACCCGGCGGAACAGGGCGTGCTGCAGTTGCTCCTCGAGTTGCGCGACCTGCTTGCTCATGGCGCTCTGGGTCAGGCTCAACTCTTCGGCGGCGCGGGTGAAGCTCAGGTGCCGGGCTACCGCTTCGAAGCATTGCAGGGCGGTCATCGACGGCAGGCGGCGTTTGTTCAGCATGGCGGGTTTCCTGGCGCGGGTGGAGCGGGCGGAACGCGTTATATGAATAAACGGAATGACGTGGGGAGGAAAGCTCGCTTGCCGGAGTGCCGCGCGACGCTTATTACTGCCGGCAAGTCTCGCGATAGAGCATTCGCTGGCTTATGACGAATCCGTCACAGGGTTTTGCGCCGAACGTGGCGTCGCTAACGGATATGTTCATGTCGTATTCGAATCGACTTTTTCCGCCAAGTACCGAATTACGGGAAGTTCATGTTCATATTAATTTTAAAAACCGCTCTGTCCTGCACTTTCATTGAAAAAGAGGACCTCAATTAGTGCGTGGAACGCACCAGTGACGTGCAGTTTCTAACCGCTTCAATATCGTTGTAGAGTTATTCCTAGGAACGGTTCAGGCCTTGTGAAGCCTGGGCTGTAGCTCTCCGAAGGGGATTCGGAGAAATGCCTAAATGACTGATTTCCAATAACAAAGATAAAAACGGAAAGGAGGGCTAAAGTTCTTGTGGCCGGCCACTCAGGAAAAAAACGAATGGCACGCCGCTTGCTCTGCCTGTTGAGCGAAACACAACAACAACATCGTAGTTACGAGCGCCAACATCATCCTCAGGAGCAACACCCCATGTCCAAGAAGCTGTTCAGAAAAGGCATCCTGGCTCTCGCGGTTTCATCCGTGATGGGTCTTTCCACGCATGCGCTGGCCGACGTCGTGATCGGCGTGGCCGGACCGCATACCGGCGCCAACGCCTCCTTCGGCGAGCAATACTGGCGCGGCGCGTCCCAGGCGGCGGAAGACATCAACGCGGCGGGTGGGATCAACGGCGAGAAGATCAAGCTGGTCAAGGCCGACGACGCCTGCGAACCGAAGCAGGCCGTGGCCGTGGCCAACCGCCTGGTGGACCAGGACAAGGCCATCGCCGTGGTCGGCCATTTCTGCTCTTCTTCGACCATCCCCGCATCCGAGGTCTACGACGAGGCCGGGATCATCGCCATCACCCCCGGTTCCACCAACCCGCAGGTCACCGAGCGCGGACTCTCCGGGATGTTCCGCATGTGCGGCCGCGACGACCAGCAGGGCGTGGTCGCCGGCGACTATATCGTCAACGTGCTCAAGGCCAAGAAGGTCGCGGTGATCCATGACAAGGACACCTACGGCCAGGGCCTGGCGGACGCCACCAGGGCGCAACTGAACAAGCTCGGCGTGAAAGAGGTTCTCTACGAGGGCCTGACTCGCGGCGAGAAGGACTTCAACGCGCTGGTCACCAAGATCCGCGCCTCCGGTGCCGAGGTCGTCTACTTCGGCGGCCTGCATCCGGAAGCCGGTCCGCTGGTACGGCAGATGCGCGAACAGGGACTGACCGCCAAGTTCATGTCCGACGACGGCGTGGTCACCGACGAACTGGCGACCACCGCCGGCGGTCCGCAGTACGTCAAGGGAGTGCTGATGACCTTCGGCGCCGACCCGCGGCTGATCCCCGACGGCAAGGCGGTGGTGGAGAAATTCCGTGCCGGCGGTTTCGAGCCGGAAGGCTACACCCTCTACTCCTACGCCTCGATCCAGTCCCTGGCGGCGGCCTTCAACGGCGCCGGCGCCAACGATCCGGCCAAGGCCGCCGAGTGGCTGAAGTCGCATCCGGTGCAGACCGTGATGGGCAAGAAGGAATGGGACAAGAAGGGCGACCTGAAAGTCTCCGACTACGTGGTCTACGAGTGGGACGACAAGGGCAAGTACCACCAGTTGCCCTGATCGCGCTCGACCGCCATGCGCCGGGCACAGGCCCGGCGCATGGGTAAGTCCGGGAGCTGCTGAAGTGCTCGCCCGTGCTTGCCGCCGTAGTGCGGATTCACCGAAGACGTCTGCGTGTGGTCGGTCTGGAGTCCCGCGATCCGGGGCCGTTTCAGTAGCACCCGTCCGCTTTCACCGGCGAGCGCCGGCGCGCCTTACAAAGGCCGTCGCGATTCGCCCTGAAGAGACTGAAAAATGGACGGCATCTTCCTCCAGCAAATGATCAACGGGCTGACCCTTGGCTCGGTCTACGGCCTCATCGCCATCGGCTACACCATGGTCTACGGCATCATCGGCATGATCAACTTCGCCCACGGCGAGGTGTACATGATCTCCGCCTACCTGTCGGCCATCGCCCTTGCCCTGCTGGCCTTCTTCGGCCTGCAGAACTTCCCGCTGCTGATCCTCGGCACCTTGCTGTTCACCGTGCTGGTGACCTGCACCTACGGCTGGGTGATCGAGCGCATCGCCTACAAGCCGCTGCGCAACTCCACGCGCCTGGCGCCGCTGATCTCGGCGATCGGCATGTCGCTGATCCTGCAGAACTACGTGCAGGTGGCGCAGGGACCGCGCCAGCAGGGGATCCCGACCCTGCTCGACGGCGCCCTGAAATTCCACGTCGGCGACGGTTTCGTCCAGCTCACCTACACCAAGCTGTTCATCCTGATCGCTTCGCTGATCGGCATGGCGGTGCTGACCTACGTGATCCGCTACACCAAGCTCGGGCGCATGTGCCGGGCGACCCAGCAGGACCGCAAGATGGCTTCGATCCTGGGGATCAACACCGACCGGGTGATCTCCTACGTGTTCGTCATCGGCGCGGCGATGGCCGCCCTGGCCGGGGTGCTGATCACCATGAACTACGGCACCTTCGACTTCTACGCCGGCTTCATCATCGGCATCAAGGCGTTCACCGCGGCGGTGCTCGGCGGCATCGGCTCGCTGCCCGGGGCGATGCTCGGCGGCCTGGTGCTGGGAGTGGCCGAGGCGCAGTTCTCGGGGATGGTCAACACCGACTACAAGGACGTGTTCGCCTTCTCGTTGCTGGTACTGATCCTGATCTTCCGTCCCCAGGGCCTGCTCGGCCGCCCGCAGATCGCCAAGGTGTAAGGGGACGACGATGAGCAACGAGACTTCCATCGATCTCAAGCAGTGCGTCGTCGATGCCGTGCTCTCCGGGTTGATCGCCCTGGTGGTGTTCGGCCCCATCGTCGGCGTGGTCCTCGACGGCTACGGCTTCAACCTGCATTACGAGCGGGTCGGCTGGATCATCGCGATCGTGATGGCCGGGCGCTTCCTGCTCAGCCTCTACCTGCAGACCCGCGGCGGACGGGCCGTGCTGGAGCGCTTCGAGGGGGCTGGCAGCGGCGTCCACGTCCTGCCGCCGGGCTACAAGACCCGCTTGCGCTGGATCGTGCCGCTGATCCTGGTGGCCGCGGTGATCTTCCCGTTCTTCGCCAGCAAGTACCTGCTGGCGGTGGTCATCCTCGGCCTGATCTACGTGCTGCTGGGCCTGGGCCTGAACATCGTGGTCGGCCTCGCCGGGCTGCTCGACCTCGGCTACGTGGCCTTCTACGCCATTGGCGCCTATGGCCTGGCGCTGGGCTACCAGTACCTCGGCCTGGGCTTCTGGACCGTCCTGCCGCTGGCCGCGCTGACCGCCGCGGTGGCCGGGGCGATCCTCGGCTTCCCGGTGTTGCGCATGCATGGCGACTACCTGGCGATCGTCACCCTGGGCTTCGGCGAGATCATCCGCCTGGTACTGAACAACTGGCTGTCCTTCACCGGCGGGCCGAACGGCATGCCGGCGCCGGCGCCGACCTTCCTCGGCCTGGAGTTCGGCCGCCGGGCCAAGGATGGCGGGGTGCCGATCCACGAGTTCCTCGGCATCGCCTACAACCCCAACATGAAGTTCCTGTTCATCTACGTGGTGCTGTTCCTGGTCGTGCTGCTGGTGCTCTACATCAAGCACCGGCTGACCCGGATGCCGGTCGGGCGCGCCTGGGAGGCGCTGCGCGAGGACGAGATCGCCTGTCGCGCGATGGGCCTCAACCATGTGCTGGTGAAACTCTCGGCGTTCATGCTCGGCGCCTCCACCGCGGGACTGGCCGGGGTGTTCTTCGCCAGCTACCAGGGCTTCGTCAACCCGTCCTCGTTCAACTTCTTCGAGTCGGCGCTGATCCTCGCCATCGTCGTGCTCGGCGGCATGGGCTCGACGGTCGGGGTGGTGATCGCCGCCTTCGTCCTCACCGTGGCGCCGGAGCTGCTGCGCAGCTTCGCCGACATCCGCGTGCTGCTGCTCGGGATACTCATGGTGGTGATGATGATCTGGCGGCCGCGCGGGCTGATCCGCATCAGCCGGGTGGGCTTCGCCCCGCGCAAGGGGGTGGCGCCATGAGCGACAAGATCCTCAGCGTCGAGCACCTGATGATGCACTTCGGCGGCATCAAGGCGCTCAACGACGTCAACCTCGACGTCGAGCGCGGTTCGATCACCGCGCTGATCGGCCCCAACGGCGCCGGCAAGACCACCGTGTTCAACTGTCTCACCGGCTTCTACAAGGCCACCGGCGGCAACATCCTGCTCAACACCCAGGGGCGCACCACGGACGTCATCCAGGTGCTCGGCGAGCCGTTCCAGCTGGACGACTTCGTCAAGCCGCCGCAACTGGGCAGTCGCCTCTACTACAAGATGTTCGGCGGCACCCACCTGGTGAACCGCGCCGGGCTGGCGCGGACCTTCCAGAACATCCGCCTGTTCAAGGACATGTCGGTGGTGGAGAACCTGCTGGTGGCGCAGCACATGTTCGTCAACCGCAACCTGCTCGCCGGCATCCTCAACACTCCCGGCTATCGCCGCGCCGAGAGCGAGGCGCTGGACCACGCGTTCTACTGGCTGGAGGTGGTCGACCTGGTGGACTGCGCCAACCGCCTGGCCGGCGAGATGTCCTACGGCCAGCAGCGGCGCCTGGAGATCGCCCGGGCCATGTGCACGCGGCCGGAACTCATCTGCCTGGACGAACCGGCCGCCGGCCTCAACCCGGCCGAGACCCACGCCCTGAGCAACATCGTCCGCTACCTGCGCGACCACCACGGGATCACCGTACTGCTGATCGAGCATGACATGGGCATGGTGATGAACATCTCCGACCACATCATCGTGCTCGACCACGGCGACGTGATCGCCCGTGGCAACCCCGAACAGATCCGCCATGACGAGAAGGTGATCGCCGCCTATCTCGGTGCCGACGAAGAGGAGCTGTCATGAGCGCGGCGTTGCTGGAATTCCGTGAGGTGGACGTGTTCTACGGGCCGATCCAGGCGCTGAAGAAGGTCTCGCTGCAGGTCAACGAGGGCGAGACGGTGAGCCTGATCGGCGCCAACGGCGCGGGCAAGTCGACGCTGTTGATGTCGATCTTCGGCCAGCCGCGTGCGGCGGCCGGGCAGATCCTCTATCGCGGCCAGGACATCCGCCAGAAGTCGGCGCACTACGTGGCGTCCAACGGCATCGCGCAGTCGCCGGAAGGACGCCGGGTGTTCCCCGACATGAGCGTCGAGGAAAACCTGCTGATGGGTACCATTCCCATCGGCATGGACCACGCCGAGGAGGACATGCAGCGCATGTTCGAGCTGTTCCCGCGCCTGAAGGAGCGGCGCAACCAGCGCGCCATGACCATGTCCGGCGGCGAGCAGCAGATGCTCGCCATCGCCCGCGCGCTGATGAGCCGGCCGAAGTTGCTGTTGCTCGACGAGCCCTCCCTGGGCCTGGCGCCGATCGTGGTCAAGCAGATCTTCCAGACCCTGCGCGAGCTGGCCAGGAGCGGCATGACCATCTTCCTCGTCGAGCAGAACGCCAACCATGCGCTGAAGCTCTCCGACCGCGCCTACGTGATGGTCACCGGGGAAATCCGCATGAGCGGCAGCGGCGAAGAACTGCTCGGCAACCAGGAGGTGCGCAACGCCTATCTCGGCGGACATTGAGCGCGCCCCGCCCCGGCTGCCTGGCCGCCGGGGCGGGCGCTGCCCTGGAGCCACGGAGGAAACTCGACTTATGCACAGCCTGCGCTTTTTCAGCAACGCCGAGGTCGCCGAGCGCCTGGCTTATCCACAACTGATCGAGGCGTTGCGCATCGGCCTGGCCAAGCCTTGCAGCGCGCCGCTGCGCAACTGCCATGCCTTGCCGGCGCAGGCCTCGCTGCTACAGATGCCGGTGTGGCAAGCCGGCGCGGGGATCGGCGTGAAACTGGTGACGGTGTTCCCTGGCAATGGGGCGCGTGGCCTGCCGGCGGTGGCCGCGGTGTTCGCTCTGTTCGACGGCGAAGACGGTCGCCCACTGGCGTTGCTGGAGGCTTCGGAGCTGACCGCCCGGCGTACCGCCTGCAGCTCGGCGCTGGCCGCCGACTACCTGGCGCGGGACGATGCGCGGCGCCTGCTGGTGGTCGGCTGCGGAACCCTGGCTGCGCACATGGTGCGGGCCCACGCCTGCGTGCGCGACTATCGCCACATCGACATCTGGGGCCGCGATCCGGCCAAGGCCGCCGCGCTGGCCGCCCGGCTGCGCGAGGAGGGCTACCCGGCGCGAGCGGCCGACGGGTTGCGCGCGGCGGTGGAGGCGGCCGATTGCGTCAGTTGCGTTACCACCTCCCGCGAAGCGCTGGTGCGCGGCGCATGGCTGAAGCCGGGCGTCCATCTCGACCTGGTCGGCGCCTTCCTGCCGTCCATGCGCGAGACCGACGCCCTGGCGGTGGCGCGCGCGCGGGTCGTGGTGGATACCCGCGCAGGCGCGCTGGAAGAGGCCGGCGACCTGTTGCAGGCGATCGCCGAAGGCGCCATCGGGCGCGAGGCGATATCCACCGAACTGCGCGACTTGCTGGGCGGGGCAGGGCGGCGCGGCGATCCCGGGGAAATCACCCTGTTCAAGTCGGTGGGTTATGCGCTGGAGGACCTGGTCGCCGCGCGCCGGGTTGTGGATAACGCCGCCTGAGGTTGTTCAGGATTTCTGTGCGGGGGCTTGTGGATAAGGTGGGTAAGAACCGCCAAGCCCCTGAATTGGCGAGGGTTAGGCGTGGCTGGTCAGAAAATGATCAGTGCTCGCGCCGGGGCACTTATCCCCAGCGCGTGGTCATGCCGCTGCCACAGTTGTTCAGGAAAACTGTGCGACGCCCTGTGGACAAGTTGGTGGCTGTTCGCTGCGGCCCAAGCACGGTGCGGGTTCCGCGAGGTTGGTCGTTTTTTGAGCAGGCGTCTCGGCAAACTCGTGCGCAACTGTATGGCCAACCGGGCACGGCGAGGCTCTAGAATCCCCGGATATCGTTTTTCCGCCCCGTACGAGGAGATGCCCATGTCGTCCACCCTGTTCATCACCGGCGCCACCTCAGGCTTCGGCGAAGCCTGCGCCCGTCGTTTCGCCGAGGCCGGCTGGTCGCTGGTGCTCACCGGCCGTCGCGAGGAGCGTCTGCAGGCCCTGGCCGGCGAGCTTTCGGCGAAGACCCGGGTGTTGCCGCTGACCCTGGACGTGCGCGACCGCGCGGCGATGAGCGCGGCCGTGGACAACCTGCCGGAAGAGTTCGCCACCCTGCGCGGCCTGATCAACAACGCCGGCCTGGCGCTGGGCACCGACCCGGCGCAGTCCTGCGACCTGGACGACTGGGACACCATGGTCGACACCAACATCAAGGGCCTGCTCTACAGCACGCGCCTGCTGCTGCCGCGGCTGATCGCCCACGGCGCCGGGGCGAGCATCGTCAACCTGGGTTCGGTGGCCGGCAAGTGGCCCTATCCGGGTAGCCATGTCTACGGCGGCACCAAGGCTTTCGTCGAGCAATTCTCCCTGAACCTGCGTTGCGACCTGCAGGGCACCGGGGTGCGCGTGACCAACCTCGAGCCGGGGTTGTGCGAGAGCGAGTTCTCCCTGGTCCGCTTCGGCGGCGACCAGGCGCGCTACGACAAGACCTACGCCGGAGCCCATCCGATCCAGCCGGAAGACATCGCCGAGACCATCTTCTGGATCATGAACCAGCCCGCCCACCTGAACATCAACAGCCTCGAGATCATGCCGGTGAGCCAGTCCTGGGCCGGCTTCGCCATCCACCGCGAAAGCTGACCGGCGGAGGCGGCCGGGGCACGCTATGATGCCCCGGTCGTCCCGATCGAATAAGCGAATTCCATGAGCAAACCGGGCCAACGCGTGCTGGCCGAGCTACGCAAGCTGATCGCTTCCGGCGAACTCGCCGCCGGCGAGCGCATCGTCGAGATTCCCACCGCCGAACGCCTGCAGGTCTCGCGCATGCCGGTGCGCATCGCCCTGCGTACCCTCGAGCAGGAAGGCCTGCTGTGCAAGACCGGGCGCGGCTACAGGGTGCGCGCGGTGACCCGCGAGGATATCGCCGGCGCGGTCGAGGTGCGCGGCGTTCTGGAAGGCCTGGCGGCACGCCAGGCGGCCGAGCGCGGGCTGTCCGCCGAGGCACGGGCGACCCTGGAGGAATGCCTGGCCGAGGGCGACCGATTGTTCGCCAACGGCCAGGTCCTGCTGGAGGAGCTGGAGCGCTACCAGCGCATGAACATGCGTTTCCACCGCACCATCATCGAGGCCAGCGGCAACCCGGCGATCGCCGTGGCGCTGGCGCGCAACGACCACCTGCCGTTCGCCTCGGTGAGCGCCCTGGCGGTGGATCGCGACAATCTCGAGCAGGAATTCCGCCGTTTCAACTTCGCCCACATGCAGCACCACGCGGTGGTCGACGCGCTGGTCAACGGCCAGGGGGCGCGCGCCGAGGCGATCATGCGCGAGCACGCCAACGCGACCCTGCGCTACGCCGACTACTTCGATCCGGCGCGGCAGGGTGTCACCGTGCTTCACGGCGACGTCGCCGCCGACTAGAGATCCAGCACCAGCCGTGGGCTGCGCGAACGCGAACAGCAGGGCGTGAAGCAATCGTTGGCGGCCTGCTCCTCTTCGCTGAGGTAGAGGTCGCGATGCTCCGGCTCGCCGTCCAGCACGCGGGTCAGGCAGGTGCCGCAGATGCCCTGCTCGCAGGAGGCCGGCAGGTCCACCCCGGCTTCGCGCAGGGCCGCCAGCACGGTCTGCCCGGCGGCGACCCGGATCAGCGCCCCGTTGCTCGCCAACTGCACTTCGAAGGTGCCGTCCGCACTGGCGTCTCGTGGCGCGGCGGCGAAGTGCTCGCGATGCAAGCGGCTTGCTTCCCAGCCCAGTTCGCGGGCGCTTTCTTCGATCCACTGCATGAAGCCCGCCGGCCCGCAAAGGTATAGCTGGGCGTCGCGCGGACTGGTCGCCAGCAGGGCGCGAAGGTCCGCGCGCCGGCTGCTTTCGCCGTGGTCGAAGTGGCAGTGCACGCGGTCGGCGAAGGCGCACCGGCCAAGGTAGTCGACGAAGGCCGCGCGCTCGCCGGAATGCGCGCAGTAGTGCAACTGGAAGTCGGCGCCATCGCGGGCCAGGCGTTCGGCCATCGCCAGCAGCGGCGTGATGCCGATGCCGCCGGCGAACAGCAGGCGCGGACCGGGCTCCGGCGACAGCGGGAAGAGATTGCGCGGCTCGCCGATGTGCAGGCGCTGGCCGACCCGCAGTTCGGCGTGCAGCGTGGCCGAGCCGCCGCGCGAATCGCGGCAGCGGAGTACGGCGATACGGTAGTGGCGCGGCCGTTCGGCGGGGCCGCAGAGGGAGTACTGGCGGACCAGGCCGTTGGGCAGGTGCAGGTCGATGTGTGCGCCCGGCTCGAAGGACGGCAGGGCCGCCCCGTCGGCCCGGAACAGTTCGAAGCTGTGGATATCCTGCGCCTCCAGGCGGATGGCGCCGACGATGACCTCGATCATGGCGAAGGCTCCCGTCAGGCCTGGGCGCGGTTGGGGGCGGCGGCCTGGCGCTCGTCCGCCAGCAGGCGCTCGATGATGCGCCGGGCCTGCACGCCGCCGGCGTCGATGTTCAGTTTCAGCAGGTCGCGCCGTGGATGGCGCAGCAGGTTGCGCTGCTGGCTTTCGAGCATTTCCAGGTCTTCGCCGAAGATCTTTCCCTGGCCTTCGCGAATGCTCTCGGTGAGCGCCTGGTCGTGGGCCTGGAAGTTGCGCGCCATGCCCCAGAAGTACCAGATGGAAGTGGCGCTCTCCGGGGTGATGAAGTCGACCACGATGCTCGCCGCCTTGCGCTCCGCCGGCGCCTGGTAGCCGCCGTGGCCGGCGTGGGCCACGCCGACCTCGATCAGCACGTGGCTGGGCGGCGTGAAGCGGCAGATCTGCCAGCGGTCCACCGCCACGTCGTCGGCCAGGCCGTTGCCGCGCAGAGCCATGCGCCAGAACGGCGGGGCCATGACATTCTGCATGTGGCGGCTGGTGATCACCTCGTCGCCTTCCACCCGCGTGGTCGGCGCGGCCTCGTCGATTTCCTTCTGGCCGATGCTGGACGCATGGACATAGGTCTCGTGGGTCAGGTCCATCAGGTTATCGATCATCAGGCGATAGTCGCAGTGGATGTGGTACAGCCCGCCGCCATAGGCCCAATCGGGGCTTTCCGCCCATTCCAGGCGGGGTATCAGCGCGGCGTCGGCCTGTTCTTCCGCGCCCGGCCAGACCCAGACGAAGCCGTGCCGTTCTTGCACCGGGAAGCGACGGATGCAGGGGAAGCCGCGGACCCGCTGGCCGGGCATCGCGCGGGTGCGACCGTCCTCGCCCATTGCCAGGCCGTGGTAGCCGCAGACCAGCACGCCGTCCTCGACGAAGCCCAGCGACAGCGGCGCGCCACGGTGCGGGCAGAAATCCTCGAGGGCCGCCACGCGGCCGTCCTCGCCTCGGTAGAAAACCATCGGCTCGTCGCAGATGCGTCGGCCGAGCGGCTTGCCGGCCAGTTCGTCGGGGGTGCAGGCCACGTACCAGGCGTTCTTCGGAAACATCGTCGGATCCTCTCGTTGTTTTTGTAATTGGATCCAATGATTCACGAGGCAACTTTTCCAAGTCAACCGCTTCTGTACAAAAAATAATCTGTTCGATAGTCGCACATAAAAAACTTCAGGAATAAATTGCCAAATTATCTCGTTCCAGAGCCTTTCTCGGATTTCGCTGACAGTGGGATATCCGCTGGCCATCCGTTTTCTTGTCGCCAAAATGGATCCAATAGGATTGCGGCATCGACGCAACGGTGCCAGGGTGCCTGCGCTTGCCGTGCCTACAACAACAAGAAAAAGGGTCTTCCCGATGATGGATTCCTGCATTCCCGCGCCTCGCTCCCGCCTGCCGTCGCTTCTTTCCTGTCCGCTCGGGGAGGGCCGCCCATGAACCGGGACTTGCGCCGCGCTCTCGACGACGAACCGATGCGTCCGTTCCAGTGGCTGGCGGTGGCTGTGTGCATCGTGCTCAACCTGATCGATGGCTTCGACGTGCTGGTGATGGCCTTCACCGCATCCTCGGTGGCCGCCGAATGGAACCTTGGCGGCGCCGAGATCGGCCTGCTGCTCAGCGCCGGCCTCTTTGGCATGGCCGCCGGCTCGCTGTTCATCGCGCCCTGGGCCGACCGCTGGGGGCGCCGCCCGCTGATCCTCGCCTGCCTGGCGCTGTCGGGCCTGGGCATGCTCGCCTCGGCGCTGAGCCAGGCGGCCTGGCAACTGGCGTTGCTGCGCGGGCTGACCGGGCTGGGTATCGGCGGCATCCTCGCCAGCAGCAACGTGATCGCCAGCGAGTACGCCTCGCGCCGTTGGCGCGGCCTGGCGGTAAGCCTGCAATCCACCGGCTACGCGCTCGGCGCGACCCTTGGCGGACTGCTCGCGGTATGGCTGATCGGCGCCTGGGGCTGGCGCTCGGTGTTCGTCTTCGGCGCTGGCCTGACCCTGGCGGTGATCCCGCTGGTCTGCCTGTGCCTGCCGGAGTCGCTGGACTTCCTCCTGGCGCGCCGGCCGCCGCGGGCGTTGCAACGGGTCAACGCGCTGGCCCGGCGCCTGGGCCGCGCGGCGCTCGCGGAACTGCCGAGCCCGCCCGGTGGCGGAGCGGAGCACGGTAGCCGCCTCGCCCGGTTGCTTTGCGTTGCCCAGCGACGTACCACGCTGCTGCTCTGGGCGCTGTTTTTCCTGGTGATGTTCGGCTTCTACTTCATCATGAGCTGGACGCCGAAGCTGCTGGTCGCCGCCGGCCTGTCCACCGCCCAGGGCATCACCGGCGGCACCCTGCTGAGCATCGGCGGGATCTTCGGTGCCGCCTTGCTCGGCGGACTTGCCGCGCGCTTTCGCCTGGAACGGGTGCTGGCGCTGTTCATGCTGCTTACCGCCGCTCTGCTCGCGCTGTTCTCGCTGAGCGCCGGGCTGCCCGGCGCGGCCTTGCCGCTGGGACTGCTGATCGGGCTTTGCGCCAACGCCTGCGTGGCCGGCCTGTATGCCCTGGCGCCGAGCCTCTACGACGCTTCGGTGCGTGCCACCGGGGTCGGCTGGGGGATCGGCGTCGGTCGCGGCGGGGCGATCCTCTCGCCGCTGGTGGCCGGGCTCCTGCTCGACGACGGCTGGCAGCCGCTGTCCCTCTATGGGGCGTTCGCGGCGGTGTTCGTCGCCGCGGCCGCCGTGTTGCCGCTGCTCGGTGCGCGGCGTCGCGAGCGCTCGCCGACGCTGGGAGACGCTGCGTGAGGGCCGCCGGCGTTTCAGCGTTGGGCGGCGATGATCGCCTCGGCGATGGTGGTGCGGAACCAGTTCAGCGCCGCCGAGCGTTCGCTGCTCTCGTGCCAGTGCAGGGAGACGTCGAACGGTGGCAGGGTGAAGGGCAGTTCGAGCATGCGCATGCCGCCTTCGGCGACGAAGCGATAGGCGATCTGCGCCGGCAGGATGGTCAGCAGCTCGGTACCGGGAATGATCTTCGGCAGCACCGAGAAGTGCGGGACCCGCAGGCTGATGCGGCGCTGCACCTGCATGGCCTCGAGCACGTCCTCGGCGATGCCGTGGCCGGAGGTACGGGTCACCACGATGTGCCGCTCGGCCAGGTACTGCTCCAGGCTCAGGCTGTCGCCGATCCGCGGGTGGCGGTCGCTGAGCAGGCACACGTAGCGCTCGTGCAGGACCCGCTGGCTGCGCGCGCCGGGCACCGGCTGGCGGCAGATCGCCGCGTCGACCTTGGCGCTGCTCAGCCAGGCGCCGACCTCGTCCACCTGCAGCGGCAGCACTTCCACTTCGGCGAACGGCGCGTCGCGGGTCAGGCGTTCGAGGATCAGCGAGAGGAAACCCACTTCGCCGAGATCGGTGAGGGCGATGCGGAAACGTCGCTCGGTGGTTGCCGGATCGAAGTGGCGAACGCTCTGTACCGCGCCCTCGATGCGCGTCAGCGACTCGCGGAAGGTGCCGTAGAGCTGCTCGGCGACGAAGGTCGGCTGGATGCCGTCGCGGGTGCGGGTGAACAACGCGTCGTCGAACAGTTCGCGCAGGCGCGCCAGGGCGTAGCTCACCGATGGCTGGGTGACGAACAGGCGCTCCGCGGCGAGGGTCACGCTGCCGGCTTCGTAGAGGGTGACGAAGGTGCGGATCAGGTTGAGATCGATCGGACTCATATAGACCAGTTCTATTTTTTATAGAAAGAGTATCGATTTGATTGATTATCGAGCGGCTGCAACAGTAGCGCAAATCCAGGAAACGAGCTTGAAGGCCTGCATGAAAACCGTCCATTCCGCGTCTTACGAGATCCTCCGTCGCCACGGCCTGACCACCGTCTTCGGCAACCCCGGCTCCAACGAGCTGCCGTTCCTCAAGGACTTCCCCGAGGATTTCCGCTACATCCTCGGCCTGCACGAGGGCGCGGTGGTCGGCATGGCCGATGGCTTCGCCCTGGCCAGCGGCCGCCCGGCCTTCGTCAACCTGCATGCGGCGGCTGGCACCGGCAACGGTATGGGTGCCCTGACCAACGCCTGGTACTCCCATAGCCCCCTGGTCATCACCGCCGGGCAGCAGGTGCGCTCGATGATCGGGGTCGAGGCGATGCTCGCCAACGTCGATGCCGGACAACTGCCCAAGCCGCTGGTGAAATGGAGCCACGAGCCGGCCTGCGCCCAGGATGTGCCGCGCGCGTTGAGCCAGGCGATCCAGACCGCCAGCCTGCCGCCGCGGGCGCCGGTGTACCTGTCGATTCCCTACGACGACTGGGCGCAACCGGCGCCGGCCGGCGTCGAACACCTGGCCGCGCGCCAGGTCAGCGGCGCCGCGCTGCCCGCGCCGGCATTGCTGGCCGAACTCGGCGAGCGCCTGTCGCGCTCGCGCAACCCGGTGCTGGTGCTCGGTCCGGACGTCGACGGGGCGAATGCCAACGGCCTGGCCGTGGAACTGGCGGAGAAGCTGCGGATGCCGGTCTGGGTTGCGCCGTCGGCCTCGCGTTGTCCGTTCCCCACCCGCCATGCCTGCTTCCGCGGCGTGCTGCCGGCGGCCATCGCCGGGATCAGCCGGCTGCTGGACGGCCACGACCTGATCCTGGTGGTCGGCGCGCCGGTGTTCCGCTATCACCAGTTCGCCCCCGGCGATTACCTGCCGGCCGGCGCCGAGCTGGTGCAGGTCACCTGCGATCCCGGCGAAGCAGCACGGGCGCCGATGGGCGACGCGTTGGTCGGCGACATCGCGCTGACCCTCGAGGCACTGCTCGAACAGGTCCGCCCCAGTGCGCGGCCGTTGCCCGAGGCGCTGCCGCGACCGCCGGCGCTGGCCGAGGAGGGCGGACCGCTGCGGCCGGAAACCGTGTTCGACGTGATCGATGCGCTGGCGCCGCGCGACGCCATCTTCGTCAAGGAGTCGACTTCCACCGTGACCGCCTTCTGGCAGCGCGTGGAGATGCGCGAGCCGGGCAGCTACTTCTTCCCGGCCGCCGGCGGACTCGGCTTCGGCCTGCCGGCGGCGGTCGGCGCGCAACTGGCGCAGCCGCGGCGGCAGGTGATCGGGATCATCGGCGACGGCTCGGCCAACTATGGCATCACCGCACTCTGGAGCGCCGCGCAATACCGTGTGCCGGCGGTGTTCATCATCCTCAAGAACGGTACCTACGGCGCCCTGCGCTGGTTCGCCGGGGTGCTCGAGGTGCCCGATGCGCCGGGGCTCGACGTGCCCGGCCTGGACTTCTGCGCGATCGCCCGCGGCTATGGCGTCGAGGCACTCCACGCAGCCACCCGCGAAGAGCTGGAAAGTGCCTTGGAGCATGCCCTGGCCGCTGATCGCCCGGTTTTGATCGAGGTGCCGACGCAAACCATCGAACCCTGATGTTCCACGGCGCCGCCCCATGCCAGAGTGGGCGGTGCCGACCGACGCCCGCGTGCGCCCATAACAAAAACAAGAGAGAGGTTGGTATGAACAGGCAATCCGCTGCGGCGGTGATCGACGCTGCCCGCTTTAACCGTACTCACTGGCTGATCCTCGGCTGGGGGTGTTTCATCATGCTGTTCGACGGCTACGACATGGTCATCTACGGCTCGGTGGTGCCACGCCTGATGCAGGAGTGGCAGCTGAGCCCGGTGCAGGCCGGCACCCTCGGCAGTTGCGCGCTGTTCGGCATGCTCTTCGGCGGCACCCTGCTGGCGCCGCTGGCGGACCGTTTCGGCCGGCGCCGCCTGGTGATCGCCACCACCCTGCTGGCGAGCCTCGCCGCCTTCCTCACCGGGCACGCCCGCGACCCGCTGGAACTGGGCGCCGGACGCTTCTTCACCGGCCTGGCACTGGGCGCGCTGGTGCCCAGCGCGATCAACCTGATCAGCGAATTCGCCCCGGCCGGGCGGCGCAGCACCCTGGTCACGGTGATGTCGGCCTTCTACTCGGTGGGCGCGGTGCTCTCGGCGCTACTGGCGATCGCCATGATCCCCGCCTGGGGCTGGCAATCGGTGTTCTACGTGGCGGTGCTGCCGGTACTGGCGGTGCCGCTGATGTTGCGCTGGTTGCCGGAGTCGGCGGCGTTCCTCGAACTCAAGGGCCGCCGCGCCGAACTGGACGCGCTGCTGCGCAAGGTCGATCCCGACTACCGGCCCGGCGCCGAGCGGGCGAACGCTGTCGCGGCCGAAGCGCCGAGCGGACGGGTCGCCCAGTTGTTCGAGGGGCGCCAGGCAGTGGGCACCCTGCTGCTGTGGGTGGCCTTCGCCATGTGCATGCTGATGAGCTACGGGCTCAACACCTGGTTGCCGAAACTGATGGCCGGCGGCGGCTACGCCCTCGGTTCGAGCCTGGCGTTCCTCGTCACCCTGAATGTCGGGGCGACCCTCGGTGCGTTGTTCGGCGGCTGGCTGGCCGACCGCCTCGGCGCCGGCCGCACCCTGGTGCTGTTCTTCGCCCTGGCCGCGGCCTCCCTGGCGGCCCTCGGCCTGGGGCCAGGCCCCTGGCTGCTCAACGGCCTGCTGGTGGTGGCCGGCGCCACCACCATCGGCACCCTGGCGGTGATCCATGCCTACGCCGCGCAGTTCTATCCGGCCTGGGTGCGCTCCACCGGGGTCGGCTGGGCCGCCGGCGTCGGCCGCCTCGGCGCCATCGCCGGGCCGATGCTCGGCGGCAGCCTGCTGGCCCTGGAGCTGCCGTTCCAGCAGAACTTCCTGGCCTTCGCCGCGCCCGGCGTGATCGGCGCGCTGGCGATCGCCTGCATCCACCTGCGGCCGCGCGTGCCGGCGGAAGCGTCCGTCGACGCGACGGCGAAGAAACCCCTGTGATTTTCGAAAGAGGAGAAGAGCGATGAGCGATTCCCGTTATACCGACCTCGGTCTCCAGCCCCTGGCCGGCGAGTGGCGCCACGGCCGGGCTGGCCGCCGGCTGAAGGTGAGCAACCCGTTCGACGGCAGCCTGCTGCTGGAGATCGAGCAGGCCGACCGCGACGACCTCGATGCCGCCTACGCCAAGGCCGCCGAGGTCCAGCCGGCATGGGCCGCGCTCGGGCCCTCGGCACGCGCGGCGGTACTGTACAAGGCGGTGGAGGTGTTCGACCGCCGCCACGAGGAGATCGTCGACTGGATCATCCGCGAGTCCGGCAGCACCCGCCTGAAGGCCGAGATCGAATGGGGCGCGGCGCGCGCGATCACCCTGGAGTCGGCGTCGTTCCCGGCACGGGTGCACGGGCGCATCGTCGAGTCCGACGTGCCGGGCAAGGAAAGCCGGGTCTACCGCAGCGCCATCGGCGTGGTCGGGGTGATCAGCCCGTGGAACTTCCCGCTGCACCTGACCCAGCGTTCCATCGCCCCGGCCCTGGCGCTGGGCAACGCGGTGGTGGTCAAGCCGGCCAGCGACACGCCGGTCTGCGGCGGACTGCTGCTGGCGCGGATCTTCGAAGAGGCCGGGCTGCCGGCCGGGCTGTTCAGCGTGGTGGTCGGCCCCGGCAGCGAGATCGGCGACGCCTTCGTCGAGCACCCGGTGCCGGGCCTGGTGACCTTCACCGGATCGACCCCGGTGGGCCGCAACATCGGCCGCATCGCCAGCGGCGGCGCGCATCTCAAGCACGTGGCGCTGGAGCTTGGCGGCAACAGTCCGTTCGTGGTGCTCGGCGACGCCGACCTGGAGCAGGCGGTGAATGCCGCGGTGTTCGGCAAGTTCCTCCACCAGGGGCAGATCTGCATGGCGATCAACCGCATCATCGTCGAGGACAGCCTCTACGACGCTTTCGCCGCGCGCTTCGTCGAGCGGGTCAAGGGTCTCCGGGTCGGCGATCCGCAGCGCGCCGATACCGCGGTCGGGCCGATCGTCAACGCGCGCCAGCTCGAAGGCCTGCTGGAAAAGATCCGCCTGGCCCGCCAGGAAGGCGCCAAGCCGCTGTACGAGGGCGGCGTCGATGGGCAGTTGCTGGCTCCGCACGTATTCGGCGAGGTCACCGCGACGATGGAGATCGCCCGCGATGAAATCTTCGGCCCGCTGGTCGGCCTGCTCCGCGCGCGCGACGAGGCGCATGCGCTGGAGTTGGCCAACGCCAGCGAATACGGGCTGTCCAGCGCGGTGTTCAGCCGCGACCTGGAACGCGCGGTGCGCTTTGCCCGCCAGCTTCGCGTGGGGATGACCCACGTCAACGACATTCCGGTGAACGACGAGGCCAACGCGCCCTTCGGCGGCGAGAAGAACTCCGGACTTGGCCGCTTCAACGGCGACTGGGCCATCGAGGAATTCACCACCGACCACTGGATCAGCGTGCAGCACGCGCCGCGCCAGTACCCGTTCTGACCCTGGCGGCGGGGCCCGCGCCCCGCCGCTGACCCGACCGTCGTCGCCAGGTGGCCCGCAGAGGCTGCCGGGGCCCGGTCGTCCCTGAAAAACGGAGCACAATAACAATGAAAATCCGTCGTAAAACCGCAGTCCCGCGCAATGCAGGGGCGGTCCTGCCGATGCTCGCCTGTCTTGCCGCGCAAGCTGCCGAGGGCGGCTTCCTGGAGGATGCGAAGACCGACCTGGTCCTGCGCAACTATTACTTCAACCGCGATTTCCGCGACCACGATGCCGGCAAGAGCCTGGTGGACGAGTGGGCGCAGGGCTTCATCCTCAAGTTCAGTTCCGGCTATACCCCGGGCACGGTCGGCGTCGGCCTCGACGCCATCGGCCTGTTCGGCGTGAAGCTGAACAGCGGACGTGGCACCAGCAATTCCGAGCTTCTTCCGTTGCACGATGACGGTCGCGCGGCGGACAACTATGGGCGTGTCGGCGTGGCCGCCAAGCTGCGCGTTTCGGCCAGCGAACTGAAGATCGGCGAGATGCTCCCGGACATTCCGCTGTTGCGCTACGACGACGGACGCCTGCTGCCGCAGACGTTCCGCGGCTTCGCCGTGGTTTCCCGCGAGCTGCCGGGCCTGGCTCTGCAGGCCGGACGCTTCGACGCGGTGAGCCTGCGCAATTCGGCGGACATGCAGGACCTGTCGGCCTGGAGCGCGCCGACGCAGAAATCGGACGGTTTCAACTACGCCGGCGCCGAGTACCGCTTCAACCGCGAGCGCACCCAACTGGGCCTGTGGCACGGGCAACTGGAGGACGTCTACCGGCAGAGCTACGCCAACCTGCTGCACAAGCAGCGTGTCGGCGACTGGACCCTGGGCGCCAACCTCGGCCTGTTCGTCGACCGCGACGACGGCGCCGCGCGCGCCGGAGAGATCGACAGCCATACCGTCTACGGCCTGTTTTCCGCCGGCATCGGCCTGCACACCTTCTACCTTGGCCTGCAGAAGGTCGGCGGCGACAGCGGCTGGCAATCGGTCTACGGCAGCAGTGGGCGGAGCATGGGCAACGACATGTTCAACGGCAACTTCACCAACGCCGACGAACGCTCCTGGCAGGTGCGCTACGACTACGATTTCGTCGGCCTCGGCTGGCCCGGCCTGATCGGCATGGTCCGCTACGGCCATGGCTCGAACGCCACCACCAAGGCCGGTAGCGGCGGCAAGGAATGGGAGCGCGATGTCGAGCTCGGCTACACCGTGCAGAGCGGTCCGCTGGCACGGCTCAACGTGCGCCTCAACCACGCCAGCAACCGACGCAGCTTCAACAGCGACTTCGACCAGACGCGGCTGGTGGTGAGTTATCCGTTGTCGTGGTGACGGACGCTGTCTCGCCGCTCCTCCGGACAGTTCCGGAGGAGCGGGGAGCGGGAGGCCCGGTGCTTCGGCGGATAGCCGCTGGGCGGTTATCCGCCCTACCGGAGCGGCGCTCCGCCGACAACGCCTGGAGGGGGAGAGGGCGGCTCAGAACTTCGCCTGCATCCCCACCCGCAGGGTACGCCCGGGCGCGGGCATGAAGCTCTGTGCCAGCGGGTCGAGGTAATAGCGGTCGGTGAGGTTCTGCAGCGAGGCATTCAGTTCGGTGTGCTCGAACAGCTTGTACTTGAGGAACAGGTCGAACAGCTGCACCGAGCGGTACTCGATCTGCGGTGTGGTGGCGCCGACCTGCCAGGGCTTGTCCGCCGTGGCGGTGGGGCCGGAGGTATAGGTCATGCGTCCGCCCAGGGTCAGGGCCTGGTCGAAGAAGCGCAGGCCGGCGGTCAGGTTGGTCGCCAGCCGCGGCGGGTTCTGCGTGTTGGTATAGGAGCCCATGAAGCTGCCCGGCGTGCAGTTCGGCGTGTTCTCGGTGCGCTGGTAGCGGTTGGCGCCGGCGCGCAGCCTGGCGGCGAAGGCGGCGTCGCAGGTCTCGGTCTTCAGGTAGTAGGTCGCCGACAGGTCGGCGAACACCCGCCCTGCGTCGTAGTGCGATTGCAGTTCGAGACCGCTGGTGCGGTAGCTGTCGGTGTTGCTGAAGGTCATCAGGCCCATCTGGCCCGGATCGTAATAGCGGGTGATGTAGTTCTTGATGGTGTTGTTGAAGTAGGCCAGCTTGATCGCCGCCGAGTCGCCGTCGGCCAACAGGCTGTCGCGCAGCGCGCTGGCACCGATCTCCCAACTGCGCGAACGCTCGGGCTTGAGGTCCTTGCCCGGCTCGACCTGGAGGGTACCCTGGCTGGTCTCGAACAGCGACGGCAGACGCAGGCCTTCGGTGTAGGAGGCGTAGACGAAGGTAGCCGGGGCCAGCTCGAAATTGGTCCCGAATGCCGGCGAGAAACCGCCGCCGCGGCTGCTGCCCTTCTTGCTGTAGTTGTAGCCGGTGACCACGTTGGTGACCCGCGAGGGATGGACTGTCACGTTGGCCGGGCCGAACTCGTCGAAGGGAATGCCTTCGAACGGATTGTTGGTGTTGTTGGTGACGATGCCGTTGTTGAGGCGGGGATCGGTGGCGTCGGTGTACTGGCCGTTCTGGTCGGGGAACCACATCATCGAGCCGTAGTAGCCGGGCCTGCTCACCGTGATGAAGCGCATGTCGCGATCCTCGCGCCGCGGCGAGGCGGAGATGCCGTTGTCCTTGCTGTTGAAGTGGCTGTAGCGGCCGCCGCCCCATAGCGTCAGGCGCTCGACCGGCTTGAACTCGAGCTTGCCGTTGAGGCCGTATTCCTGGCGGGTGGCGTCCCTCAGGGTGCGGTTGGCGTTGATGTCGTGGAGGGTGGTGACCACGCTTTTCTGCGGCTGGATGTCTTCGACCTGGAACGAGCCGCCGAGGTCGAGCTTGAAATCGCCGAAGTCGGTTTCGAAGCGCGCCACGTTGTTCAGGTCGCCGCCGATGCGCCGGTTGTCCTGGCGCGTCCAGTTGCGATCGGAGCGATAGGCCTGGGAGCGCGGCGCCAGCACCGAGGTCAGCATGTCGCTCTTCGCCTCGGTCATCCACAGTCCGGTGCTGAGGTCCACCAGCGGATTGTTCTCGGGCAGGTAACGGTAGCGTGCGGTGTAGGTGTCGATCTTCACTTCGCTCAATGGGTACTGGTAGATGCCGGCGGTGCCGAAACGGAAGATGTCCGACGGCATGATCTCCCCGGTGCGCCCGTCGTAGCGACGATAGCCGAGGTCCAGGGTGTGCTCGTCGGCGATGCGCCAGGTCGCCTTGAGCAGGTAGGACTCGGTCTCCGACGACGAGTTGAGCACTTCCTCTCCCGCGTTGTAGACCTTGGCTACGCTGCTTTCCTCGCGACCGTAGCGGTTGTAGACGCGATAGCGGTCCTGGCCTTTCTTGCCGGAAAAGTAGTTGCCCTGGTTGCGCTGCGCATAGGCGGCGACCAGGTCCAGATGCTCGTTGCGGTAGGCGAAGGCGGCGCTGCCGGACTTGGCCTGGGAGCCGAACAGGCTGCCGCGGTCATCGTGCGGCACGCTGCTGAGATTCTCGGTCTTCGAACTGGCGCTGCGGTGCTGCGGGGCGACGCCGTTGTTCCAGACGTCGCCGGTGAAGCGCACGCCGAGGTCCTTGCCGTCGACCAGGATGTCCTTGACGCCGATGGTGCGCATTTCCACGCTGCCGCCGATCGCGCCCGAGCGGGTCGAGGGACCCTTGTCGACGGTCACGCTGCTGACCAGGTCGGGATCGATGTAGCTGCGCTGCTGGGTGCCGGCGTAGCCGCGGTAGACGTCCAGCGCCTGCTCCGCGCCGTCGACCCGCACCGCCACCCGGCTCTGCCCCTGGATGCCGCGGATGTTGACGTCCAGCGCGCCACCGTTGCGGCTGTCGCCGACCTGTACGCCCGGGATGCCCTGGAGCAGGTCACCCACGGAAACCCGGCCGAAGCGGTCGATGTCTTCGCTGGAGAGGTACACCGACGAGCGTGGCGCGGTATAGGTTTCCTTCTGCGGATCGGCCAGCTCGGCGGCCGAGACCACCACCGGCGACAGGTCGGCCGGGGTTTCTCCGGACATGCGCGGCTCGACCAGCAGGTAGGCGCCGGAGGTTCCCGCCGCGACCTGCAGGCCGGTGTTCGACAGGACTCGCTGCAAGCCTTCCAGTACGCTGTAGCGACCCTTGAGCGCCGGCGCCGTGCGGCCGCGGGTCAGCTCGGGGTCGAAGGACAGCAGCAGGCCCGACTGGCTGGCGAAGGCGCCCAGGGAGGCGCCCAGCGAACCCGCCGGGATGTCGTAGCTGCGCGGCGTGGCGTCGTCCAGGCGGGTAGCCGCGCTGTGCTGGCCGACGCTCTGCGCGTGGGCCAGGCCGCCGCCGAGCAGGCCGGCGCCGGCCGCCGACAGGCCGAGCAGGGCCCAGCGCAGGGCAAGGGTGAGCGGGGAGAGGCGCGACAAGGGGCGCGCCAGGCTGGGGATAGGGCGTTGTAGGGACATGACTTCTTCGCTCGCAGGGTTGGCGCCCGGCATTGCGGGCTCTCATTCCCTCTGTCGCACGAGATCGGAAAAGGGATATTTCGGGTTCGGCGGGCCGGGCGGAAAGGGGCGCCGGCATTGTGGTCAACGCAAAATTAGTGATAATAGTTTTCATTTGCGATTGAATCCAGCTGACTATTCCGATGAATGCGCCTCCGATGAATGCGCCGAGTTCCTGCCTGTCCGCGGACCGCGACGGCGTCGCCACGCTCTACCGTGAAAACCATGCCTGGCTGCGCAACTGGCTGGCCTACCGACTCCGCTCCTGGGGACGCGGCGTGGCCGACGACCTGGCCCATGACACCTTCCTGCGCATTCTCGCCAGCCGCGACGGCGGCCAGCGTGAAGCGATCCGTCAGCCGCGCGCCTATCTCACCCGTATCGCCAACTGCGTGCTGGTCAGTTGGCGCCGTCGCCAATCGCTGGAACTTGCCTGGCTGGAGGCCCTGGCCACGCTGCCCGAGCCGTTGCAGCCGTCGCCGGAACAACAGAGCGTGATCGTCGAGACCCTGCACGAGATCGACGCGCTGCTCGACACCCTGCGCCCGCGGGTGAAACAGGCATTCCTGATGGCGACGCTGGACGGCATGAAGCAGAAGGACATCGCCCAGGCGCTGGGCGTTGCGCTGCCGACGGTGAAGAAGTTCATCCACCAGGCCTACGTGACCTGCCTGAGCCTGATGCCCGATGAATGACCGCGCTTCCCGCCGGGCGCCGCAGGCGGGCGATACGGAGCTTTCCGGGCCGCCGGCCGCCGAGGCGATCGCCCCGCAGGTGCTCAGGGAGACCGCCTCCTGGCTGCTGCTGATGCAGGAGGGGCCGCTGGCTCCGGCGCAGCAGGCCGAGCTGGAGTCCTGGCGCTCGCGCAGCCCCGAGCACCAGCGCGCCTGGCGGCGCGCCGAGCGTCTGCTGGCGAATATCGGTTCGCTGCCGCCGGCGCTGGCCCGGCGTGCGCTCGAGCGTCCGTCCGGCAGCGGCCGGCGCGCTGTCCTGCGCGGCCTCGCCCTGCTGCTCGGCGGCGCACCGCTGGTCTGGTGGGGATGGCGCGCGCAGGTCTGGCGCGACGGCTTCGGCGCCGACTACCTCACTGCCGTCGGCGAGCGGCGCGACCTGGTGCTGGAGGACGGCAGCCAGGTCGAGATGAACACCGACAGCGCGCTGGACGTGCGCTACGACGCCGGCCAGCGCCTGCTGCGCCTGTATCGCGGAGAGATCTACCTCCGCACCGCGGCGGATCGGCGCGAGCCGCCGCGGCCGTTCCTGGTGCGCACCGAACAGGGCCTGATGCGCGCGCTGGGTACCGCCTTCAGCGTCCGACGCGAGGGCGCAGAGACAGTGCTGGCGGTGTACGAAGGCGCGGTCCAGGTGCGTCCGGAGGGCGCCGCGAGCGCGGCGGATGGCCGGGTGATCGAGGCTGGCCAGCGGGTGCGCTTCGATCGCCAGCGGATCGGCCCCGTCGAGTCCGCCAGCGAGGCCGCGCTGGCCTGGCGCCAGGGCCTGCTGGTGGCCGACGACATGCCGCTGCGGCAGTGGGCGGGAGAACTGATGCGCTACGGCGGCGAGAGCATCGAGTGCGAGCCGTCGCTGGACCCGCTTCGTGTCTCCGGCACCTTTCCCGTCGACGACCTGCCGCTGGCCCTGGCGATGCTGGCACAGACCCATGGCCTGCGCCTCGTGCACCAAGGCCGACGGGTGCTGATCAGGCGCTGAGGGGAGGCGCGGCGGCTCAGCCGGCCAGCAACCAGACCCCGGCGCCCGCCGAGGCCAGCCCGGCGAGACGTACCAGGGGCGCGGCCGCCTGCGGCAGGAAGCGCACCAGCGCGTAGCCGGCGGCGTGCAGCGCGGCGGTGGCGGCGACGAAACCGAGCGCGTACAGCCAGGGGCTGGAGAGGGCCGGCAGCTCCAGGCCGTGGGCGACCCCGTGGGCCAGGGCGAACAGCGCGGTGGCGGCCATCGCCAGCGGCAGCGGCGGGCGCACGGCGAGGGCCACGCAGAGGCCGAGGGCGAGTACCGAGGCGGCGATGCCGGTTTCCATGAATGGCAGTTGCAGGCCCTCGAAGCCGAGCAGCCCGCCGACCAGCATGGTGCCGACGAAGGTGCAGGGCAGGGCGAGGCGCGCGGCTCCCTGTTGCTGGGCGGCCCAGAGGCCGACGGCGAACATCGCCAGCAGGTGGTCGAGGCCGGTGAGCGGATGGGCGAGGCCGGCGACCAGGCCGTGTTCGCCGTGGCCGGGGTGGGCGAAGGCCAGCGCCGGAGCGGCGAGCAGGGCGAGGGCGGCGAGCAGCTTGGGCAGTTTCATTGGCGGTTCCTTGTCGTTGCGAAGTGGCGTCAGGCGGCGGTCAGCAGGCCCTGGCGCTCGATGAAGGCGATGATTTCGTCCAGCCCCTGGCCGGTCTTCTGGTTGCTGAACACGAACGGCTTGTCGCCGCGCATGCGCCGGGCGTCCCGGTCCATCACATCGAGGGAGGCGCCGACCAGCGGCGCCAGGTCGATCTTGTTGATCACCAGCAGGTCCGACTTGCAGATGCCGGGGCCGCCCTTGCGCGGGATCTTGTCGCCGGCGGAAACGTCGATCACGTAGAGGGTCAGGTCGGACAGCTCGGGGCTGAAGGTGGCCGACAGGTTGTCGCCGCCGGATTCCACCAGGATCAGTTCGAGGCCGGGGAAGCGCCGGTTGAGCTGGTCCACCGCCTCCAGGTTGATCGAGGCGTCCTCGCGGATCGCCGTGTGCGGGCAGCCGCCGGTTTCCACGCCGATGATCCGCTCGGGGGCGAGGGCCTCGTTGCGCACCAGGAACTCCGCGTCTTCCTGGGTATAGATGTCGTTGGTGACCACCGCGAGGTTGTAGCGCTCGCGCAGTTCGCGACACAGGGCCAGGGTCAGGGCGGTCTTGCCGGAGCCCACCGGACCGCCGATGCCGACACGCAGGGGTTGGGATGTCATGGGGTTTCTCCTAGGAACGGAACAGACGGCTGTACTGGGTTTCGTGGGTCATGCTGGCCAGCGCCAGACCGAACGCGGCGCTGCCCTCGACGGCGGGCCGCCGCAGCGCCTCGGCGCAGGCGCGGTCGAGTTCCGGCAGCAGGCTGGAAGCAAGTTTCTGCGCGGCCAGTTGGCCGAGCGGCAGGGTTTTCATCAGCACCGCCAACTGGTTTTCCAGCCAGCTCCAGAACCAGGCACTCAGCGCCTCCTCGGCGTCCAGGCGCCAGGCGCGCGCGGCCATCGCCCAGGCGGCGGCGAGATTGGGCGGGTCCTGGCGCGCCAGCCAGGCGCGGCCGGGAGCGTCGAGCTCGGGCAGGGCTTCCAGCAATTGGTGCAGGGAAAAGCCCATCTGCCGGCTCTCCTGGGCCAGCTCGCGGGTCTCGCGGCTGGCCCTATGGCGTTCGCTGGCCGCATCGCAGGCGGCCCAGTCGCCGATCAGCGCGGCGCGCAGCAGGCCGGCCAGCAGCGGCGCCTCGAAGCGCGCCAGGTTCAGTTGCAGCTGGTCGACCAGCCAGGTCCGCGCGCTCTCGGCGTCGCGCACCCAGCCATTGTCGAGGGCCGCCTCCAGGCCCTGGGAATAGCTGTATCCGCCGATCGGCAACTGCGAGCTGGCCAGGCGCAGGCGCGCCCAGATGCTGTTCACCGGCGCACGCCGAACTGGTGCAGGCGCGGCGCGTAGTTGAACTCCGCCTCGCCATGGTGCGAGTGGTGGTGGCCTCCGCCGTAGGCGCCGTGCTCCGGCTGGAACGGCGCCTCGATGGCCTCCACCGTGGCGCCGAGCTGTTCGAGCATGGCTTTCAGCACGTAGTCGTCGAGCAGGCGCAGCCAGCCGTCGCCGACCTGCAGGGCGACGTGACGGTTGCCCAGGTGGTAGGCGGCTCGGGTCAGTTCCAGCGGGCTGGCGCAGGTGACGTGGAGCAGACGTTCGGAGCGGGCGACGACCCGCACCAGGCGACCGTCGCGGGCCTCCAGGCAGTCGCCGTCGGCCAGCGGAGGCTGGCCGCGCTCGAGGAACAGGCCGACCTCCTCGCCGCTCGCCGCGAAGCAGCGCAGGCGGCTCTTGCTGCGCGCCTCGTAGGTCAGGTGGAGTTCTTCGTCCCAGCGGGGCGAGCGGGCGGGCAGGCGTTGGTGGATGACCAGCATGGGCAGTTTCCGCAATGCGACAGGAAAGGGATCACAACAAGCACCAGCAAGGGCCTTGCCAGGTCGATGCGGGACGCCTGTACCGGGAAAACGGGGCCATAGGGATGTAACAAAATATTGCAGCGCGCCAGGTTGGTGCGCAACGACTTTTTTGCCGCACCGGAAAGGTGCGCGCGCGTCTAGTCCGCGGACGAACGCCGAGCCGGAGGTCCGCTGGGGAGGTGCGGGGTCAGCCGGGCAGGCCGTGCCAGTGCTTGCCGCCGATCATGATGAAACGCAGCTGGTGGGTGATCTTCGCGGCCGGCATCAGGTGCGGCGGCAGATCGGCGGCGGGTGGGTCGATCAGCTCCGGAAGGGTGGCGAAGACAGTCTTCACCACCAGGTCGGCGAACACGTCGAGGGCCGCGCCGTCGAGGTGCGGCATCTTGTTCAGCAGCGCCAGGTCGGCGGCCAGATCGTCGGTGATGCGCTGGCGCAGGCTGGCGATGGCCTGGCGGATCGGCAACGAGCCGCCGTATTGCTCGCGGGCGAGGAAGAGGAACTGCGAGCGGTTGGCGCCGACCGCGTCGAGGAAGATGCGCACCGAGGCGTCGATCAGCCCGCCCAGTTCGAACTCGTTGCGGCGCACCGCGCGCAGGGTGGCGCGGAAGGTCTCGTCGACTTCGGCGACCAGCGCCAGGCCGAGCTGGTCCATGTCGCTGAAGTGCCGGTAGAAGCCGGCCGGGACGATGCCGGCGGCGCGCGTCACTTCGCGCAGGCTGAGGCTGCCGAAGCCGCGCCCGCTTTCCATCAGGTGGCGCGCGGCGCTCATCAGCGCGTGGCGGGTCTGCTGTTTCTGTTCGGCGCGGGGTGAGGACATACGGCTTCCTTTGGCGGACCGGCGACTGTAGCAAAAGCCCTGCGACCCGGTCGAACCGGGGACGGCAGCGGTCGAAGGATACATCAGTGAACGCTTGTTGACTCGATTGCGCGGAACGGGCAAAGTTTTGTGAACGATCGTTCACTGAAATATTTTCCATGGCCTTGCTTCCCCTCGCGCTCCTGACCCCTTTGCTCGCACCCCTGCGCCGTCTCGCCGCCCGTGGCTGGCTGCGTGAGGCCGATGTCGACGGCCTGCTGCGCCACGCCCATCCGCTGGCGTCGTTGAACCGCCACTATGCGCGGGTCGAGGCACGCTACTGGGTGGCCGACGATATGCTCGCCCTGGCCCTGCGTACCGCCCCCGGCTGGCCGCCGGCGCGGCCGGGCCAGCACATCCAGCTGCTGGCGGAGCGCGACGGGGTGCGGGTCGGGCGCAGCTACAGCCTGACCCGGGTGGTCGGCGAGCGCCTGGAAATCGCCGTCAAGCGTCACCCGGACGGGCTGCTCTCGCCCTGGTTGTGCGAACACCTGGCGGTCGGCCAGCGTGTCGAGTTGCAACCCGCGCAAGGCGATCTGCGCTGGCCGATGCAGGCCGAGGCGGTCTGCCTGCTGGCCGCCGGCAGCGGCCTGACGCCCTTGCTCGGCCTGCTCCGCGAGGCGCTGGAGAACGGCTATCGCGGTCCCGTGCTGTGGCTGCACTACGTCCGTCATCCCGGCCAGCGCGCCTGGCTCGGCGAGCTGGAGGCGCTGGCGGCGCGCCACCCGAACCTGGAGTTGCGCTGGAGCCTGACCCGCGGGGCGCGGGCCGATGGCTGCCTGGAGGGGCATTTCCAGCCGCGCCACCTGGACGGCTGGGCAGCCGACCTGGCACGCAGCCAGGCCCTGGCCTGCGGGCCGGCGGCTTTCGTCGAGGCGGTGGGCGAGCAACTGGGGGCACGCTTCGCCGGCTTGCAGACGGAATCCTTCAGCGTCCCGCGCTGGCGCAGCGGGGAGGCGCCGCGCGAAGTGCGCCTGCGCTTCGCCCGGTCGCAGCGGGAAGTCTCCGGCGACAGCGCCGCCAGCCTGCTGGAACAGGCCGAGGCCCACGGCCTGCGCCCGGCCCACGGTTGCCGCCAGGGCATCTGCGCCAGTTGCACCTGCGTCCTGCTCAGCGGCTGCGTGCGCGACCTGCGCAGCGGCGCGCTGTGCAGCGAGCCCGGCCAGCCTATCCGCCTCTGCGTCAGCGCCGCCCACGGCGACCTGGCGCTGGACCTGTGAACCGACCTGCGAGCCCTGCGATGCGCGACGACCGCGAACTGACCCCGGAACAACTGGCGGCCTTCGGCGCCGAACTCGATGCCCTGCACCTGCGTACCCTGGCCGATCTCGGCGCGGACGACGCGCGCTACATCCGCCGGGTCCGCGCGGCGGTGCGCGTCTGCTGCTGGAGCGGCAGGGCGCTGCTGATGTTCGGCTGGCTGCCGCCGACCTGGCTGCTCGGCAGCCTGCTTCTCGGCCTGGGCAAGATCCTCGAGAACATGGAGCTGGGCCACAACGTCATGCACGGCCAGTACGACTGGATGAACGATCCGGAATTCGCCGGCCGCGCCTACGAGTGGGACATCGCCGGGCCGTCCGACTTCTGGCGGCACACCCACAACCATATCCACCACACCTACACCAACGTGCTGGGCAAGGACGACGACGTCGGCTATGGGGTCGTGCGCCTGTTCCCGGAGCAGCGCTGGAAGCCGTTCTACCGCTGGCAACCGCTGTGGGTGACGCTGCAGGCGCTGCTGTTCCAGTACGCGGTGGCGATCCAGCATCTGCGCCTGGACAAGTACGCCAAGGGGCGCCTGGACAAGGCCGAACTCATGCCGCTGCTACGCCGCCTGCGTGCCAAGCTGGGTCGCCAGTGGACCAAGGACTACCTGCTGTTCCCGCTTCTCGGCCTGTTCGCCGGCGGCTTCGGCGCGGTGTTCGTCGGTAACCTGCTGGCCAACGTGCTGCGCAACCTGTGGACCTTCACGGTGATCTTCTGCGGCCACTTCACCGAGAAGGCGGTGGTCTTCCCGCCCTCGGTGCTGGAGGGAGAGACCCGTGGCCACTGGTACCTGCGCCAGTTGCGCGGTTCCAGCAACCTGGAGGGCGGGCCGCTGTTCCACATCCTGACCGGCAACCTCAGCCACCAGATCGAGCACCACCTCTACCCGGACCTGCCGGCGCGTCGCTACGCCGCGTTGTCCCGCGAGGTCCGCGAAATCGCCCGGCGCTACGGGCAGACCTACAACAGCGGACGCCTGGGACGGCAATTCCTCACTGTCTTGCGGCGCATCTGGGTATATCGGCTGCCGCCGCGCGAGCCGCTCCCGGCGCGGCGCGGCTGAGCCGACGGAACGCTCGCGGCGCCCGTGGCGGGGCCGCTCCGGAGCGGGGATAATGCCGCCCTGTGCACCGCGACGTGGCTTCCGGCCGCCGCGCGGCGTCGGAGTCTCGCCGAACGCAGGACGTCCTGCGCCCGCGATCGGCCAGCAGCGTCGATCCTTCCCGAATCTAACAATGCTCGGCGGATGCCGGCCGTGGGGCCCGTCCGTCCAGGAACCGTCATGTTCAGCCCGCTCGTCACCTTTCCCGCGCTCTACACCGCCACCCTGCTCATGCTGGCCGGCTCCGGCCTGTTCACCACCTACATCGGCCTGCGCCTGACCCAGGAAGGCGCAGGCGACCTGTGGGTCGGCGGGCTGATGGCGTCCTACTATTTCGGCCTGGTCTGCGGTGGAAAATTCGGACACAAGCTGATCGCCAGCTTCGGCCATATCCGTTCCTACGTGGCTTGCGCCGGGATTGCCACCGTGACCGTGCTGCTGCATGCCCTGGTCGATCAGCTGGAAGTCTGGCTGCTGCTGCGCTTCATCACCGGCGCGGTGATGATGAACCAGTACATGGTGATCGAGAGCTGGCTCAACGAG
>NZ_KV800320.1:0-28033 GCF_001810205.1 Pseudomonas sp. HMSC076A11 | reverse complement strand
TGGTGATCGAGAGCTGGCTCAACGAGCAGGCCGAGAGCCACCAGCGCGGCAAGGTGTTCGCCGGCTACATGGTCGCCGTCGACCTTGGCCTGGTGCTCGGCCAGGGCCTGCTGGCGCTGAGCCCGACCCTCGACTACAAGCCGCTGCTGCTGGTCGCCATCTGCTTCGCCTCGTGCCTGATCCCGCTGGCCATGACCCGGCGCGTGCACCCGGCCAAGCTGGTCGCCGCGCCGCTGGAAGTGCGTTTCTTCTGGCAGCGCGTGCCGCAGGCGCTGGGCACCATCTTCATCGCCGGCCTGATGGTCGGCGCCTTCTACGGCCTGGCGCCGGTCTACGCCAACCGCAACGGCCTGGATGCCTCGCAATCGAGTTTCTTCGTCGGCATGTGCATCGTCGCCGGCTTCTGTGCGCAGTGGCCGCTGGGTTGGCTGTCCGACCGCCTCGACCGCAGTTGGCTGATCCGCGGCAATGCGGTGCTGCTGTGCCTGGCCTCGATCCCGATGTGGGGGCTGGTGACGCTGCCGTACTGGTTGCTGCTGGCCAACGGGTTCGTTACCGGCATGCTGCTGTTCACCCTCTATCCGCTGGCGGTGGCGCTGGCCAACGACCACGTCGAGCAGCCGCGCCGGGTCGCGTTGTCGGCGATGCTCCTGACCACCTACGGGGTCGGCGCCTGTATCGGTCCGCTGGTGGCCGGCGCGCTGATGCGCCACTTCGGTCCGGGACTGTTCTACATGCTGGTGTCCGGCTACGCGGTGCTGCTGGTGTTCTGGGTGCAGCCCAAGCGCGTCACCGGCGAACACCGGGTCGACGAGGCGCCGCTGCAACACGTGGCGATGCCGGACACGGTCAGCCCGATGGCCGCCACCCTCGACCCGCGCGTCGAGGAAGTGCCGGAGGAGCTGGTGGTGGAGGCGCCGGCGAATATCGGCCGCTCCGACGGCGAGCCGGACGCCGGCGAGAAACCTGCTCAGTCCTGAGCCGGGAACGCCAGGTCGAAGCGGATGCGTCCCGGAGCCGGTGCACTCGCTTCGGCGCGGCCGCCGTGCAGGCGCATGATCGCCTGGACGATGGCCAGGCCGAGACCGCTGGACTGGGCGTCGCTGCGCGCGGCGTCGCCACGGTAGAAACGGTCGAACAGGCGCGACAGCGGTTCGGCCGGCAGCCTGTCGCAGGCGTTCTCCACGCTCAGCAGGAATTCCCCCGATCGGCGCAGGCCGCGCACTTCGATCAGGCTGTCGGCGCTGGCGTAGCGGATGGCGTTGGCCAGCAGGTTGCTCAGCGCCCGGCGGAACAGTTGCGGATCGGCGCGTAGCTGGCCGCTGACCTGGACGTCGAGGCTCAGCCCACGTTCCTCGGCCAGCCCTTCGAAATACTCCGCCTGGCGCCGCAGTTCTTCGCCCAGGTCCAGGCGGCTGCGCTCCACCGCTGCCCGTACGTCGTCGGCGCGAGCGAGGAACAGGATGCTCTCGACCATCCGCGCGATGCGCTCCAGCTCTTCCTGGTTGGAGGCGATCAGCGCCTGGTACTCCTCGTTGCTGCGCGGCTGGCGCAGGGCCACCTGGCCGTGGCCCATCAGCGAACCGATGGGCGTGCGGATCTCATGGGCGAGGTCGGCGGAGAACTGCTGCAGACGCTGGTAGCCGTCGTCTAGGCGTTCGAGCATGGCGTTGAACGACTGTGCCACCTGCTGCAACTCGGCAGGCGCGGCGGCGACGTCGAGGCGGGTATCCAGGCTGGTCGGATGGATCTCCGCCGCCTTCGCCGCCAGCGTGCGCAGCGGGCGCAGGCCGTGGCGCAGGACCAGCCAGCCGAGCAGGGCGGTGCCAAGGAACGCCAGCAGCACGGCGGCGATGACCCGGTCGCGGTACTGGGCGAGCATCCGCGTCTCGCCCAGCAGCAGGTGCGCGGCGGTGATCTGCAACGGCTCGCGGCCGCCGACCAGGACCTCGGCGGCGAGCACGCGCATCGGGATGCCGTCGTGGGTCAGCGCGGCGTGCACGACGGACGGATTCAACGCCTGGCCGGCGGCGACCACCCGTAGCGACGGCAGGCGTTCGTGGCGCGGGTTGACCGCGACGATCGGCGCCTCGCCGGGCTGACCGAGGAGCAGGATGTCCTGCTCGTTGCCGAGCATGTTCTCGAACAGACGCGGGCGCGCCTTCAGCTCGGCCAGGGTGAGGTTGTCGCGCAGCAGGTTGCGGAAGTGCTCGACCCGGCCGGCGACCATCACGTCGCTGCGCCGCAGCATCGCCTCTTCCACCGAGCGGTACAGGTAGAAGCCGACCGCGCTGACCACCAGCGCCGCCACCGCGGCGAACAGCAGCGCCGCGTAGAGGGTCAGGGAGCGGCGGGCGGGCACGGGCGCTCCTCACAGACGTAACCGATGCCGCGCACGGTATGGATCAGCTTGTTCGGGAAGGGATTGTCGACCTTGGCGCGCAGGCGCTTGATCGCCACGTCGACGACGTTGGTGTCGCTGTCGAAGTTCATGTCCCAGACCTCCGAGGCGATCAGGGTGCGCGACAGCACCTCGCCCTCGCGGCGCATCAGCAGGTGCAGGAGGGCGAACTCCTTGTTGGTCAGGGCGATCACCTGCCCCTGGCGGCTGACCTTGCGCCGCAGCACGTCCAGCTGCAGATCGGCCAGTTGCACCTGCTCTGCCTCGCGGACCACGCCGCGGCGCAGCAGGGTACGGATACGCAGCAGCAACTCGGTGAAGGAGAAGGGTTTCACCAGGTAGTCGTCAGCACCCAGTTCGAGGCCGCGGATACGGTCTTGCAGCTGGTCGCGGGCGGTGAGGAAGAGCACCGGCACATCGTGCTTCTTGCGCAGCACTTCCATGATCTGCCAACCGTCCAGGCCGGGCAGCATCACGTCGAGGACCACCAGGTCGTAGCGGTTCTCCAGCGCCAGGTAGAGACCGTCGGCGCCGTGCTGCGACCAGTCGACCGCATAGCCCGACTCGCCGAGGCCCTTCTTCAGGTACTCGCCGGTCTTCGTATCGTCTTCGATCACCAGGATGCGCATGTCTCGTTCCCCCTCGTTCGCCGCCATTCTAGCCAGCGCGCGGCGCGGACTCGGTGACATTTTTGTCATGCGAAAGTCATCTCCGGGTACCGCCGGCGGGGCGACCATCGAGGCTCAACCCCACCGAGGATCGACCGATGCTTCGACTCAAGGCTTCCCCCGCGCTGCTCTTCGGCCTGCTCCTGGCCAGTGCCGCCAGCTTCGCCGCGCAACCGCCTGCGGGCATGCTGCAGCCGCTGCGCGGCACCATCCAGCAGGCCGCCGACGACCACCTGCAACTGAAGGCCCGCAACGGCCAGCAACTGACGGTCAGGCTCACCGACAAGACCGCGATCCGCGCCGTGTCGCTGGCGAAGCCGGAGGACATCCAGCCCGACAGCTTCATCGGCACTGCCGCCGTGCCGCAGCCCGACGGCACCCTGAAGGCCCTCGAGGTGCATGTCTTCGCCCCCAGCCTGCGCGGCAGCGGCGAAGGCCACCGGCCCTGGGAGAACGCCGATGGCAGCGCCTCGACCATGACCAACGGTACGGTCGGCAACCTGGTGGTCAGCCAGGGCCGGCGCATGACCGTGAAATACGGCGATGGCGAGAAGACCGTGGTGGTGCCGGACGACGTGCCCATCGTCAGCCTGGAGCCGGGCGAGCGCAGCCTGCTCAAGCCTGGCGCCAAGGTCGTGCTGTTCCCGCAGAAGGGCGCCGACGGCAGCCTCACCGCCCTGGCCATCTCGGTCGGCAAGGACGGCGTGACCCCGCCGATGTGAGGTTTCGCCGGGACGGCGCGTCCGTCCCGGCCGGGTTTCCTGGGAGAAAAGCCATGAACCGTGCGTTGCACGCCTGGCCGGTGAGACTCTGCCACTGGCTCAATGCCTATGCCATGGCCTGCCTGATCGGCAGCGGCTGGGGCATCTACAACGCTTCGCCGCTGCTGGATTTCCGTTTTCCCGCCTGGGCGACCCTCGGCGGCTGGCTCGGCGGTTCCATCGCCTGGCATCTCGCCGCCATGTGGCTGCTGCTCGGCAACGGCCTGTGCTACCTCGCCTACGGACTGTCCAGCGGGCATTTTCGTCGCGACTTCCTGCCTTTGAGCGCGGCCGGCGTCTGGCGCGACCTGCGCCTCGCCCTCGGCCTGCGCCTGGTGCATGAGCCGGGCCGCTACAACGCGGTGCAGCGCCTGCTGTACTGGCTGGTCCTGGCGCTCGGTGCGCTGCTGGTGCTGTCCGGGCTGGCGATCTGGAAACCGGTGCAACTGCACGGGCTGACCGCGCTGTTCGGTGGCTTCCAGGGTGCGCGCTGGGTGCATTTCCTGGCCATGGCCGGGGTCGTCGGGTTCGTCGTCGTGCACCTGCTGCTGGTGCTGTTGGTGCCGCGCACCCTGCTGCCGATGATCATCGGACGCGAGTGGCGGCGCGGACGGAGGAGCGAAGGATGAAGGGGCCGGAGAAGAAGCGCGCGAAGATCGCGGTCGACCCGTCCAGCGAGCGGCAGATGGTCGATTTGCAACGCCGCCTGCTGTTGCGCGGCGGCCTGTCCCTGGGCGCCCTGGCGATGCTCTCGGGGTGCCGGCTACAGGATGGCGATTCGGTCGACAAGGTACTCTGGGCCATGTCGCGCTGGAACGACCGGGTCCAGGCCTGGCTGTTCAGCCGTACGCGGCTGGCGCCGACCTTCGATCCGTCGCAGGTGGCCTCGCCGTTCCCCTTCAACGCGTTCTACCCGGCCTACAACGTGCCGGAGATCGACCTGCCGGAATACCGCCTGCAGGTTTCCGGGCGGGTCCGCGACAAGCGCCCCTGGAGCCTGGAGCAACTGCGCCGGCTGCCGCAGGCCAGCCAGGTCACGCAACTGATCTGCATCGAGGGCTGGAGCGCGATCGGCCAGTGGAGCGGAGTGCCGCTGCGCACCTTCCTGGAGCTGGTCGGCGCCGACACCTCGGCGAAGTACGTTGGCTTCAAGTGCGCCGACCGCTACTACTCCAGCCTCGACATGCCCAGCGCGCTGCATCCGCAGACCCTGCTGGCGCTGGAGATGTCCGGGCAGGCGCTGCCGGAGGAGAACGGCTATCCGCTGCGCCTGCGGATTCCCACCAAGCTCGGCTTCAAGAACGCCAAGCACGTGGTGGAGATCTTCGTCAGCAACAGCAATCCCGGAGGTTACTGGGAGGACCAGGGCTACAACTGGTTCAGCGGAGTCTGAGGCGGGAGAGTGCGGCTTGCCTCGGGCCATGCGCCCAGCGCGACAGGGATGGGAAAATAGGAAAGCCCGGCATCGAGCCGGGCTTTTCTCGCGCCTTGCGGCGTAGCGAGCGGTCAGGCGGTGCGCAGGTCGAAACGGCTCATGCTGCGATGCAGGCGGTCCACGGTCTGTTCGCTGCCGTTGTCGGCCAGGCGGGCTTCGGCCTTGGTCATGTCCTTGTGCAGGCGGTCGACGGTCTGCTCGCTGCCGTTGTCGGCCAGGCGGGCTTCGGCTTTGGTCATGTCCTTGTGCAGGCGGTCGATGGTCTGCTCGCTGCCGTTGTCGGCGATGCGCAGTTCGACGCTGGACATGTCCTGGTGCAGCCGGTCGATGGTGCGGCTGGAGCCGTCGGCGGCGAAGGCGGCGTTGGCGGTCAGGGTGGCGAGGGCGAGGCCGAGGATCAGGGAAGCTTTCATGACGGTGACTCCGAGTGGGTTGTCGATTGCGTTGGAGTCATTTTCAGTTCGGATAAGTCGATTTAAAAACGAAGTGCGATGATAGTGTCTATCGATATGGGTGATTATTCATTTTCTTATTATTTATCAGTAAGTTAGTTGATTATTTTTGTGATGTCGAAGATTTCTTAAAGGATAGTTAGCTTTTCTCTATTTAATCGATAAATTGGATAAATAAGGCGAAAAGAAAAGCCGGCGCTGCGGGCGCCGGCTCTCGGACGGGTCTTGCTCTGGAGTCAGGCGAGGTCGTCGAGGATGTCGGCCATGTCGTCCGCGTGTTCTTCTTCCTGGGCCAGGATTTCCTCGAAAATGCGTCGGGTGGTGGGGTCGTCGTTACCGAGGTAGGTGATGATCTCGCGATAGCTGTCGATGGCGATGCGCTCGGCGATCAGGTTCTCGGTGACCATGTCCTTCAGGGTCTTGCCTTCGACGTATTCGGCATGGGAGCGCTCCTCCAGGCCGCGCGGATTGAAGTCCGGCTCGCCGCCCAGTTGCATGATGCGCTCGGCCAACTGGTCGGCATGCTGCATTTCCTGGTTGGCGTGCTCGAGGAACTCGGCGGCGGCGATGCTCGCCTTAAGGCCGGTGGCCATGAAGTAGTGGCGCTTGTAGCGCAGGAAGCAGACCAACTCGGTGGCGAGCGCTTCGTTGAGCAGGCGCAGGACGGTCTGGCGATCGGCCGAATAGCCTTCGGTGACCGCGCCTTCCTGGATGTTCTTGCGGGCACGGTCGCGAAGGGTCTGGACGTCCGTCAGTTGAACGGTGGTCATCGGTTTTCTCCTTGAGGCTGATCCGGTGAAAAGGGCCGGCTCTGCGGTCGGCTTTTTCTGCTTACCTAAGGTGTGAGTCCCGCGCGGTCGAAAAAGTTTTATCGACCCGCCGCCGAACTGGCCTTTTGCCTGAAATGCGTGGGACGGGGAGCAATGCCGGCGTTTCGCCGGTCCTAACGGAACGGGCCGGCGTATTCGCGCTGGCGAGTCCATGGGCCAGCCTGCACACTGACGGGCTGAGCGAGGCGCGCTGCCGCGCCTGCCCGACAACCGACGCGGCGAAAAGGAGTTGTGCATGACGCGCGGCCGAAAGATCCTGACCTGGAGCCTCGCCAGCCTGGTCCTGCTGCTGGCGGCGTTGGTGGTGTTCATCGCCACCTTCGACTGGAACCTGATCAAGCCCACCCTCAACGAAAAGGTCTCGGCGGCGCTGAACCGCCCGTTCGCCATCAACGGCAACCTCGCCGTGGCCTGGCGCCGCGAGGAGGGCGAGGAAGGCTGGCGCGCCTGGATCCCCTGGCCGCGCTTCAGCGCCGAGGACATCACCCTCGGCAACCCGGAGTGGGCGGCGGGCAAGACCAAGGCGAGCGAGTTCGCCAGCCTGGAACGCATCGAATTCCGCCTCGCGCCGTTGCCGTTGCTCTGGCAGACCATCCGCATTCCACAGATCAAGCTGACCCAGCCGCGCGCCGAGCTCCTGCGCCTGGCCGACGGCCGCGCCAATTGGGATTTCGACCTGCCTGCCAGCGACAGCGACGAGCCGTCCGCCTGGCAACTGGACATCCGCGAGATCGGTTTCGACAAGGGTAGCGTCAGCCTCGACGACCAGCGTTTGAAGACCCGTCTGGAAGTGCTGGTCGACCCGCTCGGCAAGCCGGTGCCGTTCGGTCAGTTGGCCGGCAAGGCGCTGGCCACGGGCGATGCGGCGAACGCCCAGGACTATGTGTTCGGCTGGAAGGTCAAGGGCACCTACAAGGGCCAGGCTCTGGCCGGCTCGGGCAAGGTCGGCGGGATGCTGGCGTTGCAGGATGCGAGCAAGCCCTTCCCGCTACAGGCCGAGGTCAGTGCCGGCAGCACCCGTGCCGCGGTGGTCGGCACCCTGACCGACCCGCTCAACCTCGGCGCCCTCGACCTGCGCCTGAAGCTGTCCGGGACCAGCATGGCCAATCTCTATCCGCTGACCGGCATCACCCTGCCGGACACTCCGGCCTACTCCACCGACGGACACCTGCTGGCGCGGCTCAAGGAGGAGGGCGGCGCACTGTTCCGCTACGAGAACTTCAACGGCAAGGTCGGCGCCAGCGACCTGCACGGCAGCCTGACCTTCGTCGCTCGCCAGCCTAGGCCGAAGCTGTCCGGCAAGCTGACCTCCGAGCAACTGCGCTTCGCCGACCTCGGCCCGCTGATCGGCGCCGACAGCAATGCCGAAAAACAGAAGCGCGGGCAGACCAGCCGCCAGCCGGGCGACAAGGTGCTGCCGGTGGAGGAATTCCGTACCGAGCGCTGGCGCGACATGGACGCCGACGTGGAATTCACCGGCAAGCGTATCGTCCACAGCGACCAGTTGCCGATCAGCGACCTCTATACCCATCTGGTGCTCAACGACGGCCTGCTGCGCCTGGAGCCCCTGCGCTTCGGCGTGGCCGGCGGCAAGCTGGAGTCGGACATCCGCCTGGACGGCGGCAAGCAGCCGATGCAGAGCCGAGTGAAGATGAGCGCGCGGGGTTTCAAGCTGAAGCAGTTGTTCCCCGGCTTCGCGCCGATGCAGACCAGCTTCGGCGAGCTGAACGGCGACGCCAGTCTCAGCGGCAGTGGCAATTCGGTGGCGAAGATCCTCGGCGGCGCCGATGGCGAATTGAAGATGCTGATCAACGACGGTGCGATCAGCAAGGGCCTGACCGAAATCGCCGGCCTCAATGTCGGAAACTACCTGGTGACCAAGCTGTTCGGCGACGACGAGGTGAAGATCAACTGCGCGGCCGCCGACTTCGGCCTGCAGAAGGGCCTGATGACCAGCCGGCTGTTCGTCTTCGACACCGAGAACGCGCTGGTCAACGTCGACGGCACGGTGAACTTCGCCAACGAGAAGCTCGATCTCGATGTCACCCCGCACAGCAAGGGCTTGCGGATCTTCTCGCTGCGCTCGCCGCTGTACGTGCGCGGCACCTTCGCCAAGCCCGACGCCGGGGTCCATGCCGGGCCGCTGGTGGCGCGCGGCGCGGGAATGATCGCCCTCGGCGTGACGGTGGGCCCGGCGGCCAGCCTGCTGGCGCTGGTGGCGCCGAGCAAAAGCGACGACAACCAGTGCACCGCGCTGCTGCAGCGCATGCGCTTGCCAGCCAAGGTGCCGGCCGGCAAGCGCTGATTCAGTAGATGGGGATATACAGGTCGACTTGCGAGTTCGGATCCAGCGGTCCGCGGAAACGCTGGTCGTAGTATTCGAAGTCGACCCCCGCCTTGGGCTCCAGGCCGCGTTCGGCGAGCAGGTGGCTGTAGATCGCCTGGAAGCTCTCGGCGATCTGCGGCGCCGTGCCCTTGTGGGTGAACACCGCGTACTTCTGCGCCGGCACCTGGAAGCGCACCATGCCCTCCGGCACCGGCCAGCCCTCCTGCACCTCGAAGCCGGCGACGTAGTGGAATTCGCCGTTGGGCTGCTGCGCGCAGATGCCATAGGAGACCTCGGGATCGTGCTTGCCGGCGATCTCGTGCTCGCGCGGGATGAAGCGTTCCCAGAGCTGGCCGATGGTGTCGCCGGGGGCGCTGCCGAAGTATTCCATGCCCACCACGCTGAAGGCGGGACGTTCGACGATTCGTGCATGCATGTTGCGGATCCTCCAGTGGGCGAGCGTCGCCAGGGTTCGGTCGAGTTCCGCCAGCAGGCGCTGGCGGGCGCTGATCTCTTCGCGCAGGGTGTGCTGGTGTCGTTGCAGGAAATGCCGCAGGCGTTGCGGGTCGTCCAGCGCGCCATCGCGTTTCAGGCGGTCGATGGCTTCCAGCGGAACGTCCAGCCGGCGCAGCGCGAGTATGCGCGAGAGCTGCTCGATCTGTTCCGGCTGGTAGTAGCGGTAGCCGTTGTCGCTACCGGTGCGCGCGGGGACGAACAGGCCGATGGCATCGTAGTGGCGAAGCGTCTTGGTGGAGATCTCGAAGATTCGCGCCAGTTGGCCGATGGTGAGCATTTCCGGTTCCTGCTGCGGGATACCGGCAGACTACGGATTGCCCCTGGGGCAAGGTCAAGGGGTTTGTGCCGGTGCGCACTTTCTCTGAACGTCCGCCGTCGCCTCCCGGTCCCAACAGTGAACCCATCGCAAAGGGAGATATCCCCATGCCCCGTGGCGACAAGAGCAAGTACAGCGACAAGCAGCAGCGCAAGGCCGAGCACATCGAGGAGAGCTACAAGGCCAAGGGTGTGAGCGAATCGGAAGCCGAGGCGCGCGCCTGGGCGACGGTGAACAAGCAGTCCGGCGGCGGCGAGCGCAAGGGCGGTTCCGGCCGCGCCAAGAGCGAGACGGCCAAGCGCGCCGACCGCAAGGACTCGGCCCATCGCGCCGCCCAGGCCCGCTCAGGGAGACCGGCCAACCGCGGCTCGGCGAGCCGTGGCAAACGTCAAGGCAGCACCTCGGTGAGCGAGATGACCCGCGAGGAATTGATGCAGCTGGCGCGCAAGCGCGACATCCGCGGTCGTTCGACGATGCGCAAGGCCGAACTGATCGAGGCCCTGTCCCGGGCCTGAACGCAGACGCCCCGCCTCCGTAAGGAAGCGGGGCGTCGAGCCGTCAGGGGCGGGCGTCGCGCTCGTGGCGGTCCAGCTCGGAGCAGCTCAGGAAGCCCGAGCCGTCGACCTTGCCGCTGCCGTCGAAACTGACGTAGAACGGCTGCTGCTGGCCGTCCTTGTTGAGGATGTAGCTGTTGCAGCTCCCCGGTTTCATCAGGCGCTTCTGGGTGCCGGAAGGCGTGCCGCCGATGCGCAGGACTTCCTGCTGGCTCATGCCTTTCTCGACATCCTTGACCAGCGGTTCGTTGCGGAAGGTGATGTAGTTGACCGGGTTCTGCACCTTGGTCGACGCGCAGCCGGCCAGGGTTGCCATCACGAACAGTGCCGCCAGTGACTGCTTGTACATGCTGTGACTCCTTGTGGTTGAGCGGTGCTTGCCAACATTGGAACGCAGGCCCTCGCGCAGAGTTCGCCCGGAATCGCGGCGGATTGCCTCAGACCTTCTCCAGGGCCCGGTGCGGCAAGGGGGGCAACTGGATATCGATGGCGTCGCCGGGGCGAACCTCGCCGTCTTCCAGGACGATCGCCATCACCCCGGCCTTGCGAATCAGGTTGCCCTGTTCGTCGCGGCCGAGCACGGCGGCGGTCAGTCCGGGCTGGTAGTTGTCCAGCTGCGAGCAGGGATTGCGCAGGCCGGTCAGCTCGACCAGGGCGCTTTCCCCCAGGCGCAGGCGGGTGCCGGTGGGCAGGCCGAGCAGGTCGACGCCACGGGTGGTGATGTTCTCGCCCATGGTCCCCGGGCCGATGGCGAAGCCGCTGGCGCGTAGCTCGTCGTGCAGTTCCTCGTGGATCAGGTGGACCTGGCGCAGGTTCGGCTGGGTCGGGTCCTGCCGCACCCGCGAGCGGTGCTTCACGGTGACGCCGTGGTGGGCGTCGCCCTCGACGCCGAGGCCTTTCAGGAGGCGGATGGCGGGACGCACCTGCTTGCTGAACGCGTGGGTGGCGCAGAGGCTCACCGCGATGACCTGTTGCATGGAACTCCTCCTCGTGCGAGGCGTCAGTCTAGCCGCGAAACATGACGCTTGTCGCAAGCGCACAGGACGCGTTCCCAGCCCCTGCAAAGCCCGCCGCAGTCGCTAGACTTCAGCGCACCTGCATGCGAACGTGCAGCCCTTCAAGGAGAGTTCGATGAATATCCTGCGTATCCCGATGTTCGTATTGGCCATGGCCGTCTCGGCCCATGGTTTCGCTGCCACCGCGCAGCAGGAGAAGATGACCGCCTGCAACGCCGAGGCCACCACCAAGGCGCTCAAGGGCGACGAACGCAAGGCGTTCATGAGCGGCTGCCTGAAGGCCGGCGCGCCTGCCGGCGGCAAGGCCACCGCCCAGCAGGAGAAGATGAAGAGCTGCAACGCCGACGCCAGTGCCAAGTCGCTCAAGGGCGACGAACGCAAGGCGTTCATGAGCACCTGCCTGAAGAAGTGAGTCCCGCCCTCGTCGGGCTCGGTGTGGCGGCGGATAGCGCCTGTGGCGTTATCCGCCCTGCGGACGGGTGTGGCGTGGTCTTGGCGTAGGGCGAATAACCGCTCGCGGTTATCCGCCATGGCGGGCCCGGTGTGACCTTATCCCCCTATAGGGCAGGGGCGCGGCCAGGGCGGCTCAGCCGTAGCGCTTCTTCGCCTCGATGGCCAGGCCGCTGCCGATGCTGCCGAACAGGTTGCCCTCGACATGACTGGCGTTGGGCAGCATCGCCGAGACGCTCCGGCGCAGCGCCGGAATGCCGCTCGAACCGCCGGTGAAGAACACCGTGTCGACCCGGTCCGGGTCGACCCCCGCCGAGGCCAGCAGTTGCGCGACGCTGTTGCGCACGCGCTCCAGCAGTCCGTCGACGGCGTTCTCGAACAGCCCACGGGTCAGCTCCACGCCGAGCCCGGGCTCGATGCGCTCCAGCGAGAGGTGCAGGCGCTCGGTTTCGGTCAGGCGGATCTTGCTGTCTTCCACCTGCATTGCCAGCCAGTGCCCGGCGCGTTCCTCGATGAGCCTGAAGAGGCGGTCGATGCCGGTGCTGTCGACGATGTCGTAGCGC
Source organism: Pseudomonas sp. HMSC076A11 (assembly GCF_001810205.1). NCBI lineage: Bacteria > Pseudomonadati > Pseudomonadota > Gammaproteobacteria > Pseudomonadales > Pseudomonadaceae > Pseudomonas > Pseudomonas sp. HMSC076A11. The sequence continues at coordinate 15,745 of NZ_KV800320.1, read as the reverse complement.
ATGTTCTTCAGCGCCAATTGCGACTTCTGCGCGTACACCGCGTTGATGGTGTGCCAGGTGGCCAGGTTCAGGTGGTAGCTGGTGGGCATGAAGGCGTCGCTCTTCATCCGGCTGCCGTAGCCGAACAGCGGCATCACGCCTTCCAGGCTGAGCTGCTTGTCGAAGTCGGTACCGCCGATGTGCACGCCGCCGGTGGCCAGGATGTCGTCCTGGCGCTCGGCCAGGTTGCGCCGCTCCGGCGCCAGGCGCACCAGGGAGAAGTCCGAGGTGCCGCCGCCGATGTCGACGATCAGGACCAGTTCCTCGCGCTGGATGCCGCGCTCGTAGTCGAAGGCCGCGGCGATCGGTTCGTACTGGAAGGAAACCTCCTTGAAGCCGAGCTTGTTGGCCACCTGCACCAGGGTGTCCTGGGCCTCGCGGTCGGCCTCCGGGTCGTCGTCGACGAAGAACACCGGGCGACCCAGCACCACCGCGTCGAAGGCTTGCCCGGCGGCGGCCTCGCCGCGCGCCTTGAGCTGGCCGATGAACAGGCCGAGCAGGTCCTTGAACGGCAGGGCGCTGCCGAGCACGGTGGTCTCGCTCTTCAGCAGCTTGGAGCCCAGCAGGCTCTTCAGCGAGCGCATCAGCCGGCCCTCGTAGCCCTCCAGGTACTCGCCGAGCGCCTGGCGGCCGTAGACCGGGCGGCGCTCCTCGACGTTGAAGAACACCACCGAGGGCAGGGTGATCTTGCCGTCCTCCAGCTCGATCAGCGGTTCGACCTCCGGCCGCCACCAGCCGACGGTGGAGTTGGAGGTGCCAAAATCGATGCCCAGGGCGCGGGCGGCGGTGCTCGGGTTCATGGCGCGAAACGGTCCGGGAAAAAAACGGCCGCGCAGTGTATGCGAGAGCGTCGCGGATTTCACCGCCGGCGATCGGCAGGAAGCGTCCTGGTACGTCCGTGCGGGCCGCCCCGACCTTTGTATACGGATTTGCCAAGGGGCCTGCGCATGGTGCTATGTTGGCGCTGCTTTCCCACTCCGTCTTGCCGTGTTGTCCTGGATTTCGCCATGCATAGAGCCTCACACCATGAGTTGCGTGCGATGTTTCGCGCGCTGTTGGACTCCTCCCGTTGCTACCACACCGCTTCCGTGTTCGATCCCATGTCGGCGCGTATCGCCGCCGACCTCGGCTTCGAGTGCGGCATCCTCGGCGGTTCGGTGGCTTCCCTGCAGGTCCTGGCGGCGCCGGACTTCGCCCTGATCACCCTCAGCGAATTCGTCGAGCAGGCCACCCGCATCGGCCGGGTGGCGCGCCTGCCGGTGATCGCCGACGCCGACCACGGCTACGGCAACGCGCTGAACGTGATGCGTACGGTGGTCGAACTGGAGCGCGCCGGAATCGCCGCGCTGACCATCGAGGACACCCTGCTGCCGGCGCAGTTCGGGCGCAAGTCCACCGACCTGATCTGCGTCGAGGAAGGCGTCGGCAAGATCCGCGCGGCCCTGGAGGCGAGGGTCGACCCGGCGTTGACCATCATTGCCCGGACCAACGCCGAACTGATCGACGTCGATGCGGTGATCCAGCGCACCCTGGCCTACCAGGAAGCCGGCGCCGATGGTATCTGCCTGGTCGGCGTGCGCGACTTCGCCCACCTCGAGGCGATCGCCGAGCACCTGCACATCCCGCTGATGCTGGTCACCTACGGTAATCCGCAACTGCGCGACGACGCCCGCCTGGCGCGGCTCGGCGTGCGTGTCGTGGTCAACGGCCACGCCGCCTATTTCGCCGCGATCAAGGCGACCTACGACTGCCTGCGCGAGGAGCGCGGTGCGGTGGCCTCGGACCTGACCGCCTCGGAGCTGTCGAAGAAGTACACCTTCCCCGAGGAATACCAGGCCTGGGCCCGCGACTACATGGAAGTCAAAGAGTAGGCGACCTCAGGCCAGGCCCATGTTGCGCTGCCGCGCCTGCAGGTCGGCGGCGCCCGCCAATGCGCAGAAGGTCGCAGGGCGACAGTCTGGTTCAGGATCGCCCGGAGCGCTCGCGTCGCTTGCGTTCGCGGTAGGCGGCCTGGTTGGCCAGGCGCCGCTGCGCCGAACCGGGGCGGTTGGCCGACTGGGCGCGGTACAGGCGCTGGGCGTAGACCAGTTCCATGTAGCGTTGCATCGCCCGGCTGTTGAACAGCAGCCAGGCACAGGCGCCGCCGCCGAGGGCCACCAGGCCCGACGTCTCGCCGCTGGCCAGGCGCAGCAGGAGCCCGGTGCCGACCAGCAGCAGGCTGGCGTCGCGGGCCAGGCGCGGGCCGAGGCTGGCGCCACGGGAGAGCAGGGCGATCAGCCACAGCCAGGCCGCCAGCAGCGGCAGGGCGGAGAGCCAGCCCAGCGGCCGCAAAGGAGCCTCCGGCAATGCCAGGCGCAGCGCGGCAAGACCCAGCGGCGCGGCACCGAGCAGCAGCGCCAGGCTGCCGAGCAGCGGTGCGTAGAGACCGGGATGACGGCGCGGATACAGGCCGTGCAGTTGCCGGACGCTATAGCGGTCCTCCGGCGCCGGCAGAGCGAACGGATCGCCGGCGAGCGCGGCGTCGAGCTGGCGGCCCTGGTCGATCAGGTGGGCGAGGCGGCGGAACGGTCCCATCATGCGGTGTACCTTCAGGCTTGGCTGGCGATTGTGCCACGCCAGGCCGATGGTCGCGCCGCCCTTGCAAAGCCGCGGGCGAACGCCCATATCTGGAGGTTCCAGGGTTTCAGCCAGAGGAGTCAGTCATGGCCAGCGGGTGGGCGAACGACGGTGCGGTGCAGGAACAGATCGACAGCACGATCGAGGATGCCATCGCTCGTGCGCGCAGCCAGTTGCCTCGTGGCGAGAGCCTGACCCATTGCGAAGAGTGCGACGCGACTATCCCCGAGGCGCGGCGCCGGGCGATTCCCGGCGTGCGCCTGTGCGTCAACTGCCAGGCCGAGCACGACAGGGAACAGGCGAAGTTCAGCGGCTACAACCGCCGCGGCAGCAAGGACAGCCAGTTGCGCTGAAGGCCTGCCTCAGTTTTCCCGATAGCGTTCCTTCACCCATTGCTCCACCGGCGACAGGGTGCGCATTCCCACGCCCAGCGGATCGTCCATGTCATGCTGGCTGGAGGCGGTCCAGCGCGGGTCGATGAAGGACCAGGCCAGGCCCGCCGGGCCCTGGTCGCGGTAGGTGCCGAAAACGTCGTTGAGGCCCAGCGGCTCCGCGTTGCGCAGCCATTGCCCGTTGAAGCTGTCGCCGTTGATGGTGCGGTCCGAGATCCAGCGACCGTCGTCGTAATGGAAAGCCATCACTCGCCAGCGATGCTCGCACCAGTGGCAGGCGTCGTCGTCGACGTAGAAGGCTTCGACGAAGATTTTCTTCCCGCCGATGTCGAGGAAGGTCGAGTAATCGTCGGTATGGCGCGGGGCCAGGCTCAGTCGGCTGCCGTCGCCGAGGTCGATGAAGCGATCGGGGGCGTAGGGCGAGCGCGGCGAAAGGCTCATCAGGACCCTGGCGTAGTCGTCCCGCTGCGGCGGGTCGGCGACCAGTGCCTGGCGCTCCGCGGCGGTCAGCGCGAAGCGCTCGCTGCCTCGGCCGACCACGTCTTCCAGCTGACGCTGGTCGCGCGGCAAGGTGCCGTCGAGGCCGGCGTACAGGTTGACCGCCTGGATGAACTGGGCGACGTCGATGTCGAGCATTTCCGGATAGCCGGAATGGGCGGTCAGCGCGCCGTCCTTCAGGTCGTAGATCACCGACCAGCGCGTCCCTCCCGAACCGCCGGCGTAGGACAGGTAGCCCAGGCGCAGTTCGTCGCGGCCGTCGCCGTCGTAGTCGGCGACTTCCAGTTGGCTGAGGCTGAACAGCTGGGGGAAGGCATAATCGGTTTCGAACTGCTCGCGCGGTTTCCGCTTCGCGTCCGGATCGAAGGGGACCAACTGGATCTTCCGGTATTCCCGGAGGCTCAGCTCGACCATGTTCTTCTGGATATCCAGGAACGGGGAGAGGTTGAGCAGCGAGGAGAGGAGGCCGGGTTCGGCGATGTAGAACACCTTCACCAGCGGCAGGTTGGTCCGTCCCTGGTTCCGCTCCAGGCGCTCGATGACCTGGTCGTCCATGGCGAAGGCCTTGCCGACGAAGCGCCGATTGCCGTAGGCGACCAGGAATTTCTCGCCGAAGCCGAGCAGGTCGGCGCCCTTGATCTCCACCTCGTAGTCCGCCGGAAAGCGCGCGAGGATGGCTTGGCGCAGCATCACGTCCTTCTTGCTGATGGGAATCTCGCCGTACTGGTAGAGCTGGTAGGTCCAGTAGAGGAAGTAGCTCACCACGACGATGGCCGTTGCCTGGAAGGCCTTGGCCAGATACGGGGTGGAAGCGTTGCGGGACGATTGGCGGGAGGACATGGACGGACTGCCGGCGGCTACGGGTAGGCGCCATTGTCGCCGCTAGCGCCGGCAAGCCAAGCTGTCCGAACGGAGCGGTCGACGTCCCGGCGTGGCGCCGGGACCCGTCGCGTGGGAATCAGAACAGGAAATAGCGCTGCGCCATCGGCAGCACGTCCGCCGGTTCGCACCAGAGCAACTGGCCGTCGGCGCGTACCTGGTAGTTCTGTGCGTCGACCTCGATGGTCGGCAGGTAGCCGTTGTGGATCAGGTCGGTCTTCTGCACACCGCGACAGCCGCTGACCACGCCGATGGCCTTGCGCAGGCCGAGCTGCTGCGGTACGCCGGCGGCGAAGGCGGCCTGGCTGACGAAGGTCAGGCTGGTCGCGTGACGGCTGCCGGCGTAGCTGGCGAACATCGGTCGGTAGTGCACCGGCTGCGGCGTGGGGATCGAGCCGTTGATGTCGCCCATCAGGCTGGCGGCGATGGCCCCGCCCTTGAGGATCAGGCTCGGCTTGACGCCGAAGAAGGCCGGGCGCCAGAGCACCAGGTCGGCCCACTTGCCGGCTTCGACGGAGCCCACTTCATGGCTGATGCCGTGGGTGATCGCCGGGTTGATGGTGTACTTGGCGATGTAGCGCCTGGCGCGGAAGTTGTCGTTGCGCGCACCGTCGCCGTCGAGGCGGCCGCGCTGGCGCTTCATCTTGTCGGCGGTCTGCCAGGTGCGCGTGATCACTTCGCCGACCCGGCCCATGGCCTGGCTGTCGGAGCTGATCATGCTGAACGCGCCGAGGTCGTGGAGGATGTCCTCGGCGGCGATGGTCTCGCGGCGGATGCGCGACTCGGCGAAGGCCACGTCCTCGGCGATGGCCGGGTCGAGGTGGTGGCAGACCATCAGCATGTCCAGGTGCTCGTCGATGGTATTGCGGGTGAACGGCCGTGTCGGGTTGGTCGAGCTGGGCAGCACGTTGGCGAAGCCGCAGGCCTTGATGATGTCCGGTGCGTGGCCGCCGCCGGCGCCCTCGGTGTGGTAGGTGTGGATGGTGCGGCCCTTGAAGGCGCCGAGGGTGGTCTCGACGAAGCCGGATTCGTTGAGGGTGTCGGTGTGGATCGCCACCTGGATGTCGTGGCGCTCGGCGACCTCCAGGCAGTTGTCGATCGCCGCCGGGGTGCTGCCCCAGTCCTCGTGCAGCTTCAGGCCGATGGCGCCGGCGAGCACCTGCTCCTCCAGCGGCAGCGGCAGGCTGGCGTTGCCCTTGCCGGTGAAGCCGATGTTCATCGGGAAGGCGTCGGCGGCCTGGAGCATCCGCGCCATGTGCCAGGGACCGGAGGTGCAGGTGGTGGCGTTGGTCCCGGCGGCGGGGCCGGTGCCGCCGCCGATCATGGTGGTGACCCCGCTCATCAGCGCCTCTTCGATCTGCTGCGGGCAGATGAAGTGGATGTGCGTGTCGATGCCGCCGGCGGTGAGGATCATGCCCTCGCCGGCGATCACCTCGGTGCCGGCGCCGATGGCGATGTTCACCCCGGGCTGGATGTCCGGGTTGCCGGCCTTGCCGATGGCCTGGATGCGCCCGTCCTTGAGACCGACGTCGGCCTTGACCACGCCCCAGTGGTCGAGGATCAGCGCATTGGTGATCACCGTGTCGACCACCTGCGCCGCGCCCAGCTGGCTCTGGCCCATGCCGTCGCGGATGACCTTGCCGCCGCCGAACTTCACTTCCTCGCCATAGACGGTGAAGTCCCGTTCCACCTCGATCCACAGGTCGGTGTCGGCCAGGCGCACGCGGTCGCCGACGGTGGGGCCGAACATGTCGGCGTAGGCTTGTCTGCTGATTTTCATCGAACGCTCCTTTGGCGATCGTCGGTGTTCGCTGTCTTTGGTCGAACCTGGCCAGTGGGGCCCTAGAGGTCCCCCATCACCCGCCCGGCAAAGCCGTATACCCGCCGTCCGCCGCCGATTTCCACCAGCTCCACCTCGCGGCTCTGCCCCGGTTCGAAGCGCACCGCGGTGCCGGCGGCGATGTTCAGGCGCATGCCACGGGTGGCCGGACGGTCGAAGGCGAGGGCGTCGTTGACCTCGAAGAAGTGGTAGTGCGAGCCGACCTGGATCGGCCGGTCGCCGGTGTTCGCCACGCTCAGGGCGAGGGTGCGGCGGCCGGCGTTGAGTTCGATATCGCCGGGCTGGATGTCGTATTCACCGGGGATCATGGGGGCTCCTTGGGGCTCAGGGCGCGCTGCGCGTCGGGTCGAGGTTCAGTTGCATGAAGGTCAGGTCGAGCCAGCGGCCGAACTTCTGGCCCACCTGCGGCATCTGCCCGCTGATCTCGAAGCCGAGGCGCCGGTGCAGGCCGATCGAGGCGGCATTGCCGCTTTCGATGGCGGCCACCATGACGTGCAGGCCCTGGGCCCGCGCACGTTCGATCAGCGCCAGCAGCAGTTGCACGCCGAGGCCTTTGCCGCGCTGGTCGTCGCGCACGTAGACGGAGTGCTCGACGGTGCCGCGGAAGCCCTCGAAGGGTCGCCAGTCGCCGTAGGAGGCGTAGCCGAGCACTTCGCCGGCGGCGTCGCTTGCCACCAGGATCGGGTAGCCCTGGCGGGCGCGGGTGTCGAACCAGGCCTGGCGGTTGGCCAGGTCCACCGGGGTTTCGTTCCAGATCGCCGTGGTATTGCCCACGGCGTCGTTGTAGATGGCGAGGATGCCGGGCAGGTCGGCGACGCCGGCGTCGCGGATCGAAGCGCTCATGGCCGGCCTCAGGCGATGGGCTGGTGGACGGTCACCAGCTTGGTGCCGTCGGGGAAGGTGGCCTCCACCTGGATGTCCGGGATCATCTCCGGCACGCCCTCCATCACCTGCTCGCGGTTCAGCAGGGTGGTGCCGTAGTGCATCAGCTCGGCGACGCTGCGGCCGTCGCGCGCGCCCTCCAGCAGGGCGGCGGAGATCAGCGCCACCGCCTCCGGGTAGTTCAGCTTGAGACCGCGTGCCAGCCGGCGCTCGGCGAGCAGGCCGGCGGTGAAGATCAGCAGCTTGTCTTTCTCGCGAGGGGACAAGTCCATCTCAGGTACTCCAGATGCGTGGGGGAACGGCCTCGCGGCCGAGCAGCGCCGGCCGCAGCAGGCGCCAGAGTTCGATCAGCCAGGCACGCGCGTGCAGCGCCTCGTCGGCCAGGCAGCGCGCCACCAGCAGGCCGCCGGGCAACTGGCTGAGGTTGCCGCGGCCGGCGCAGGGGAGCGCGCGGCAGCGTTGCAGCAGGTCGGTGTCGATCTCGCCGCTGGCGACCAGGGTCGCCAGCACCGGATGCCCGGCGAGGCCGATCGGCGAGTCGAGCAGGCGGTCGCCGCCGTCGATGCGCTGGCGCTCGTGCCAGAGCAGGCGGTCGTCGCGACGGATGTCCAGGGCCGCGACGAAGTGGCCGCTGACGAAGCGCTCGCCGCTGGCCGGGCGGCCTAGCGCGACCATGTCCCAGTAGAACAGGCGGGCGTCGCCGCGCAGCTGGATACGGGTTTCCAGTTCGGCCTGGGCGCCGGCGAAGACGATGCTTTCCTGCGGCAGCCATTCCAGGGTGGCGCCGGGCTCCAGGTGGATCTCCAGGGTCTGCCGCGACGGGCAGGCGGCGCGGTACCACTTGGCCGCGCCGGGGCTGGTGAGCTGGGCCCAGGCGCGTTCGCCGAGGCGCACGTCGAAGGCCAGGCTGTCGCCGCCGGCGATGCCGCCGGGCGGATGCACGAGGATGTGCTGGCAGACTTCCGGGCCTTCGGCGTAGAGGTGCTTCTGCACCCGCAGCGGTCCGGCGTGGCGCCGCGTCACCGGGCGGGTGGCGTCGCCGGCGCGGGCGTAGGCCAGCTCCAGTTGGGCGTGCCAGGCGGGGTGGAAGCTCAGGTCGGGGAGGGCGGCGGTCATCGGTCGGGTCAGGCCAGGGCCTTGCGCATGAACACGCGGCGGAATCCCTCTTCCTGGCGGCGTTCGTATTCGAGGTAGCCGACCCTGGCGTAGAGCTCGATGTTTTCCGTCATCCGCTCATTGGTGTAGAGGTACAGCGAGCGGTAGCCGAGGCTCGTTGCGTCGCGCTCGGCACGCTCCAGCAGTTGTCGGCCGATGCCCTGGCCCTTGCATTCGGGAAGCACGGCGAGGTTGTCGACGAGGAAGCCGTCGGCGGTTTCCCGCGTCACCAGCAGGCCGACCGGCTGGCCGTCGTGCTCGGCGATGAGGACCCGGTCGCTGGCGATCACCTCGTGGTAGTCCTGGGTCATCGGCCAGGGCTTGCGGCCGATCACCGCGATCCACGGGGCATAGGCGGCGGCGACGCAGAGCGCGGCGAAGCCCGCGTCGGCCTGGACGGCCGGGCGCAGAGTGACGGTCATTTCGACCTCCTGCGGAAAGACGAGGGCATAGAGATTGCCAGCGCAGGCCCCGGTTGCGCCAGCGGCAGTGTGTCCCAGTCCGTTCAAATCGCCACCAGCCCGCGCACGCCCTCGCTCTCCATGTCGCGGCCGCGGCCCTGCTGGACGATCTCGCCGCGCGCCATCACCAGGTATTGGTCGGCCAGTTCGGCGGCGAAGTCGTAGAACTGCTCGACCAGCAGGATCGCCATGTCGCCGCGCGCCGCCAGGCTGCGGACGACCGCGCCGATCTCCTTGATCACCGAAGGCTGGATGCCTTCCGTGGGTTCGTCGAGGATCAGCAGTCGCGGCTGGCTGGCCAGGGCGCGGCCGATCGCCAGTTGCTGCTGCTGGCCGCCGGAGAGGTCGCCGCCGCGGCGCTGTTTCATTTCGCGCAGGACCGGGAACAGCTCGTAGATGAAGTCCGGCACCGCCCGGGCGTCCCTGGCGCTGAAACGGGACAGTCCCATCAGCAGGTTCTCTTCCACCGTCAGCCGGGGGAAGATTTCCCGTCCCTGCGGCACGTAGGCGATCCCGGCGCGGACCCGCTGGTGCGGCCTGAGTCCGGTGAGCGAACGGCCTTCCCAGGCGACCTGGCCCTCGCGGGCCGGGACCAGGCCCATCAGGCAGCGCAGCAGGGTGGTCTTGCCCACCCCGTTGCGACCGAGCAGGCAGGTCACCTCGCCCACCTTCGCCTCGAAGCTCAGGCCACGGAGGATATGGCTACCGCCGTAGTACTGGTGGAGCTTGTCGACTTGCAGCATGGTTCTCTTCCATTTGTCCCGTGATGGTTCTTCACTGCGATTCCCAACCTGGCTCGGCGGATAACCGCGAGCGGTCATTCGCCTTACGCGACGGGCGCCACTTGGCAGGCGCTACCCGCCGAGCGGATGGCTGGCGTCAGCGACCGAGGTAGACCTCGATCACCTGTTCGTCGGCCTGTACCTCCGCCAGCGAGCCTTCGGCCAGCACGCGGCCCTGGTGCAGCACGGTGACATGGTCGGCGATGCTGCCGACGAAACCCATGTCGTGCTCCACCACCATCAGCGAGTGCTTGCGCGCCAGGGACTTGAACAGCTCGGCGGTGAATTCGGTCTCGGCATCGGTCATGCCCGCCACCGGCTCGTCGAGCAGCAGCAACTGCGGTTCCTGCACCAGCAGCATGCCGATCTCGAGGAACTGCTTCTGGCCGTGGGACAGCAAACCCGCCGGACGCTGCCGCGACTCCAGCAGGCGGATGGTGGCGAGCACCTCCTCGATGCGTTCCCTCTGCGTGCCGTCGAGCCGCGCGCGCAGGCTGGCCCACACCGACTTGTCGGCCCTCTGCGCCAGTTCGAGGTTCTCGAACACGCTCAGGGCCTCGAACACCGTAGGCTTCTGGAACTTGCGACCGATCCCGGCCTGGGCGATCTGCACCTCGCTCATGCGGGTCAGGTCGAGGGTGTCGCCGAAATACGCGGTACCGCTCTGCGGGCGGGTCTTGCCGGTGATCACGTCCATCAGGGTGGTCTTGCCGGCGCCGTTGGGGCCGATGATGCAGCGCAATTCGCCGACGCCGATGTACAGGGTCAGGTCGCGCAGGGCCTTGAAGCCGTCGAAGCTGACGTTGATGTCTTCCAGGCTGAGGATGGTGCCGTGGCGCGCGTCCAGCCGGCCGCTGGTGGCGGCGCCCAGGCCGATGGCGTCGCGGCCGCTGCCGGCGCTATCGAGGCCGGGGTGGAAGGCCGGTTCGAGCATCAGGTGCGGGGTGGTCCTCATTGCTCCTTCTCCTTGCGCAGCAGGCCGAGCAGGCCGCGCGGCAGGTACAGGGTGACGACGATGAACAGCGCGCCGAGGAAGAACAGCCAGTATTCCGGGAAGGCCACGGTGAACCAGCTCTTCGCGCCGTTCACCACGCCGGCGCCGAGCAGCGGGCCGAGCAGGGTGCCGCGTCCGCCGAGGGCGACCCAGACGGCGGCCTCGATGGAGTTGGTCGGCGACATCTCGCTGGGGTTGATGATCCCCACCTGCGGCACGAACAGCGCGCCGGCGAGGCCGCAGAGCACCGCGCTCAGGGTCCAGACGAAGAGCTTGTAGCCGCGCGGGTCGTAGCCGCAGAACATCAGGCGGTTCTCGGCGTCGCGCAGCGCGGTGAGGACCCGGCCGAACTTGCTTCGCGCCAGGCGCCAGCCGAGCAGCAGGCTGGCCGCGAGCAGCGCGACGGTGGCGAGGAACAGGGCGGCGCGGGTGCCCGGCGCGGTGATCGGGAAGCCGAGGATGCTGCGGAAGTCGGTGAAGCCGTTGTTGCCGCCGAAACCGGTCTCGTTGCGGAAGAACAGCAGCATGCCGGCGAAGGTCAGGGCCTGGGTCATGATCGAGAAGTACACGCCGCGGATCCGCGAGCGGAAGGCGAAGTAGCCGAAGGCGAAGGCCAGCGCGCCGGGCACCAGCACCACCAGGCACAGCGCCCAGAGGAAGTGCTGGGTGCCGGCCCAGTACCAGGGCAGTTCGTTCCAGGAAAGGAAGGTCATGAACGCCGGCAGGCTGTCGCCGGAGGCCTGGCGCATCAGGTACATGCCCATGGCGTAGCCGCCGAGGGCGAAGAACAGCCCGTGGCCGAGGGACAGCAGGCCGGCGTAGCCCCAGACCAGGTCGAGGGCGAGGGCGACGATGGCGTAGCAGAGGATCTTGCCGGTCAGGGTCAGGCTGTAGGCCGAAAGGTGCAGCGCGCTGTCCGCCGGCAGCAGGTGCAGCAGCGGCATGGCCAGCAGCGTGGCGAAGGCTGCGCCGAGCGCGATAGCGGTGACGCGGCCGCCGGCCCGGCGGGCGAGGGTGACGGTGAGTGGCTGGTTCAATCGATGACCCTCCCTTTCAGGGCGAACAGTCCCTGCGGGCGTTTCTGGATGAACAGGACGATCAGCGCGAGGATCAGGATCTTGCCCAGCACCGCGCCGATCTGCGGTTCGAGGATCTTGTTCGCCACGCCGAGGCCGAAGGCGGCGAGGACGCTGCCGGCGAGCTGGCCGACGCCGCCGAGCACCACCACCAGGAAGGAGTCGATGATGTAGCCCTGGCCGAGGTCCGGGCCGACGTTGCCGACCTGCGACAGGGCTACCCCGCCGAGCCCGGCGATGCCCGAGCCGAGACCGAAGGCGAGCATGTCCACGCGCCCTGTGGGCACCCCGCAGCAGGCCGCCATGTTGCGGTTCTGGGTCACCGCGCGGACGTTCAGGCCGAGCCGCGTACGGTTCAGCAGCAGCCAGGTGAGGAGCAGCACGAACAGGGCGAAGCCGATGATGACGATGCGGTTCCACGGCAGCACCAGGTTCGGCAGCACCTGGATGCCGCCGGACAGCCAGGCCGGGTTGGCTACCTCGACGTTCTGCGCGCCGAACAGCATCCGCACCAGTTGGATCAGCACCAGGCTGATGCCCCAGGTGGCGAGCAGGGTTTCCAGCGGCCGGCCGTAGAGATGGCGGATCACCGTGCGCTCCAGGGCCATGCCGATGGCGGCGCTGACGCAGAACGCCACCGGTAGCGCCAGCAACGGGTAGAGCGCCAGCCATTCCGGCGCCAGGCGCTGGAACAGCAGTTGCACCACGTAGGTGGAATAGGCGCCGAGCATGAGCATTTCGCCGTGGGCCATGTTGATCACCCCGAGCAGGCCGTAGGTGATCGCCAGGCCGAGCGCCGCGAGCAGCAGGATCGAGCCCAGCGACAGGCCACTGAAGGCCTGGCCGAGCAGGTCGCCGACCAGCAGTCGGCGCTTGACCTGGGCCAGGCTGGTGGCGGCGGCGATGCGCACGCCTTCCTCCGGTTCCACCGCCGGGTCGAGCAGGTTCTCCAGGCGGGTTCGCGCCAGCGGATCGCCGGACTCGCCGAGCAGGCGCACGGCGGAAAGGCGTAGCGCCGGGTCGGGATCGCCGAGTTGCAGGTTGGCCAGGGCCAGGCCGAGGGCTTCCTTCACGCCAGCGTCGCTCTCGATCCGCAGGCGCGCTTCGAGCAGCGGCCGTTGCGCGGCCTTGGCGGTTTTCTGCAACTGCTGCGCGGCGGCCTGCCGCAGCGGCACTTCGTTGGCCACCAACTGGTGGCTGGCCAGGGCGGTGTTGAGCAGGCCGCGCAGGCGATTGTTCAGGCGCAGCGGCTTCGGCTCGCCGTCCGGCAGGGCGTCGCCTTCGGCGGCCTGGAAACGCTGGTCGGCGCCGAGGATGAATGGCTGCTGGCGGCTGTCCAGCGCAATGCGGTTGTGGCGCAGCGCTTCGAGAAAGGCCAGGCGACCGGCGTCGGGCGTCGCCGCCCAGTGTTCGAGCAGGTGGGCGCGACCGCCGTTGTCGGCAGCGGCGAAGTCCTGCGCCGGTCCGGCGTAGGCCGTCACCGCGAGAAGGGCGGCCAGGACCAGGACACAGGCCTGGAGCGGGCGGGTGAGGAGGGCAAGGGGCATGCTGGGGTTCCTGGGCGACGTGCGGTATGGCCGGTCCCCCGCCCTCTCCCTGAAGGACGAGGGGGCCGTTAGGCGCGCGACCGGGGCGTTCCCGTTCCGTTCAGGGGAACGCCTGGTCAGGGGGGGCAGGGTTCTTCACGGCAGAACTCAGTTGCTCTTCAGCGCATGCTCCGGCTTCTTCTCGTTGCCCGGGATGAACGGGCTCCAGGGTTGCGCGCGAAGCGGCTCGGGGGTCTTCCAGACCACTTCGAACTGGCCGTCGTCCTGGATCTCGCCGATCATCACCGGCTTGTGCAGGTGGTGGTTGCTCTTGTCCATGACCAGCGTGTAGCCGGATGGCGCCTTGAAGCTTTGCCCGGCCATCGCCTCGCGAACCTTGTCGACCTCGGTGCTGCCGGCCTTTTCCACGGCCTGCGCCCACATGTGGATGCCGACGTAGGTGGCTTCCATGGGGTCGTTGGTCACCGCGGTGCCGTAGTTCGGCAGGTTCTTCGCCTTGGCGTAGGCTTTCCAGTCGGCGACGAACTTCTCGTTGACCGGATTGCTCACCGACTCGAAGTAGTTCCATGCCGCGAGGTTGCCGACCAGCGGCTTGGTGTCGATGCCGCGCAGTTCTTCCTCGCCTACGGAGAAGGCCACCACCGGTACCTCGGTGGCTTCCAGGCCCTGGTTGGCCAGTTCCTTGTAGAAGGGCACGTTGGAGTCGCCATTGACGGTGGAGACCACCGCGGTCTTGCCGCCTGCGGCGAACTTCTTGATGTCGGCGACGATGGTCTGGTAGTCGCTGTGGCCGAACGGCGTGTAGACCTCCTGGATGTCCTTGTCGTCCACGCCCTTGCTGTGCAGGAAGGCGCGCAGGATCTTGTTGGTGGTGCGCGGGTAGACATAGTCGGTGCCGAGCAGGAAGAAGCGCCTGGCGCCGCCGCCGTCCTCGCTCATCAGGTACTCCACCGCCGGGATCGCCTGCTGGTTCGGCGCCGCGCCGGTATAGAAGACGTTCGGCGAGAGTTCCTCGCCCTCGTACTGGACCGGGTAGAACAGCAATCCGTTGAGTTCCTCGAACACCGGCAACACCGATTTGCGCGACACCGAGGTCCAGCAACCGAAGACCACCGCGACCTTGTCCTGGGTCAGCAACTGGCGGGCCTTTTCCGCGAACAGCGGCCAGTTCGACGCGGGATCGACCACCACCGCCTCCAGCTTCCTGCCGTTGACCCCGCCCTTGGCGTTGATCTCGTCGATGGTCATCAGGGCCATGTCCTTCAGCGAGGTCTCGGAGATCGCCATGGTCCCGGACAGCGAGTGGAGGATGCCGACCTTGATGGTTTCGGCGGCCTGGATGGACCAGGACAGGCCCATGGAAGCGATGGACGCGGACAGCGTGAAGGCCTTGAGCAGACTGCGACGTTTCATTGGTGTTGTTCTCCATTCACCAGCGGTCGGGGCGGCAGTTTTCAGGAGGCGTCGTGCTTGTCGTCGGGCATCCGTCCGGTGGACGGCGGGGTGCGCACTGCGGCCTGGATCTCTTCGTCGAGGCTCCAGAGCAAAGGCTGTGCCTCTTCTTGGCGCTGGCCGGTATCGGTCGGCGAAAAGGCGCCGCGAGTCGCCGGGGAAGCATGCCGAGCAGGTCTGGCTATGCCGGGGAAGGCTGCGTTTTCAACGGGTTTTCGCCGGATATCGACGGAGAAGGCGCCGTGGGCTCCGGAAGGGGAGGCGTCGCGCTGACCTCCCTCCTTGCCGCCGGCGGCGCGTCCATGGGAACGCCGTCGCTCCGTCCTGGCACCACCGCGGTGCGTCAGGGCGCGGCATCCAGGGCGTCCGCCTCAGGCTGGTGCGCTCAGCCTGGGAACAGCGAACCCTTCAGGCCGGTGACGATGATCTGCGCCGCCAGTGCGCAGACGAACAGGCCCATCAGGCGACTGACGATCTGTAGCCCCTGGTCGCCAAGCAGGCGTTCGATGCGGTCGGAAAGATAGAGCGTGGTGCCGAGGGTCAGGCAGGCGAGGAAGATCGCCACCAGGGAGATCAGCTTGGCCTCCCAGCCCTGGCCGACGCCCATCACCAGCAGCGCGCCGATGGTGCCGGGGCCGACGGTGAGAGGAATGGTCAGCGGGACGATGGTCACGTCCTGCTGCACGTTGTCGCTCTGCACCGCCGCGCGACCCTGGGCCATGCCCAGCGCGGAGATGAACAGCACGCTGCCGGCGCCGATGCGGAAGGCGTCGGCGGTGATACCGAAGAGGATGAAGATGTAGCGGCCGAACAGGTACAGCGCGACGCTGGCGATCAGCGCCGCCAGGGCCACCCGCCAGGCCATGCGCTTGCGGTCGCGCGGGCCGAAGCCGCGGCTGAGGCTGATGAAGCAGGACAGCACGAAGAAGGGGCTATAGAGCACCAGCATCTTCAGGTAGACGCTGAACAGCAAATGCATGGAGGCGCTTCCGGTCCGGGTGTGGGCATGAGCATAGCGTGCGACGGGCCGGCGCGATGTCCGGCGGGTTGGCAATATGCCGGTTCGCGTGGCATGTGACAACGAGGCCGGGTGTCGGCGGATAACGCCGTTGGCGTCATGCGCCCTACGGGA
>NZ_KV800319.1:715474-739789 GCF_001810205.1 Pseudomonas sp. HMSC076A11 | reverse complement strand
GGGTCGGGTGCCAGTCGGTTGTGATGGTGCGCGCTTGTGCAGTGCCGGCGGCCTCGGTGCGCGAGGTCTCCAGGCCACGGGCGCTGTACTGGTAGGTGGTCAGGTTGCCGTTGTTGTCGCGTTTGCTGGTGAGCAGTCCGCGTTCGTCATAGGTGAAGGTGGAATTGCTGCTGGGGCAGTTGGGAGAGGGTTCGCCTTCGATGGCGACGATGCGCTTGATGCCCTGGATCACCTGGAAGCGGTAGGTGGCCTGCTTGCCGTATTCGTTGGTGACGGTGGTGGAGCCGTCATCGTTGTAGGCGAGGGAGACCTTTTCGGCGCCGTTGGCGTGTTCGCTGGAGATGGCGCGGCCTTGGTTGTCGTAGGCCCAGGTGGCGAACCGGCGATTATTGTTATCCTGGATGCCTGTAAGTAGTTTTATGTTCCTCGGGTCGTCATAGAGGTACTGTGTTTTCGTGCTGTATTGCCCATCTGTTCGTGTTACCGAAGTGAGTCGCTGTTCCTTGTCGTATGTGTACTCAATGGATATACCCCCTGTCTGAGCGCGAAGGAGTTGATGGTTGGTTCCCTCCGAGAGAACGAGCTTGTTGCCATGCTCGTCGCTAATCGTAAGATTAGCGCCTCGCTCTACACGATACTTGCGACCTTCCTTGGTGGTGAGTTTAGTGAGTATTCCATTCTGGTCGAACTCCATCACTTCGTTGAGTTCGGAGGCATATATAAATCCCCCTGATAACCGGCTGAGTCTACCCAGGTCTGTGATGGAGGTTAGATCGTTTCCCGACCCCGTGAACTCCGAGGCTTTTCCGTTTTCGCGGTAGAGTAGGAAGCCATCACCCTTGCGGGTTATACGCGCAGAATACGAATGACGCCACAAGCCGTCCAGGCCGTTGTAGTACCGGTTCAACGGGATCGGAATACTTAAGTCGTGTTCAACTTGGTATTTGTTGCCATTGGTGATATTGACCGGATTTCCTGCGCAGCCCTCTGGTGGAGGCGGTCCCTTTTCGGGGCCGTTTTTATCTGGAAGCTTACAGCCAGAGTCATCCATTTCATACCCTGACCGACAATCACAACTGCCTGTTTCCGCATTATATTCAGCACCTAAAGGACACGAATCGCCAAATCTAGAGATAGCTCCAACATTTCCAGAGTGCGCACTTCCAGAAGGATCCGTGCCGCGCGCAAAGCAATCAAAAGTCCTGTCATTTCTTCGCACAGGCTCCACGGATTCGATCCAGTTAGTTCTCGACTTGAAATAGTCGAACACAACAGCGCACGCCGACGACGGTGAGCTGTAGCTCCCCCCAGAAACGGCAGAAGGAAATGCCAAAACCCAATAAAACTGTTTTGCATTAACGTCCCGAGCAAAAAATAGCGAAGGCAATAAGCACACCATAAAAAGCGACATCCTCAGGGCTGATATACGTGTCTTAATTCTCATCTATCCTTTCTCCGGGACAATAAAAAGCCCGGCCCGCAACTGCGAAACCGGACAAACATGGTGCAGAGTGATTCGTGGACGTGCTTAGCGCGCCCAGCCCACTCTCTCGCGTCTCGCTGTTAGAAAGTCGAGCGGAATTTGATGAGCACCTACAAAGAACCTCCATTTCCTGCCACATCCCTGTTCGCCAATGAAGCCCCCTCGATCATCTACCCGGCTTACTATTCGCCCCAAATCCAGTGCCGATCATATCCGGCAGTCGAGTTTCGTATAGATGTTCACTGTATTCCGTGAGCCAGTCTTAAGAACCGACGGCGTTTACGCAAATTTCTGTCCGTGATCCAGACGGGAGCAAGCGCGCGGCCAAGGTGATTAAGCCAGGAATCTACCGACCTCGGACGAGGTGGAGCAGTCGGCCTGCCTTGCGGCCACCGTCGGGGGCAAAAACTCCAATGGAGGACGGCCAATGAGGATACCGTCCCGCTATGCCCAAGGACGATGAAACGACACCCCGGCCAAACCGGAAAATCGCCAGTTCGGATCTCCTGCAATGCAGGAAAACTCCCGGTATCTCGCACTGGCTAAAGGACGCAAAACGTTCTTTTGAGCTGGGGACGAAATTCCTGAATTTTCAGGAGAGGGTCGCGCGACCGTGCCCACAATTTTGAGGAGACAGTCAGGCACCGCAGATCACGACCACTACTAATGGGGGAAAGTGAGAAAAACCTACCTTGTCGGACCCACCGCCGAGGGATCCCTCCCGATACGGGTACAAAAGCGTGCCCGTCGCATGTGCCGGAGACTTTCCCGCCATGTACCGGAAGATTTTCCGGCATGGCTTGGCCAGGATCTGCAATGATTCCGCACTCCCCCTACGGCCAGAGTCCGGAAAGTTTCTGGTCCCTCCTGATCGGCGGAAAATTCCGCCTATCTCCAGCACCTCATCCGCCTGGATGCGATCTGCCGGCACCGCCCTCAGGCACACCATCACATCGAGCCCAAACCTCGACGTAATGGCACTAGGCTAGAACTGCCCGGAAAACCACAATGAGGACGTGCTCTCGATGAAGGTGAAAGATCTCGAAGCTGCATCCAGCGATGCGCTTGGTAGGGTATTCGGAGGATTAAGACGCGCGCGAAGGTCGCGATGAGAAGGGAAAGCGAGGATCGAGCTTACCGGGAGCGGCGCAGGCCACCCGGTTGTCCTGCTGGCGCTGACGACAGACATTTGAGCTGGCATGGAAAAGCCCCGTCTGAGCGATTCAGGACGGGGCTTTCTTTTAGGCTTACTGCACCCACCATGCCCCGACAAAGAACTGGCCCAGGAGAAGCGATTTGCGGTAAGTGCCCGATATATTTGGCGTCCCGGAGAGGGGTCGAACCTCCAACCTTCCCCTTAGGAGGGGGATGCTCTATCCAATTGAGCTACCGGGACACGCCGGACATGGCGAGCGGTGCGCCGCGTCCGGGCGGCATGTTAACGGCAGAGAAAGCGTTTGTCATGCCACTGCCACCAAGGCTGCGCATAATTTTCCGCAACCCTGGAGGTGCAGCATGAACCAGACCGTCGCCATTCCCGCCGCACAGGACCTGCCGGACGCCCCGCGCCAGCCGCGGATACCGGACTCCCCCTTCGCCAGCTTCGATGTGCGGATCGCCAGCGAGCACGACGCGCCGCGCCTGTCGTTGCTGCTACAGCAACTCGGTAGCGCCGATCCGCGCCCGGACCCGGCGTTGCTGGCCATCCAGCTGCAACGACCGCGCGGCGACCGGGTCACCCTGGTGGCCGAGCGCGGCGAGCGCCTGCTCGGCACCTGCACCCTGCATCTGATCGAACACCTGGCGCACGATTTCGCCCGCTCGGCGATTCTCGAAGACATGGTGGTCGACCGCCACGCCCGCGGCCAGGGCGTAGGCCGCGAGCTGATCGGCCGGGCCGTGGAGCGCGCGCGCAGTTGGGGCTGCTACAAACTGGCGCTTTCCAGCCACCAGGACCGGGAAACCGCGCAGCGCTTCTATGCCGCGCTAGGGTTCACCAGCCACGGCGTAAGCCTGGCGCTGCATCTGGGCTGACAGCATCATGCATTTTGCAACCGGCAAAATGCCCATCCGTGCAAAGTGCATGCGAGAGAGTCTCGGACACATATATAATTCATTGATTTAAAAGGATTTTTTATAGAAAAAAGTTGGCACAACCGCTGCTACAAGACCCTCAGGATCAAACCTTGGCCATCTGCCTGGCAAAGCTACGAAATGGAGGTGAACATGAGCAGCTCACGCAACCTGGTCGGCACCGGACTTCTTTCCCTGCTGGCTCTCGTAGTCTTCCAGAACAGCGCACTGGGCGACGAGGACAGGACGCAGGAACGCAACGGCGAAAAGCCGGTAGTGCTGGACAGCAACGCAACACCGCAGTGGGCACCCGCTGCGCAGCGACTGGTGATCCAGGCGCCCGAAGAATCCCCGCGCATCGTCACCGTAGGCGAGGACGAGCGCGGCACGGCGCTGGTGACCGCGGCCGACGAACAGGCCTGGACATTCTGACGAAGCAAGCGCCGGGAGACCGGCATCCAACGACGCTACACCGCCGCACAGGTCCCCGGGATGCTGGCGGGCGGAAGGGAGAAAGAACATGTGGATCCTGGCTTTGCCGCTGACCGCCCTGGCCCTTTCGGTCGGCGTCTACGGGCTGCTCTGGCTGATAGAGCGCGGAGGAGAAGAATATCCAGCGAGGCTTCCGCTGAGCGACAAGGGCGCCACGGAACCTCGGCGCCACTGAGCCGGCACAAGGAACAGCGAGCCCGACGGAGAGGGCTCCGGGAGTGAAACCATGTCACGATCCGCCGTCATTCTTCTGTTCGTGGTGATCGCCAGCGCGATCCTGGCGCTGAGCCTGCCGCCCGACGCCACCCTCCTCGCCTGGTGCGCCTGGGGACTGCTGGGTATATCCGGCGCCTGGCTGCTGTTTGCGCTGGTGGTAGGTCGGCGAATCCGCTTCGATCCCAGCCTGGACTGATTTCGCCCACAACGCCTTGCCGGGCGCTACAGCGTCGCTCACAGCGGCAGGCACATGCCGTCGTGTGCCAGTTCCACCCCCTCGGGCAACGCAGCGGGGTGGTCCAGCAGCCAGGCGTCCAGCGCATGCCCGACGTGAGTCAACACGGCCCGCCGGGGATGCAGCGATTCGATGCACTCCAGTGCCCGCGTGAGGTCGTTGTGGTTGCGCGGCGGCCGCTCCTGCGGCGGCATCGAGCAGTCCAGCACCAGCAGGTCCAGCGGCGCCGCGAGCAATCGCGAGGCGCTGTCCGCCGGCAGCCCGACGGTATCGGTGAGGTAGGCCAGGCGCCGTATCGTTCCCTCCTCGGAAGCCCCCTCCAGCAAGTAGCCGAAGGTTGGCTTCGAGTGGACCAGCGGCAACGCGGTCGCCGCCAGCGCGCCCCACTGGCGCCGCTCGAAGGCGCCGAAGGGCTGGCTGAAATCGAGGATGCCCGGATGCTTGTAGAGGTCGGCGAGGCCCTCCGGGTCGGCCGGGCCGTGCACCGGGATCACCAGACCCTGGCCCCAGCGCAGGTGCAGCAGGCCCTGGGCGTGGTCGGCGTGGTAATGGGTCTGGAGGATGCCATCGAGGCTATGGGGCGGGAAGCGCTCGCAGAGATCGACCAGGCCGCTGTCGATCAGCCAGCGCTGGCCGGCGCACTCCAGCAGCGCGCTACAGGGACGGCGACGCAGGCCGGCGTCGGCGCGGGCGTTGCGACAGGCCGGGCAATCGCAACCGTAGACCGGCACCTGGCGGGCGTCGCCGGTGCCGAGCAGGGTCAGGCGCATGCGCGGTCGCTGCCGAGACGGGCCAGGAGGGTGCGTAGCGTGTCGTCGAGGTCACCGGAGTTGTCCAGTTGGAACAGCGGGCCCTCCAGGCCGGCGGCGAACTCGGCGTTACGCGCCAGGCGCGCCTCGATTTCCTCGGGGCTTTCCCGGCCGCGCGCCAGCAGGCGCTGGCGCAGCACCTCGGGTTTCACCCCGAGCAGGACCGCGAGCAGATCCGGATAGCGCCGGCGGGCCTGCGCCAGGTAGCCGCGCGAGCCGTTCACCAGCACGTCGTAGCCCTGCGCCAGCCACTCGTCGATCTGCACTGGGATGCCATAGCAAAGGCCGTTCGCGCGCCAGCTCATGGCGAACGCCGAGGCCCGCTCGAGGGTGTCGAACTGCGCCGGGGTCACCGCCTGGGCGTCCTCCCCCACCGCTTCCGCGGAGCGCGTGATCACCCGCCGCACGATACGGCAGCCGCGCAGCGCCAGGGGCTCGCGCGCGGCCTGCAACAGGCTGTCCTTGCCCGAGCCGGAAGGCCCCATCAGATAAATCAGTCTGCCTGTCATCAGAACACTCTCTGCCCGCCGCGCCAGACCTGACGCACCACCGGCTGGTTGTTGCCGAGCGCCCGCGCCTGCAGCAGATCGGCGCGCAGGCCGACGCGGATTTCGCCACGATCGGTCAGCCCGGCGGCCAGCGCCGGGGTACGGCTGACCATCGCCACCGCGCGCGGCAGGTCGTAGCGGATCGCATCATACTCGCTGTGCTCGCCGGCGAGCAGCAAGGCCGCATGCAGCAGGCTGGCCGGATAGTAGTCGCTGGAAAGGATATCCAGCACGCCGATTCCCGCCAGTTGCGCCGCCGCCACGTTGCCCGAGTGGGAACCGCCGCGGACCACGTTGGGCGCGCCCATCAGCACCTGCAGGCCGTGCTCGTGGCTGGCCCTGGCGGCCTCCACGGTGGTCGGGAACTCGGCGATGGCCATGCCGTAGCCGGCCGACTCGCGGACATGCGCGAGGGTCGCGTCGTCATGGCTGGCCACCGACAGGCCGCGTCCCTGGCAGACATCTACGATGGCCGCACGGGAGGCGTCGCTGTAGCGCTCGGAGTTGGCTACCTGCTCGACGATGAAGGCGTCCATCTCGGCATCGCTCAGGTGGTACTTGCCCTGGTAGTACTCGCGGTACTTCTCCAGCCTGGCGAACTGGCGCTGGCCGGGGGCGTGGTCCATCACCGAGACCAGTTGCACCAGCGGATGCTCGACCAGTTCGCGGAACACCTCCAGCGTCTGCGGATGGCTGACCTCGCAACGCAGGTGCAGGCGATGGTCGGCGCGCGCGTCGCCGCTGGCGGCGGCCTCGCCGATGGCCTCGAGCATCTTCGGCAACTGCTGCATGCGCTTGCCCTTGGGGTTGACGTCGCCGATGGACAGCGCGTCGAACACCGTGGTGATTCCCGCGGCGACGATCTGCGCGTCGTGCGCCAGCACCGCCGAGGCCGATGGCCAGTCGACGCCGGGACGCGGGGTCATGTGCTTCTCCAGGTTGTCGGTGTGCAGCTCGACCAGACCGGGCAGCAGGTAGTCGCCCCCCAGGTCCTCGGCCCCGGCCAGGTGGCTGCGGCCTTCGTCGACCGCGGCGATCAGGCCGTCGCGCAGCAGCACGCTGCCGACGAAGACCCGCTCGGCGCTGACTACCCGGGCATTGCTGAGAACGCGTTCAGACGACATGGGCTTGCTCCTGGCGTGAAAGCTCCTGGCTCATGTCCAGGTAGCGGCTGGCCACCGCCTCGCGGGCGGCGCGGTCGTGGAAGATGCCGATCAACGCGGCGCCAGCGGCCTTGGCTTCGCCGATCAGCTCCAGCACTACCTGGCGGTTGGCTTCGTCGAGGGACGCGGTCGGCTCGTCGAGCAGCAGGATCGGCCACTCGACCATGAAGCCGCGGGCAATGTTGACGCGTTGCTGCTCGCCGCCGGAAAAGGTACCCGGCGCCAGTTGCCAGAGGCGTTCCGGGATGTTCAGCCGGGCCAGCAGGCTGCGCGCCCGCAGTTCGGCGCTGTCGCGGCTCCAGCCACGGGCCAGGGCCGGCTCCATGACCACGTCGAGGGTCGCCACCCGCGGGATCACCCGCAGGAACTGGCTGACGTAGCCGAGGGTCTGGCGACGCACGGCGAGCACCTCGCGAGGCTCGGCGCCGACCAATTCCAACCAGTCGCCGGCGTGGCGCAGGCGGATGCTGCCGCCGGCCGGCAGGTAGTTGCCGTAGAGCGTGCGCAGCAGGGTGCTCTTGCCGGCGCCGGAGCGTCCGTGGAGCACCAGGCATTCGCCGCCGGCGACATTGAAGTTGAGCCCGCGCAGCACATTGAGCACTACGCCCTGTTGCTGGTGCAGGGTGAAGGTCTTGCTGAGGTCGCGGACCTCGATCAGGTTGTTCATCGCTACTTCTCCGGGCGCCCGTCGCGCGGACCGGCGCCGACGCTTCGGCTCAGGGTTGCAGGACCGACGACACCAGCAATTGCGTGTACGGATGCTGCGGGTCGTCGAGAATCTGGTCGGTGAGACCGGCTTCCACCACCCGCGAACGGCGCATGACCATCAGGCGGTCGGCGAGCAGGCGCGCCACCGCCAGGTCGTGGGTGACGATCACCACCGCCAGGTCCAGCTCGCGCACCAGGCCGCGCAGCAGGTCGAGCAGGCGCGCCTGCACCGACACGTCGAGGCCGCCGGTGGGTTCGTCCATGAACACCAGGCGTGGCGCCGAGACCAGGTTGCGGGCGATCTGCAGACGCTGCTGCATGCCGCCGGAAAAGGTTCGCGGCAGGTCGTCGATGCGCAGCGGGTCGATCTCCACCTGTTCCAGCCAGTCCAGCCCGGCCTGGCGCAGCCGACCGTAGTGGCGCACGCCCTGGGCCATCAGCCGTTCGCCGATGTTGGCGCCGGCGGACACGCCCATGCGCAGGCCGTCGCGCGGGTTCTGCTCGACGAAGCCCCACTCGGTGCGCAGCAGGGTGCGCCGCTCGGCTTCGCTGGCGGCGTAGAGGTCCAGCCAGCGGTCGCCGTCGTCGCGGTAGGCGACCGTGCCGGCGTCCGGCGGACAGCGCCCGGAGAGCAACGAGAGCAGGGTCGACTTGCCCGAGCCGGACTCACCGACGATGCCCAGCACCTCGCCGGGGTAGAGATCGAAGTCGACCTCCTGGCAGCCCTTTTCCGGCCCGTACAGGCGGGTCAGGCCACGCACCGAGAGCAGCGGCCGGTCGCGCGCGTCGAGGTTCGCATCGATGGATTCGCAGACCGCGTTCATTGCGCGTCCTCCCCTTCTTCCTGGCAGGCACGCCGCTGCGTGCAGTAATCGGTGTCGGAACAGACGAAGCGCTTGCCGCCACGGTCGTCGACGATCAGTTCGTCCAGGTAGGACTCGTGGCTGCCGCAGAAGGCGCAGCTTTCTTCCCAGCGCTGGACTTCGAAGGGGTGGTCCTCGAAGTCCAGGCTCGCCACCCGGGTGAACGGCGGCACCGCGTACAGGCGTTTCTCGCGACCTGCGCCGAACAGCATCAGCGCCGGGCTCATGTCCAGCTTGGGGTTGTCGAACTTGGGAATTGGCGAGGGATCCATCACGTAGCGCTCGTCCACCGTCACCGGGTAGGCATAGCTGGTGGCGATATGGCCGAAGGTGGCGATGTCCTCGTAGAGCTTCACGTGCATCACCCCGTAGTCGTCGAGCGCATGCATGGTCCGGGTCTCCGCCTCGGAAGGCTCGATGAAGCGCAGCGGCTCGGGGATCGGCACCTGGTAGACCATGATCTGCTCGCCGCTCAGGGCGGTTTCCGGTATCCGGTGGCGGGTCTGGATCACCGTCGCCTCCGGGGTCCGTTCGGTGGTGGCGACCCCGGCGGTGCGGGCGAAGAAACGCCGGATGGATACCGCGTTGGTGGTGTCGTCGGCGCCCTGGTCGATCACCTTGAGCACGTCGTCGGCACCGAGGATGGCCGCGGTCACCTGCATGCCGCCGGTGCCCCAGCCGTAGGGCAGCGGCATCTCGCGGCCGCCGAAGGGCACCTGGTAGCCGGGGATCGCCACCGCCTTGAGCAGGCCGCGGCGGATCATGCGCTTGGTCTGCTCGTCGAGGTAGGCGAAGTTGTAGCCCTGCTCCGGCGCGGCGCTGGCTTGCGGGGAAAGGCTCATGCGCGCTTCTCCTGGTCAGTGGGTTGCGCGGATTCGGCGACGCCGGGACGACGCAGCTTGCGAATCAGCTCCAGCTCGGACTGGAAATCGACGTAGTGCGGCAGCTTCAGGTGCGAGACGAAGCCGCCGGCCTCGACGTTGTCGCAGTGCATCAGGACGAACTCTTCCTGCTGCGCCGGCGACACCACCTCCTCGCCGTATTCCTCGGCGCGCAGGGCGCGGTCGACCAGGGCCATGCCCATCGCCTTGCGCTCGGCGTAGCCGAAGGCCAGGCCGTAGCCACGGGTGAATTGCGGCAGCTCCTCGCGGGAACCGACGAACTGGTTGACCATCTCGCACTCGGTGACCTCGATCTCGCCCACCGGCACCGCGAAGCCGAGTTCCTCGGGCTCCAGCCAGACCTCGCAGGCGCCGATGCGGATCTCCCCGGCGAACGGATGGTTGCGGCCGTAGCCGCGCTGGGTCGAATAGCCCAGGGCGAGAAGGAAGCCCTCGTCGCCGCGGGCCAGGGCCTGCAGGCGCTGGGCGCGGCCGGTGGGGAAGTCGAGCGGCTCGCGGGTGATATCCGGCACCGCGCCGGGCAGCTCGTACTCCGGCGTCATCAGGCCTTCCCGGTCGAGCAGGCCGAGCACGCGCGGACAAGGCTCCAGGGACGCGCCCCGCTCCACTTCGGGGCCGGGGTAGTCGCCCTCGGCGAGCAGGCTGAAGTCGAGCAGGCGATGGGTATAGTCGAAGGTCGGACCGAGCAGTTGCCCGCCCGGCAGGTCCTTGTAGGTCGCCGAGATCCGTCGTTGCAGACGCATCCCGGCGGTGTCCAGCGGCAGGCTGGCGGCGAAGCGCGGCAGCGTGGTGCGGTAGGCGCGGAGAAGGAAGATCGCTTCCATCAGGTCGCCGGCCGCCTGCTTGATCGCCAGTGCCGCCAGTTGCTCATCGTACAGCGAACCCTCGGTCATCACCCGCGACACGGCCAGCGGCATCTGCTGGCGGATCTGCTCCACCGACAGCTCCGGCAGCGCGGTATCGCCGCGGCGCTTGCGCGCCAGCAGGCGATGGGCGTTGTCGATGGCCTTCTCGCCACCCTTGACGGCTACGTACATCAGGCCACCTCCTCGACGGGTTCGCTGACCCGGGTACTGCGTGGCAGGCCGAGGATGCGCTCGCCAGCGGCGAAGAAGGCATCCAGGCCCCTGGGGAATTCGGTGCGTGCGGCACGCTGCGCCCAGAACCCGGTGCTCACCGGCAACGCCACCTGGCGCACCTCGGCGATACCCGGCCCGCGCCACTCCAGCGAGGCGCCGCCATCGAGGCCGGCAAGCTGGATCAGCAGGGTGCAGGACTGGTCCGGATAACGGTCGCTGCCGCTGTCGAAGCCGCTCAGGTCGTCCAGCTCGCCTTCGTCGAGCAAGGCGAACAGCGCCTGCTCACGCTCGGCGACGATCGGGCAGCCGCAATGGAAGGCCAGGTTGGCGCGCAACGTCGGGCTGTCGAGACCCGGCGCCAGCCACAGCGGGGTATCGGAGTCGAGGAAGCTCAGGCACAGCGCGTAGCTGGCCGGTTGCAACGCGGCCAGCGCCGGTGCGCGGTCGAGGTTGCGCACCAGCCCCGGTTCGGCGAGGGCCTTGAGCGCCGCGCGGAAACTCCGCTGGGCATCCAGGACCGGGTCCTGGAACGCCGGTTGCAATAGCGCGGCGGTATCCGCCGGGCTGGGAAGCGAAGCGCTGGTCATCAATCTTCTCCTCGGACCAGGGTGAAGAACTCCACCTTGGTAGTGGCGATTTCCGCCTCCTGGGCGGCGCGGCGCTCGGCCTGGGTGCGGGCCAGCGGTTCGATCAGGCGCGCCTGCCAGGCCGCCGCGTCGGCGCCCTGCAGGTGCGCGTCGGCCAGGGCGGCCAGTTCGGCGTGGCGCTTGTCGCGCCCGGCGACATAGCTGTAGCCGGTGCGTCCGTCACCGAGCCGCACCACGCAGCGGGTCACGATCATCTCGCCGAGGTTGAACGGGCTGCCG
The DNA here is from genome assembly GCF_001810205.1 of Pseudomonas sp. HMSC076A11. NCBI lineage: Bacteria > Pseudomonadati > Pseudomonadota > Gammaproteobacteria > Pseudomonadales > Pseudomonadaceae > Pseudomonas > Pseudomonas sp. HMSC076A11. Next base: position 728,352 of record NZ_KV800319.1, on the reverse strand, counting down.
GTGCCGCCCATGCGTCCGCGCACCAGGGTCATGCCGGTCTCGGCGGCGCGCAGCAGGTGATAGTCGGCATCGCGCAGGGCGTCCGCATGGGCGTCCAGCTCCTCGCGACGGGCGCGGGCGAGCACGCCCATCCAGCGCTGTCGTGCGGCGATGGTGGGATCGGAATGCAAGGCGGTCATGGGCTTCTCCTAGGGGGCGACCTGGTACTGGAAGCGATCGGCGCGGCTGATCGACTGGGCCAGTTCCACCGGTTGGCCGGTACGGTCGCGGGACAGGGTGAGGACGGTGAGCAACGGCGCATGGCGGGGCATCAGCAGGCGCGCCGCCTCCTCGCGATTGGGCAGGCGCGCACCGATCAGGCTGTAGGTGCGGGTCAGCGGCAGGCCTTTGTCGGCCAGGTAGCGACGCAGCGAACCGCCCTGGTAGTCGGCGAGCAGCTCGCTGCGGGAAACGGCGTAGCAATGGCGGATCAGGCTCACTGGCTGGCCGTCGAGGTAACGCAGGGTGGTCAGTTCCAGCACCCGCCCGCCCTCGCCGATCCCCAGGTGGGTGGCCTCGGCGGCGCCGGCCGGACGCTGGCGCGCCTCCAGCAGCCGGGCCTCGACCCGGTGGCCCTGGGCCGAGAGCGACTCGGTGTAGGCGTTGGCGGCGCCCATCGGGTAGATCGTCGGCGCCTCCAGGACCTGGGTGCCCTTGCCCTGGCGCCGCAGCACGCGGCCTTCGAGCACCAGTTCGTCGAGCGCCCGGCGCAGGGTATGGCGGTTCACCGCGAAGCGCTGGGCCAGCTGGATCTCGCCGGGCAGGTAGTCGCCGGGGCGGTAGGCCAGCAGTTCCTGGCGCAGCCGTTCGGCCAGTTCGCGGTACAGCGGTTCGCTTTGTCTAGACAAGTGCATGGTTTGGAAAGGGCGCACCAGGCGCCCTCCTCGCGTCGTCAGATGAACAGCTTGCGCAGGCGTTGTGACAGAACGTCGATCAGGCTCACCACCACGATGATCACGATCAGCACGGCGCAGGTCTGGCCGAACTGGAAGCCGCGGATGGCCTCCCAGAGGATCACGCCGATGCCGCCGGCGCCGACCATCCCGACCACGGTGGCGGAACGCACGTTGGACTCGAAGCGGTACAGCGAATAGGAGATCCACAGCGGCAGGACCTGCGGGATGACCCCGAAGATGACCTCCTGCAGGGCGCTGGCACCGGTGGCGCGGACGCCTTCGACCGGACCGGGGTCGATCGCCTCGACCGCCTCGGCGAAGAGCTTGGCGAGCACCCCGGTGGTGCTGATGAACAGCGCCAGCACGCCGGCGAACGGGCCCAGGCCGACGGCGACCACGAAGAGCATGGCGAAGACCATCTCGTTGATCGAACGGCAGGCATCCATCACCCGCCGCACCGGCTGGTAGACCCACCAGGGCACGATGTTCTCGGAGGCCAGGATCGACAGCGGGATGGCGCAGACGATGGCCAGCACCGTGCCCCAGAGGGCGATCTGCACGGTGACCAGCATCTCGCTGAGGTAGAGCTTCCAGTTGCCGAAGTCCGGCGGGAAGAAGTCGGCGGCGAAGGTCGCCATGTTGCCGGCGTCGCGGAACAGCACGGCCGGGTTCATTTCCGCGCCCTTCCAGGACCAGGCGAGGATGGCGAGGAACAGGCCCCAGCCGACCAGGCGTCCCCAGGATGGCTTGCCGGTGGCGGCCGCCGCGGCGGTGGTGCTCAGAGTGCTCATATCGGGAATCTCGACAGCGGTATTGGCGAATCGGGTGGGCGCGGCGCCGGCCGCGCCCGGGGTGGATCAGCCGGCGTTGGCGGCGGTTTTCTGCTCGCGCTCGGCCATGCGTTTCTCCAGCTTGGCCAGCTCCTCGTCGAGGGCCTTCAGCTTGGCGGCCTTCTCCTCGGCGCCGAGGTTGGCGTTGTTCGCCACGTCGGTGCGCTGCTTGAACAGCTCGAGCTGGCGGATCGGCAGCAACTGGTCGTCGTCGGAGGACTGGAACTTCGACCATTGCAGGTCGGCGAGGACCTTCTTCTGCTCGGCGTTGGCGCCGTACTTGAAGAAGAAGTCGCGCAGCTTGTTCTTCTGCTCGTCGCTCAGGTTGTTGCGCCACACCAGCGGGTCGCCCGGGATCAGCGGCGACTTCCAGATCACCTTGAGCTGCCTGGCCTTCTCCGGCTGGGTCAATTCCAGGCGCTCCATGCCCTCGGTATTGAAGGTGGCGACGTCGACCTGCTTGTTGGCCACCGCCAGTGCGTTGACCTCATGGCTGGAATTGAGGGTGCGCTTGAAGGCCTTGACCGGGTCGACGTTGTTCTTGGCGAACACGTAGTAGCCGGGCACCAGGTAGCCGGACGTGGAGTTCGGATCGCCGTTGCCGAAGGTCAGGCTCTTGGCGTTCGCCAGCATGTCCTCGAGGCTGTCGATCTTGCTGTCCTTGTTGGCGATCAGCAGGCTCCAGTAGCCCGGCGCGCCACTGGCGGCGACGGTCTGGGCGAAGATCTCGCCGTGGGCGCGATCCACCGCTTCCATGGCGGCCTTGTTGCCGTACCAGGCGATGTCGACCTTGTCGAAACGCATGCCCTGGATGATCCCGGCGTAGTCGGGGGCGAAGAAGGCCTTCACCTGGTAGCCGGTCTGCTGGCTCATGTCCTTGAGGAAGGGTTCCCAGATGCTCTTGAGGTTCTGCGACGACTCGGTGGAGATGATCCCGAAATTGATCACCGGTTGGTCGGCGTGCGCCATCCCGGCAAGGGAGCCGGCGAGCAGGGCGGAAGCCGCGAGCACACGACTGAAGCGTTTCAACATGGAGAGAACTCCTGGGCAGGGTTTGGCGGGTTTTTATGCGGTTCGAATGACGTCAGGCGCGCGCGAGGGTCAGTTCCGGCTGGCTCTCCGCCCCTCGCCGGGCACGGTCGGAAAACAGCAGCGGGGTGTCCCCTTCGGCGCCGTAGAGTTCGTTGAGGAAGCCTTCGGAAAGGTGCTCGCTGCTGCCGTCGAAGAGGATCCGGCCGCCCTTCAGGGCCACCGCGCGCGGGCAATAGCGCAACGCGTAGTCGACCTGATGCAGGGTCACCACCACGGTCTTGCCGTCGTGGCGGTTGATGTCGGCGAGGATGTCCATCACCTTGCGCGCCGACTCCGGGTCGAGCGAGGCGATCGGTTCGTCGGCGAGAATCACCTCGGCCTTCTGGGTCAGGGCGCGGGCGATGGCCACGCGCTGCTGCTGGCCGCCGGAAAGGGTCGAGGCGCGCTGCCCGGCGAAATCGGCCAGGCCGACCCGCGCCAGCGCTTCCAGGGCCTGGCGCTTCTGCTCGGCGCTGAACAGCCCCAGCGAACCGCGCCAGCGCGGCATGCGACCGAGGAAGCCGAGCAGGACGTTGTCCAGCACGCTGAGGCGGTTGACCAGGTTGAACTGCTGGAAGATGTAGCCGATGTCGGCGCGCAGGCGACGCACTTCGCCGCTCAGGCGGCCGGACGCCTGCAGGCGGCGACCCAGCACGTCGATGCTGCCGCCGTTGTCGCGGTCGCAGCGGGCGAGCCCGGCGACGTGACGCAGGAGCGTGGATTTGCCGGAGCCGGATGCACCGATCAACGCCACCATCTCGCCCGCCTGGATCTCCAGCCTCAGGTTGAAAAGCGCCTGCTTGCGGGCAAAGGTCTTGTTCAGGCTGTCGACACGGATCACCGCGCTCATCGTTCTCCCTCCAATCGGTTGCACGAAGACGCCAGCGGCGCCATCTGGTGTAGACCAAGATAGAAGGAGACTGTGTCAGCCCGGTGAAGTGACGATGACAGTCGAGTGACAATCCCTTGAACGACCGGTGGTCAGAAGGCCATCATCCAACCCCCAGTAAAAAACTAGGCTTTTGCTGAATCGCTCGCATTTCAGATAGCTGGTACTGGCAAAACGCCGGCACGCAACGCACAATTGACGTCAACTAATTGTTGTTTCCGAAATAACAGACTGAACGGCTAGCGGAAATCGTGGTCATAGGCCCGAGAACAATGAACGCTTCCTCGGCACCGCTTTTCCCTGACTCTACAGGTTCAATGTATGCGCCCACTGAAACAGGCAACTCCTACCTACTCCAGCCGTACCGCTGACAAATTCGTCGTTCGTCTGCCCGAGGGCATGCGTGAGCAGATCGCAGAAGTCGCTCGCAGCCATCACCGCAGCATGAACTCCGAGATCATCGCCCGACTCGAGCAGAGCCTGCTCCAGGAAGGGGCGCTGCAAGACAATCTCGGTGTTCGCCTGGACAGCCCGGAACTCAGCCTGCACGAGCGCGAGCTGCTGCAGCGTTTCCGCCAGCTGACCCACCGTCAGCAGAACGCGCTGGTCGCCCTGATCGCACACGATGCGGAGCTGGCCCAGGCCTGAGCGCCGAAGCCCACGCGTAGCGCTTGAAATGGCCGGCATTCGCCGGCTTTTTCTTTATGGATGGCCAAACCATGGGCGAGTAACCGCAAGGCGGTTATCCGCCGGCCCCTGTAGCGGTGGCGTTATCCCTCCAACGCCACGAGGGAGAGCCGAATGAGCTATCGCCTGGCCGCCGATGCCCTGGTCTGGCTGCACCTGGGCTTCATCCTGTTCGTCCTGTTCGGCGGCCTGCTGCCGTTGCGCTGGCCACGCCTGGCCTGGCTGCACCTGCCGGCGGTGGCCTGGGGCTGCGCGGTGGAGTTTCTCGGCCTGCCCTGTCCGCTGACCCCGCTGGAGAATCGTCTGCGCCGGGCCGCCGGGGACGCCGGCTACAGCGGCGGCTTCGTCGAGCACTACCTGTTGCCGCTGATCTATCCCGCCGGCCTGACCCCGGCGGTGCAGTGGATCCTTGGCGCCATCGTTCTGCTGCTCAACCTGATCGCCTACCTGTATCTGTTGCATCGCCGCGGTAGCCGCTGAGCCACGGATGCCACGTCATTCCGTACCTGGATAATGCTGCGCCGGCAGCGAGGCGAATCGTAGGCTGGTCTCCCCTGCCCAGCCCGGAGTCATTCCCATGCATCCCTATTTCAGTCTCGCCGGTCGCATCGCCCTGGTCACCGGCGGCAGCCGCGGCATCGGCCAGATGATCGCCCAGGGTCTTCTCGAAGCCGGCGCCCGCGTCTTCATCTGCGCACGTGACGCAGAGGCCTGCGCCGACACCGCCACACGCCTCTCGGCCTACGGCGACTGCCAGGCGATCCCCGCCGACCTTTCCAGCGAAGCCGGTGCCCGGCGCCTGGCGGAGGCGCTCGGCGGACTCAGCGCGCGGCTGGATATCCTGGTGAACAACGCCGGCACCAGTTGGGGCGCAGCGCTGGAAAGCTATCCGGTGTCCGGCTGGGAAAAGGTCATGCAGCTCAATGTCACCTCGGTGTTTTCCTGCATCCAGCAACTGCTGCCGCTGCTGCGCCGCTCGGCCAGCGCGGAGAACCCGGCGCGGGTGATCAACATCGGCTCGGTGGCGGGCATCAGCGCCATGGGCGAACAAGCCTATGCCTACGGGCCGAGCAAGGCCGCGCTGCATCAACTGTCGCGGATGCTGGCGAAGGAACTGGTCGGCGAGCACATCAATGTCAATGTGATCGCTCCCGGACGCTTTCCGAGCCGCATGACCCGTCACATCGCCAATGACCCGCAGGCACTGGAGGCGGACAGCGCGTCGATTCCCATGGGCCGCTGGGGTCGCCCGGAGGAGATGGCGGCGCTGGCGATCAGCCTGGCCGGCACCGCCGGCGCCTACATGACCGGCAACGTGATCCCCATCGACGGCGGTTTTCATCTCTGAGCGCCGCCAATCCGGGTAACATGACGCCCCCGACCGCTCGCCTCGTCCCGCCATGACCCACAGCGTTTCTCCCATCGGCTACATCCGCTCCTGCTTCATGGAGAAGTTCGCCATCCCGCGCCAGCCGCTGCTCGCGCCGGCGGCGCGGGGGACCCTGGAACTGCTGCCGCCGTTCGACCAGGTGGAAGCGCTGGAAGGCCTGGAGCAGGTCAGCCATGTCTGGCTGCTGTTCCTCTTCCACCAGGCCCTGGAAGACAAGCCGCGACTGAAGGTGCGCCCGCCGCGCCTGGGCGGCAACCGCTCGCTGGGAGTCTTCGCCACCCGCGCCACCCATCGGCCGAACGGCATCGGCCAGTCGGTGGTGCGCCTGGAGGGCTTCGAAGCGGGGCGCCTGTGGCTGTCCGGAATCGACCTGCTCGACGGCACCCCGGTACTCGATATCAAGCCCTACGTACCCTACGCCGACGCCGTGGCCGACGCCCGCAACGGCATCGCCGACGCGCCGCCGCCGGGCATCGCCGTGGAGTGGAGCGAGCAGGCGCGGCGCCAGGCCCATGAGCACGGCCAGCGGTTGCGGCAGCCGGTAGCCGAGCTGATCGAGCAATGCCTGGCCCAGGACCCACGTCCGGCCTACCAGAAGCCGGAGCCCGGGCGCCGCTACGGGGTGCGCCTGTGGGACCTCGACGTGCATTGGCACTACCCGCGCCCGGACCTGATCCGCGTGCTGGACGTCGCCGGCGGCGACTGAGCCTTCTCAGCGCAGCGGATTGAGCGCCAGCGCGTCGCTTTCGAAGACTTCCTGTTCGAGGATCAGCGGCTCGACCAACGGCCGGCTGTCGCGGAAATGCGCGGTGCGGGTGTGCGCCTCGTAGGCTGCGTCATCGCGATAGACCTCGTAGAGATAGACCAGGTCAGGGTCCTGTCGGTCGCGGGAAACGTCGAACACCAGGCAGCCGGGCTCGGTGGACACGGAAGCGGCGGCGTTGACCTGGATGGCATCGATGAAAGCCTCGGCGCAGCCGGGCCTGAGGCGGGTCTTGATAAAGATGCAGTACACGGAAACTTCCTTTTGTTTTAGATTTACAAAATTATTGTATACAAAAAAGGAAGCAAACCCATGTCCGACCGCCCTGCCCGCCCCTCCCGCCTCAACGGCCTGCGTCACCTCGCCCTGCTGGTGCCCAACCTGGAAGAATGCGAGCGCTTCTATGTCGACGTGCTGGGCATGGAAGTGCTGAACCGCGCCAACGAAGACCTGGTGTATCTCACCTGCGGCAACGACAACCTTTCCCTCGGCCGCGCCCACGCTGCCAGCAACGGCCTGCAGACCATGGATCACTACGGCTTCGTCGTCGACAGCGTGGAGGAACTGGAGGCCTGGTACCGTTACCTGAAGGCGCTGGGCGTGACCCTGCTCGACCAACCCTTCGACCACGGCGACGGCGCGCGCAGCTTCCACCTGCTCGACCCGGCGGGCAACAAGGTGCAGCCGCTGTACCATCCAGCGGTATCCGGGCAACGCCTGGCCTGAGCCTCGGGCAGCCCTCTCCCCTCTCCCTGAAGGGAGAGGGGCGACTCGGTACACTGAGTGCCAGCAACCTCGCTTGTTCCTCATCTCCACTTCTTGACTTTCATCAAGCGCGTTCCGCCCCCGCTCCTCCTAGCATCCGGCAACGGAAGCGATTCCACCGCCAGGCGCAGACCCCACCGCAGCGCGGCGTCCCTTTTTTCGCCGGTAGCCAGTAGTAGATGGAACCTATGCGCGCCCTTCGTTTTTCCGCCGGATCGTGGCGGTGTGTCTTCGCCTGGATGCTCCTGCTGGTCGGCCTCGCCGCCCAGGGTGCCGAACTCAGCGATTTGGAGCGCCTGCGCATCGCCCAGGTATTCCCCGCGGTCGAGCGGATCGGCGACCCCGAAGGCGACTACGGCGTACGCCGCCTGAGCAAGGGCGAGGAAACCCTCGGCTACGCCTTCCAGACCCTCAGCGTCACCGACATCCCGGCTTACTCCGGCAAGCCGATCAACCTGCAGGTGATCCTCGATCCGCAGGCGGTTATCCGCGACGCCTACGTCCTCGAACACCACGAACCGATCCTGCTGATCGGCATCCCGGAAGAGAAGCTGCACGCCTTCAGCGCCAGGTACGACGGCGTGCGCGCCGACCAGCGGGTGGTGGTCGGCCGCTCCAGCGACCCGCAGGCGGTTACCGTCGACGCGGTGAGCGGCGCCACGGTGACGGTGATGGTGGTCAACGAGATCGTCATGCGCGCCGCACATACGGTGGCGGTTTCCCTCGGCCTGATCGAGGACCGCGGCAATGTGCGGCCCAAGCCGGCGCAGGTGCGCCAGCAACCGGCAGCGACGGCGAGCTGGAGCGAATTGCTCGGCAACGGTGCGATCCGCCGCCTGCAGTTGAGTCGCGGGCAGATCGACGACGCCTTCAAGGGCAGCGAGGCCGAAGGCATCGGCGAAGCCGACGCGGCGCACCGCGACGAGCCGTTCATCGATCTCTACAGCGCCCTGCTCAACCCTCCCGCGGTGGGCCGCAGCCTGCTCGGCGACAACCAGTACCGCGAACTGATGGCGTCGCTGAAGCCAGGCGAATACGCCTTCGTCGTGCTCGGCGACGGCGAGTATTCCTTCAAGGGTTCCGGCTACGTGCGCGGTGGCATCTTCGATCGGGTCCAACTGCGCCAGTTCGGCGACATCATCAGCTTCCGCGACCTCGACTACCAGCGCCTGTCGGACGTCTACGCCGAAGGCATGCCGGAGTTCCGCGAGATGGCGATCTTCGTCGCCCGCGCCAGCCAGCGTTTCGATCCGGGCTCGCCCTGGACCCTGGAGTTGCTCGTGCGGCGCCAGACCGGCCCGGTGGCGGGGGTATTCACCAGCTTCGAGCTGGCCTGCCAGACGCCCGAGGAATACCTGGAGCGGCCGCAGCCAACGGCCGAGGAACTGGCCGCCCTGGAAGAGGCTGCCCGGCCGCTGTGGCTGCGGGTCTGGTACCAGAAGAGCTTCCAGATCGGGGTCCTCTGTACCGCCCTCGTCCTGCTCCTGGCGATCCTCTTCCTCCAGGACCGCCTGGTGCGACGGCCGCGCCTGATGCAGCGACTGCGCACCGGCTACCTGGCGTTCACCCTGGTCTACCTGGGCTGGTACTGCCTCGGCCAGCTATCGGTGGTCAACGTGCTGACCTTCGTCCACGCGCTGTTCGAAGGCTTCCGCTGGGAGCTGTTCCTCAGCGACCCGCTGCTGTTCATCCTCTGGACCTTCACCGCAGCCAGCCTGCTGCTCTGGGGCCGCGGCGTGTTCTGCGGCTGGCTGTGCCCGTTCGGTGCGCTACAGGAACTGCTCAACGAACTCGCGCGCAAGCTCCGCGTGCCGCAGTTCCAGGTGCCGTTCGCCGTGCACGAGCGGCTCTGGGCGATCAAGTACATCATCCTGCTGGTGCTCTTCGGTCTCTCCCTGGAATCCCTGGCGCTGGCCGAGCAGGCCGCGGAGGTGGAGCCGTTCAAGACCGCCATCACCCTCGGCTTCGACCGCCAGTGGTGGTTCGTCGCCTACGCCGTCGCGCTGCTGGTGGTCAACCTGTTCACCCGCAAGGTCTATTGCCGCTACCTCTGCCCGCTGGGCGCGGCCCTGGCGATCCCGGCCAAGGCGCGCCTGTTCGACTGGCTCAAGCGCCGCGCGGAATGCGGCAGGCCCTGCCAGCTCTGTGCCCGCGAATGCGAGATCCAGGCGATCCATCCCGACGGCCGCATCGAGGCCAACGAATGCCACTACTGCCTCGACTGCCAGATGACCTACCACGACCAGGACAAGTGCCCGCCGCTGGTGAACAAGCGCAAGAAGCGCGCGAAGAGCGCGCCGGCGGACAACGCGCGGATACCCGCGGAGAACCTCTGACCTGGCTCCCTTTCCCCTGACTGCCCTTGAGGACGACACGAGATGAGCGACGACACGAAAAGCCCCCACGAAGAAACCCACGGCCTGAACCGCCGCGGCTTCCTCGGCGCCTCGGCGCTGACCGGAGCCGCCGCCCTGGTTGGCGCCAGCGCCCTGGGCAGCGCGGTGGTCGGCCGCGAGGCCCGGGCCGCGGGCAAGGGCGAGCGCAGCAAGGCCGAGGTCGCCCCCGGCGAACTGGATGAGTACTACGGGTTCTGGAGCGGCGGACATTCCGGCGAAGTACGCGTGCTCGGCGTGCCGTCGATGCGCGAGCTGATGCGCATACCGGTGTTCAACGTCGACTCGGCCACCGGCTGGGGCCTGACCAACGAGAGCAAGCGGGTCCTCGGCGACAGCGCGCGCTTCCTCAACGGCGACTGCCACCATCCGCACATCTCGATGACCGACGGCAAGTACGACGGCAAGTACCTGTTCATCAACGACAAGGCCAACAGCCGGGTCGCGCGCATCCGCCTGGACGTCATGAAATGCGACCGCATCGTCACCATTCCCAACGTCCAGGCGATCCACGGCCTGCGCCTGCAAAAGGTGCCGCATACCCGCTACGTGTTCTGCAACGCCGAGTTCATCATCCCCCATCCCAACGACGGCTCGACCTTCGACCTGTCCGGCGACAACGCCTTCACCCTGTACAACGCCATCGACGCCGAGACCATGGAAGTGGCCTGGCAGGTGATCGTCGACGGCAACCTCGACAACACCGACATGGACTACAGCGGCAGGTTCGCCGCCTCCACCTGCTACAACTCGGAGAAGGCCGTCGACCTCGGCGGCATGATGCGCAACGAGCGCGACTGGGTGGTGGTGTTCGACATCCCGCGCATCGAGGCCGAGATCAAGGCGAAGCGCTTCGTCACCCTCGGCGACTCGAAGGTGCCGGTGGTCGACGGCCGGCGCAAGGACGGCAAGGACAGCCCGGTGACCCGCTACATCCCGGTACCGAAGAACCCCCACGGGCTGAACACCTCGCCGGACGGCAAGTACTTCATCGCCAACGGCAAGCTCTCGCCGACCTGCACCATGATCGCCATCGAGCGCCTCGGCGACCTGTTCGCCGGCAAGCTGGCCGACCCGCGCGACGTGGTGGTGGGCGAGCCGGAACTGGGCCTCGGCCCGCTGCACACCACTTTCGATGGCCGAGGCAACGCCTATACCACGCTGTTCATCGACAGCCAGTTGGTGAAGTGGAACCTGGCCGACGCGGTGCGCGCCTACAAGGGCGAGAAGGTCGACTACATCCGCCAGAAACTCGACGTGCAGTACCAGCCGGGGCACAACCACGCCACCCTGTGCGAGACCAGCGAAGCCGACGGCAAGTGGATCGTGGTGCTCAGCAAGTTCTCCAAGGACCGCTTCCTGCCCACCGGTCCGCTGCACCCGGAGAACGACCAGTTGATCGACATTTCCGGCGAGGAAATGAAGCTGGTCCACGACGGCCCGACCTTCGCCGAACCGCACGATTGCATCCTCGCCCGCCGCGACCAGATCAAGACCCGCAAGATCTGGGACCGCAAGGACCCGTTCTTCGCCGAGACGGTCAAGCGCGCGGAAAAGGACGGCATCGACCTGATGAAGGACAACAAGGTCATCCGCGAGGGCAACAAGGTCCGCGTCTACATGGTCTCGATGGCGCCCTCCTTCGGCCTCACCGAGTTCAAGGTGAAGCAGGGCGACGAAGTCACCGTGACCATCACCAACCTCGACGAGATCGAGGACGTGACCCACGGCTTCGTCATGGTCAACCACGGCGTCTGCATGGAGATCAGCCCGCAACAGACCTCGTCGATCACCTTCGTCGCCGATAAGCCCGGGGTGCACTGGTACTACTGCAGCTGGTTCTGCCACGCCCTGCACATGGAAATGTGCGGGCGGATGCTGGTGGAAAAGGCTTGATCCACGCAGCGCGGTCGCTGGCCGGGCGCCGGGCGGGGCCGCTCCTCGCCCTGCTCCTGCTCGGCCTCGCCACGGCCCGCGCGGAGCCGGTCGACGGCCTGCCGCTGCGGGCCGACGGCGATGGCCGCTGGAGCCTGGCGGCGGGCCGCTACGCCGGCAACTTCGTCATCGACCGGCCGCTGCACCTACGCTGCGAGGCCGGCGCCGAACTGGACGGCGGCGGCCACGGCAGCCTGCTGACCCTGACCAGCCCCGGGATCACCGTCGAGGGCTGCCGGCTGCGCAACTGGGGGCGCAACCTGACCGAACTCGACGCCGCGATCTTCGTCGGCAAGGCCGCCAGCGGCGCCGTGATCCGCGGCAACGACCTGCGCGGCGCGGGCTTCGGCGTCTGGCTCGACGCCACGGCGGGCGCGCAGGTGCTCGACAACCGCATCGAGGGCGACGAAAGCGTGCGCTCCCAGGATCGCGGCAACGGTATCCACCTCTATGCGGTGAAGGACGCTCTGGTCCGCGGCAACCGGGTCAGCCACACCCGCGACGGGGTCTACATCGACACTTCCAACGACAGCAGCATCGAAGCCAACCGCTTCGAGGAGCTGCGCTACGGCGTGCACTACATGTTCACCCACAACAGCCGGGTGACCGACAACCTGACCCGGCGCACCCGCACCGGCTACGCGCTGATGCAGAGCCGCAAGCTGACCGTGACCGGCAACCGCTCCATCGACGACGAGAACTACGGCATCCTGATGAACTACATCACCTACTCGACCCTGGCCGGCAACCGCGTCGAGGGCGTGCGCAGCGGCAGCACCGGCGACGCGATGATTTCCGGCGCCGAGGGCAAGGCGCTGTTCATCTACAACTCGCTGTTCAACCGCATCGAAGGCAACAGCTTCGCCGACAGCGCCCTGGGCATCCACCTCACCGCCGGCTCGGAGGACAATCGCATCGCCGGCAACGCCTTCATAGGCAACCGCCAGCAGGTCAAGTACGTCGCCAGCCGCGAGCAGGAGTGGTCCGCCGACGGCCGCGGCAACTACTGGAGCGACTACCTGGGCTGGGACCGCGACGACGACGGTCTCGGCGACGTCGCCTACGAGCCCAACGACAACGTCGACCGGCTGATCTGGCTGTACCCGCAGGTACGCCTGCTGTTGAACAGCCCGAGCATCGAGCTGCTGCGCTGGGTCCAGCGCGCCTTCCCGGTGGTGCGCTCGCCCGGCGTGCGCGACAGCCATCCGCTGATGCGGATG
>NZ_KV800319.1:683459-715374 GCF_001810205.1 Pseudomonas sp. HMSC076A11 | reverse complement strand
CGCGACAGCCATCCGCTGATGCGGATGCCCGCCGCGGAGCCGAGGCCATGAGCCTGGTCGAGATCGACGGCGCGACCCTGCGCTACGGCGCCCTCACCGCCCTGAGCGGGCTCGACCTGCGTCTGGAGCCCGGCGAGGTGCTCGGCCTGCTCGGCCACAACGGCGCCGGCAAGACCACCACCATCAAGCTGGTCCTCGGCCTGCTGGCCCCCAGCGAAGGCCGCGTGCGGGTCCTCGGCCACGATGCGAGGAGCCTGGAGGCGCGCCGCCAGCTCGGCTACCTGCCGGAGAACGTGACCTTCTACCCGCAGCTCAGCGGCGCGGAAACCCTGCGCCACTTCGCCCGCCTCAAGGGCGTGGCGCCGGCCGAAGCCGCGCGCCTGCTGGAACAGGTCGGCCTCGGCCATGCCGCCAGGCGGCGCCTGAAAACCTACTCGAAGGGCATGCGCCAGCGCCTCGGCCTGGCCCAGGCGCTGCTCGGCGAACCGCGCCTGCTGCTGCTCGACGAACCGACGGTGGGCCTCGACCCGCTGGCCACCGTCGAGCTCTACCAATTGCTCGACCGCCTGCGCGGCCAGGGCACCGGGATCGTCCTTTGCTCCCATGTGCTGCCCGGCGTCGAGACGCACATCGACCGCGCCGCGATTCTCGCCGGCGGCCGCCTGCAAGTGGCCGGCAGCCTCGCCGAATTGCGCCGCAAGGCGGCTCTGCCGACCCGCGTGCGCCTGGCCAGCCCGCATAACCCGCAGTGGCTCGAACGCTGGCACCGGGCCGGCCTGGCGGCGCGGAGACTGGACGACCAGCGCATCGAGGTACTGCTGGACGATGCCGAGCGCGACGGCGTGCTGGAAGCGCTGCTGGCCGCGCGCGAGTTCGACCTGGAAATCCTGCCGCCGTCGCTGGAGGACCTCTATCGCCACCACATGTCCCCCGCCCCCGCCGGAGCCACGCCATGCCCGTAGTCTGGACCATCGCCCGCAAGGAACTGGCCGACGGCCTGCGCAATCGCTGGCTGCTGGCGATCAGCCTGCTGTTCGCCCTGCTCTCGGTGGGCATCGCCTGGTTCGGCGCCGCCGCGGCCGGCCAGGTCGGCTTCACCTCGGTGCCGGCGACGGTCGCCAGCCTGACCAGCCTGGCCACCTTCCTGATGCCGCTGATCGCCCTGCTGCTGGCCTACGACGCCATCGTCGGCGAGGAGGAAGGCGGCACCCTGCTGCTGCTCCTGACCTACCCGCTGGGGCGCGGCCAGTTGCTGCTCGGCAAGTTCCTCGGTCACGGCCTGATCCTCGCCCTGGCCACCCTGATCGGCTTCGGCAGCGCGGCGCTGGCGATCCTCGCGCTGGTGCCGGAGGTCGAGGCGGCCATCCTGCTGGGCGCCTTCGGCCGCTTCATGGGTTCCTCGCTGCTGCTCGGCTGCGTGTTCCTCGCCCTGGCCTACGCCCTGAGCAGCCGCGCCAGCGAGAAATCCAGCGCCGCCGGGCAGGCGCTCGGCCTGTGGTTCTTCTTCGTCCTGCTGTTCGACCTGGCCCTGCTGGCGATCCTGGTCCTCAGCCAGGGTCACCTGAGCCCGCGGCTGCTGCCCTGGCTGTTGCTGCTCAACCCGACCGACCTCTACCGGCTGATCAACCTGTCCGGCTTCGACGCAGCCGCCGCCGGCGGGGTGGTTCCCCTGGCCAGCGACCTGCCGGTGTCCGCCAGCGCCCTCTGGCTGGCCCTGGCCCTCTGGGCCTGCGCTGCCCTGGCGCTGGCCCACGGCCTGTTCCGCCGCCGCCCCATCTGACTCACGAGGTTCCGCCATGCAACGTCATACCCTCCCCCTGCGCCCTCTGCTCGGCACGCTCCTGCTTGGCCTGCTGCTGGCCGGCTGCGATGCGTCGCGGGACGACGCCACGGCACTCGGCCCGGTGCCGATCGCCAGCGGCGACGAATGCCACGTCTGCGGCATGCTCATCGAGGAAATGCCCGGTCCCAAGGGCGAGGCGGTGCTTCCCGGCGCGGTGCGCAAGTTCTGCTCCACCGCCGAACTGTTCGGCTGGTGGCTGCAACCGGAAAACCGCCAGGGCCAGGCGCGCCTGTATGTCCACGACATGAGCCAGGCCGACTGGCGGCACCCCGACGATGCCCGCCTGATCGACGCCACCCGCGCCTACTACGTGGTCGGCATCCAGCGGCCGGGCGGCATGGGCGCCACCCTCGCCTCGTTCGCCGACGAAGAGGCCGCGACGCGCCTGGCGGCCGAGGAAGGCGGCCGGGTACTGCGCTTCGACGAGATCGACCAGGCGGTACTGCAAGGCGTGGGCGGCGACCACCCGCACCGGCACCCGGCGCACTGAGCGGGGGCCGGAAAGCAGAAAGCCCCTGCCGCGGATACGGCAGGGGCTTTCTTCGCCTGGCGCGACGAGGCGCGGCGGAGGCCTACTTCTCGACGAAGGCGCGCTCGATCAGGTAGTCGCCCGGCTCGCCCATGCGCGGCGAGATCTTCAGGCCGAAGCTGTCGAGCACGGCGCTGGTCTCTTCCAGCATGCTCGGGCTGCCGCAGATCATCGCACGGTCGTCCTGCGGATTCATCGGCGGCAGGCCGATGTCCTCGAACAGCTTGCCGCTGCGCATCAGGTCGGTCTGGCGGCCCTGGTTGCGGAACGGCTCGCGGGTCACCAGCGGGTAGTAGATCAGCTTCTCTTTCACCTGGTCGCCGAAGTACTCGTGTTCCGGCAGGACCTTGGTGATGAAGTCGGCGTAGGCCAGTTCGCTGACCCAGCGCACGCCGTGGACCAGGATCACCTTCTCGTAGCGCTCGTAGGTTTCCGGGTCCTGGATCACGCTGAGGAAGGGCGCCATGCCGGTGCCGGTGCTGAGCAGGTAGAGGTGCTTGCCGGGCAGCAGGTCGTCGTGCACCAGGGTGCCGGTCGGCTTGCGGCTGACCATCAGCTCGTCGCCTTCCTTCAGGTGCTGCAGGCGCGAGGTCAGCGGGCCGTCCGGGACCTTGATGCTGAAGAACTCCAGGTGCTCTTCGTAGTTCGGGCTGGCAATGCTGTAGGCGCGCATCAGCGGACGACCGTCGACTTCCAGGCCGATCATCACGAACTGGCCGGTCTTGAAGCGCAGACCCGGGTTGCGGGTGGTCTTGAAGCTGAACAGGGTGTCGTTCCAGTGGTGCACGCTGAGAACGCGCTCGGTGTACAGATTGCTCATCAAAGACTCCTAGGAAAACGCGGGCGCACACCAACAGCAGCAGACGTGACGCAGTTGCGCGGCATTTTATCGGTTGCCAAAATATCCGCAAAATGAATTGTCTGGATAATGCTTATCCAGAATATGGATATGGGATAACACGATATCGGTCGGCCGCCGGCCGCCGAGGGCTCCCATCGCTCCCGCGGACGGGGCGCAAGGATAACCGAGCCAACCCCGCCGACGGAACGGCAAAATGTCGCGGGGGCCTTTCGCTCTAGACGAGGAAGCCTGGATGAAATTCACCCTCCGCCAGCTCGAGGTGTTCGTCGCCGTGGCCCAGCAGGAGAGCGTCTCCCGCGCCGCCGAGGGGCTGTCGCTGTCGCAGTCGGCGACCAGCACCTCGCTCGGCGAGCTGGAGCGGCAGTTCGACTGCAAGCTGTTCGACCGCGCCGGCAAGCGCCTGACCCTCAATGCCCTCGGCCGCCAACTGCTGCCGCAGGCGGTGGCGCTGCTCGACCGCGGCGAGGAAATCGAGAACCTGCTCAACGGCAAGACCGCCTTCGGCTCCCTCGACCTCGGTGCCACCCTGACCATCGGCAACTACCTGGCCACGCTGCTGATCGGCGCCTTCATGCAGCGCCAGCCGGACTGCCGGGTGCGCCTGCACGTGCACAACACCGCCCAGGTGGTGCAGCAGGTCGCCCACTACGAGCTGGACCTGGGCCTGATCGAGGGCGACTGCCGGCATCCGGACATCGAGGTGCAACCCTGGATGGAGGACGAACTGGTGGTGTTCTGCGCCCCCCAGCATCCGCTGGCGCGGCGGGGCGGCGCCGACCTGGAACGGCTGACGCGGGAGGCCTGGATCCTCCGCGAGCAGGGCTCCGGCACCCGCCTGACCTTCGATCAGGCCATGCGTCATCACCCGCGGCCGCTGAACATCCGCCTGGAGCTGGAGCACACCGAGGCGATCAAGCGTGCCGTGGAGTCCGGCCTGGGCATCGGCTGCATTTCCCGCCTGGCCCTGCGCGACGCTTTCCGCCGCGGCAGCCTGGTGCCGGTGGAAACGCCCGGCCTGGACCTGCGCCGGCAGTTCTACTTCATCTGGCACAAGCAGAAGTACCAGACCGCGACCATGCGCGAGTTCCTCGACCTGTGCCGCAGCGAGACCGCCGGGATCAGCCGCAGCGACGAGATCGTGCTGCCGCTGATTCCCTGACTCAGTTGGCCAGGGACAGGTTGCCGTCGCGGTACTGGCGGTACGAGGTATAGGGCAGCGCGAGGGTGTCGATCACCCCGGACAGCGCGAAGTCGAGGGCCAGCACCTCGAGGATGCCGTCGGCTTGCGCCGGCGCCACCGGCGACCCGGTCTTCACGTTGAGCCGGCAGAAGGTGTAGCTGACCCCGCTGTACACCCGCGGCAGGCTGGTGCAGGCGGTCGCCTTCAGGCGCAGGTCGTGGGCGGCGCTGGCGTCGTCGCGCACCAGCGTGTTGACGGAACCGCACCCGCCGAGCGTGGCGAGCCCCAGAAGCACCAGCAAAGAAAGCCCCGAACGAAACATTCCTTCATCTCCCTGTGCGAACGCCAGCCGAGGATGGCCGGCCTTGCGCCGCTTCACCAACCCTTGACGTTGTCCCAGCGCCAGTTGCGGTACTGGTACAGCAGCGTACCCAGCAACGCATAGGTGGCGGCCATGCCCAGCAGCACCAGGGCATGGTCGCTGACTTCGCGCAGCGGCAGGTCCATCTGGTTCATCTCGGCGATGGCGCGGATCGCCCAGGTCGAGGGGATCGCGTCGGCCAGCCAGCGTACCCAGTCCGGCATGGCCTGTTCCGGCCAGCTGTAGCCGGCCATGTAGAACAGCGGCAGGGTGATGAAGGTCATGGTCAGGTACACCGATTCCTCGGTGGGCAGCAGCTCGGCGATGAACTCGCTGAGGGCGATCACCGCGATCAGGAACGGCAGGACGATCCCCAGCAGCATGAAGAACGAGGCCGACTGGCGATAGCCCAGCAGGTGCGGCCAGATCACGTAGAAGAGCATCGCCAGCACGGTCCAGATCAGCAGTTGCGCGCTGTAGCGGCCGAAGCGGGTCGACAGCGGCTGGCGCATGTAGCGCGGGGTGCCGCCGCGCAGCATGATGTTGCCGCGGGTGCAGCCGAGCAGCAGGCTGTGTTGCAGGATCAGCGACAGCAACCCCGGAAGGACGATGGCGGCGAAGCTGATGCCGGGGTTGAACAGGTCGGTCAATTGCCCAACCAGCGGGCTCAGCACCACCTGCGCCTGGGTCGCGGTGAAGCCTTCGCGTTCCAGCAGGGCAGCGTTGTAGCGGTTGGTCAGCGCGCTGTAGACCGCCGAGATGTCCTGCTGGATCTGGCCGTTGGCCATGCGGTTGGTGGCATCGCCGAAGTACGGGATCACCAGCGCCTCGCCGCGCAGCAGGCGCTTCTCGAAGTTCAGCGGGATCACGATGATCGCGTACAGCTCGCGCCAGGCCAGGTCGCGCTTGGCCTGCGGCAGGCTGTCGTAGCCGACCACGGCGACCTTCGGCGCCGAATCGAGCAGCCGGACCAGCTCGCGCGACACGTCGCTGTGATCCTCGTCGACCACCGCCACCGGCAGGTCGAGGGCGGTGTGGTTCATGTACGGCAGCGAGGTGATGCACACCGAGGCCACGACCATCAGCCACATCGGCTTGGACAGCATGGCCTTCAGGGTTTCCCGGAGGATCTGCAGGTAGTTCTTCATATCGGGCTCAGGTCCAGGCGGCTGCGCAGGCGCATCTTGGCGATCATGTAGGCGATCAGCGGGTACAGCGCCAGCTTGGCGCAGGTGTAGAGCGCCGAACTGGGCGGCGCCTGGCGCAGGAACTGGTCGAACAGGCCGTGCAGGGTGTGGGTCAGCGGCTCGGCCTCGGCGATCACCCGCGCCAGGGTCGGCATCGCCAGTTCCGGGATCAGCACTCCCGAGTAGGTCTGGGCGACGCCGATCAGCATGCCCACCAGCGAATAGGCAGTGAAGCGGTTGGCGGTGAAGACGAACAGCACCAACCCGACGCTCTGCGCGGCAATCACGTAGAACAGCGTGATCATCAGCATCGCCAGCGGGCTGCCGTTGATGCGCGCGCCGGAGAACGCCACCAGCAGGAAGATTTCCAGCATCAGCAGCGCGGTGAACAGAAGTGTGTAGGGCGCCAGTTTGCCCACCAGGCGTACGCCGAGGGCCTTGGCCCGCAGGATGTGCGGCGAGGAGGCGCGCAGTTCCGGCGCCTCGCGGGCCAGCACATGGACCATGGTGACGATCACGAACAGCTGTAGCAGGTGCACGATGGCGGCGAACTGCTGGTAATAGATGTAGTTGCCGCTGGCATTGAACAGGCTGTCGTAGGACACGCTGATGCTCGCCAGGTGCGGCAGCGCCGCCGGCATCCCGGCGGCCAGGCGCGGACGCAATTCGCCGTTGAGGCTGGCGACCAGCGCCGAGAAGTCCTGGGTGGCGGCATAGCCGGCCGAATACAGCAGCGCGTTGTAGTACAGCTCGGCCTTCGGCGCGCGCCCGCCGAGCACGTCGGCCTCGAAGTCCGGCGGGATGTAGAGCAAGGCGTAGGCATCGGCCCGACGGATCGCGTCGAGCCCCTCCTGGACGCCGGCGGGAACGGTGATCACCTGGGCGTGGGAGGTCGCGTCGAGTTCGCGGATCAACTTGCGCGACAGTTGGCTATGGTCCTTGTCGATCACCGCCAGCGGCATGTCCAGCAGGGTACCGGCCTGGTAGACGCCGCTGATCACGCCGAACAGCAGCAGCGGCCAGCACCAGCCGAGCCAGTGGATGGTCCAGCTGCGGCAGGCGATCCGCGTCTCGGTGTTGAACGCCTGGACGAAACGGCTGGCGTTGCGCTTCAGCGCGGCCCACGCCATCGCTCAGTTCGTCCAGCGCCACAGCGCGCTCATGCCCGGGCGCAGGCCGGGTGTCGGCTGCAACGGGTAGAAGCGGGTCTCGAAGGTCTTCAGGTCGAAATCGCCGGTGGCGCGGGTCGCGCGCCTGGTCGAGAAATCGCCCAGCGGGGCGATGTAGCGCAGCTCGGTCTCGACCTCGGCGCCGCCCAGGCCGGGCACCTGCATGACGATGCGGTCGCCCTTGCGCACCTTGGCCAGGATGTCCTCGCGCAGGTTGAAGACGAAGTAGCTGTCGTCCAGCCGCACCAGCGTCAGCAGCGGACTGTAGGCGTTGATCAGTTCGCCCTGTTCGGCGGGGATCGGCCCGACCTCGCCGTTGACCGGCGCGCGCACCTGCAGGTCGTCGATCTGCGCCTGTAGCTCGGCGATCTGCGCGTCGGCCCGGCGCACCGCGGCCTGCAACGCCTGGCGGCGCTCCTCGCGGTCGCCCTTGAGGCCTTCGTCGAGATTGGCCCGCGCCTCGGCGACGCGGTCACGGGCGACATCGCGCTCACGCCGCGAGAGGTCGAACTGGGTCCGCGAGAGGAAGCCGCGCTCGACCATCTGCTGGTTGCGCTGGAAATCCGACTCGGCGTTGCGCAACTCGGCCTCGGCCTGTGCCAGGCTGGCCTTGAGCGCGCGGATGCTCTCCTCGCGAGTACCGTGGAGCGACTCATCGAGCTGCGCCTGGGCCTGGTTGCGCGCCGCGTGCAGGGCATCGAGCTGGGCTTCCAGCTCGGGGCTGTCGAGGCTGATCAGCAGGTCGCCCTGCTTCACCTCGTCGCCGCGCCGCACGTGCAGCACCTGGACCCGGCCCTTGGCCTTGGAGGAAACGATGACGTTGGTGGCGTCCGCCTCGCCCTGCAACAGCAGGGGCGGATTGTGCAGGCGCAGGTAGAGGGTGATGGCGACGATCGCGAGGATCAGCAGCGGGGTAAAGAGTTTCCATCCCTTCATGGGGCAGGCTTCCTGAACACGACCGGGCGATGGTAGTACATTGCCAGGCCGTTGCGCTGGCCGGCGCGCCGGGCGGAAGCGCGCCGGAGACCGGCTCCGGCGCGGCGACGAATCAGGCTTCCCCTTCGGCGTCCTCGCTCGCCACCCGCCGCGCGGCGGCGCCGTCGGACTTCGCCGAAGGGAAGCGCGCCGAGGCGAAGCGCACCACCAGGATCGCCAGCGCCAGCAGGAGCAACGCCACCGAGACCAGGATGATGCCATCGTCCGGCGTATGGTTGTGCTGGATGTCGGCGATCATCAGGCGGGTCAGCGCGGTCATCGCCACGTAGATCAGGAAGCGTACCGGCATGTGGTTGGTCTTGAAGTAGATACCGACCATCGCGCCCAGCTCGAGGTAGATGAACAGCAGGAGGATGTCGTCGATCGATGCATGCCCCTTGTTCACCATCCCCAGGAAGGCCGCGCCCGCCGCCCAGAACACCGTGGCGCCGATGGCGAACAGGGCCAGGTAGTGGAACGCCTCCACCAGCAGGTTGCCGAGGCTCTCCGCCTGGTGGTGCATGCTTGCGCGCAGGCGCTCGGCCCAATTCTGTTTCATAGCTTCTCCCGACAAAGACGACGGCCACCTGGCCCGAAGCGTGCAAGGCCCAGGCCAAGGCACGTGCGCAGATAGACGTCCGCACGTCGGCGCAGGGTACAGCCCGGCGGTGACAAAGAACTTTCCGGGCGGCACCCAGTCCCAACCAGCACGACAGCATTCAGGTGGTCCGCCATGACCGACAGCAGCCCTTTCCAGCTCCTCACCGAGGCCTTCCAGGCCGAGTACCGGGTCAACCTCAGCCTGGAGCGGCCGGACGGCAGCATCGTCCTCACCCTCTCCAACGAACGCGGG
Organism: Pseudomonas sp. HMSC076A11; assembly: GCF_001810205.1. Lineage (NCBI taxonomy): Bacteria > Pseudomonadati > Pseudomonadota > Gammaproteobacteria > Pseudomonadales > Pseudomonadaceae > Pseudomonas > Pseudomonas sp. HMSC076A11. Next base: position 706,415 of record NZ_KV800319.1, on the reverse strand, counting down.
GTCGCCGCCAAGCGCCTGATCCGACCGGCGCAACTGCATGACCTGGAACAGTTGCAGCGGATGATCGAGAGCATCCGCTTCGGCATCGCCATCGAAAACGGCACCAGCGCGCCGCAACTGTTGCAGGCGATGACCCAAGGCAAGGCACGCTGGCCGATAGCTATCTGATGGCAGCGGTGACCTGCGCGCGTCCTTCGCCGGCGCCGAAATAGGCAGCCAGCACCGCCAGGTCGCGGTCTTCCAGCACCCCCGCCAGCTGGCGCAGGCGCAGCCAGGCGTTGAGGTAGGCGTAGCGCGCTTCCGCCAGGTCGCGGCGGGCGCCGTAGAACTGCTGTTCGGCGTCCAGCACGTCGCGATTGACCCGCTCCCCGCCGGCGACGCTGCGCCGCGTCGCTGTCACCTGTTCGCGCGCCGCCGCCACCGCCATCTCGTAGGCACGCACCTTGGCCAGGCTGCTGGCGGTCAGGTCGAACTGGCTGTGCAGGTCATTGATCACACTGGCCACCTGGGCATCCAGCTCGGCCTGGGCCTGGGCGTACTTGTCGCCGGCCTGGCGGGTCGCTGCCGACACCCGCCCGCCCTCGAACAGCGGCAGGCTGAGACGCAGGCCGACACTGTCGGTGTCGTATTTCTGCTCGTAGGTGCTTTCCGAAGCCGAGTGCGTCTTGCTGCTGCTGGCGTAGAGGCTGAGCCTGGGCAAGTGGCCGGCACGATTGCGCTCCACCTCGTAGGCTGCCGCCTCCAGCGCATGGCGCTGGGCGCCCAGCTCGGCGCTGCGTTGCAGGGCCACCTGGCGCCAGCCTTCGAAGGTCGCCGGTTGCAGGCGCAGCGCCGGGAAGCGCTCGATGGGCGCGGCCAGTTCGCGATCCTCCAGTGCCTGCCCGAGCATCGCCTCCAGCGTACGCCGCGCCGCCGCCGCGCGATCGCTGGCGGCGATCTCCTCGGCGCGGGTCAGGCTCAGCCGGGCGCGGGTCTCCAGCAGGTCGGTGCGGGTGCCCTCGCCTTCCTCGAAGGCACGCTGGTTGAACGCCAGCTGGGTTTCCAGGGCGCGCCGCTGGGCTTCGGCCAGGACCACCTGCTCGCGGGCGAACAGGGTTTCGCTGTAGGCGGCGAACAGGCGCACCGCCAGTTCCTGGCTGCGCCCGCGGAACTGTTCGTCGGCGAACAGCGCCTGGGCCTCGCCCTGGCGGTAGCGCGCGTAGGCCTCGTAGTCGAACAGCGGCTGCTCCAGGCTGAGGGTCGAGGCGTAGCTGCGATAGTCGCGCTCGACGCGGGCGTCGCCCTGGCTGACGGTGGAGTCGTTGCGCGCCTTGTTGTAGTCGTAGCGCAGGCTCGGCAGCAGGCCGGCACGGCCGATGGCGCGGTTTTCGCTGCCGGCGCGGCGCTCGTGGAGCGCCGCCTGGAAGGTCGGGTCGTGGCGCACCGCCAGTTGGTAGGCGTCCAGCAGGCCCAGCGCCTGGGCCGAAGAGGCCGAAAGCAGCGCGGAGGACAGCAGGCAGGCTCGCAGGCGATTCATTCTTCCCCCAGCGCCAGGTGGGTACGGTCGGCCAGCGGCTTGAACAGGTAGTTCAACAGCGAGCGCTCGCCGCTGCGAACGAAGGCCTCCACCGGCATCCCCGGGCGGATCTCCAGGCCGGCCAGGCGACGTACGCCCTCCTCGCCTACGCGGATGCGCACCCGGTAGTACGGCGCCTCGCTGCGCTCGTCCAGCAGGCGGTCGGCCGAGACCAGGGTCACTTCGCCCTCCACCCGCGGCGTAGTGCTCTGGTTGAAGGCGCTGAACATCAGCTCCACCGGCAGGCCGACGCGGACCTTGTCGACCATCTCCACCGGCAGCCGAGCGTCCACCAGCAGCGGCTGGCGCTCCGGGAGGATTTCCATCAGTTGCTGGCCGGGCGCGATCACGCCGCCCTCGGTGAACACTTCCTGGCCGACCACCAGGCCGGCGACCGGCGCCCGTACCTCGCTGTTGGCCAGGTCGAAGCGCGCGCTGGCCAGGCGATTGCGCAACTCCTCGGCGCGCACCTGGGCGTCGGCCAGGCTGGCGCGCACCTCTTCCTGGAACTTCTCCCGCCGCTGGGCCATGCGCAGGCGCAGTTCGAGGATCTGCCGGCGGGTACTGCCGAGGCTGCCGAGGTCGCCGGCGATCTCGCCGTTGACCTGGGCCAGCAGGCGCTCGCTGTCGAGCAGGCGGTTGCGCGGCACGTAGCCCTCGCTGGCCAGTTGGCGCAGGCCGCGCAACTGTTCCTCGAGGGCGGCGCGCTGCTGCTCCTTGCTGCGCAGCGCGGCTTGCAGGCCGTCCAGTTGCGCCTGGCTGCCGGCGACCGTCTCGGCAAGACCATCGAGTTCCAGGCGCAGCGCCCGCCGACGGCTGTCGTGCAACTGCCGCTGCTGTTCCAGCAGGGTCGGCAGGCGCGGGTCGTCCAGCGCCAGCAGCTCGGCGGGAAACTCGATCCGCGCCTTTTCATCGCGCTCGGCGCTCAGCCGCGCCAGACTCGCCAGCGCCGCCAGGTACTGGGCGAACAGGCCATCGGCCTGGGCCCGGGCCTGGGTAGCGTCCATCTCCAGCAGCACCTGTCCTGCCTCCACCCGCTCGCCTTCGTGCACGCGGATGTGCCTGACCAGGCCACCGGTAGGGTGCTGCACGGCCTTGCGGCTACCGGCCACCATCACCGTGCCGGAGACCCCGACACCCTTGTCCAGCGGGGCCAACCCGGCCCACAGGAGAAAGCCGACGAAGCCGAGCAGCACCAGCCCCCAGCCGAGCCGGGAAAAACGCTTCTCGTCCAGTTCCAGCGCCGCGCCGCCGGCGCCGACTTCGCGCAACCGCGCCTGCCCGCTCATCGCGCCGCTCCTCCCGGCACACCGCCGACCGGCATCCCCGGTCCCGGCCGGTAGCCGAAACCGAACGCCGGCGTCGGCCGTGTCGGCGCCGGGGCCGCAGCGGCCGGCGGCGAGGCGCTGGCAAGCACCTCGGCGGTCGCGCCGAAACGCTGCAGGCGCCCGCCATGCAGCAACAACAGCTTGTCGGTCAGCGCCAGCACCGCCGGCTTGTGGGTGACCAGCACCAGGCTGCTGCCGTGCCGGCGCATCGCCGCGATGGCCTCGGCCAGGGCCGCCTCACCCGCCTCGTCGAGGCTGGCATTGGGTTCGTCGAGCACGATCAGCGCCGGTCGCCCGTACAGCGCGCGGGCCAGGCCGATGCGCTGGCGCTGGCCGCCGGAGAGTCCGGCGCCGCCGTCGCCAAGGCGCGTGTCGTAGCCCTGCGGCAGGCGCAGCACCAGGTCGTGCACGCCGGCCAGGCGCGCCGCCGCCACCACCTTCTCGGCATCCACCTCGGCGAAGCGCGCGATGTTCTCGGCGATGCTGCCGGCGAACAGTTGCACGTCCTGGGCCAGGTAGCCGATGTGCGGCCCCAGTGCCGCCGCGCTCCACTGCCGCAGGTCGGCGCCGTCCAGGCGCACCGCGCCGGACAGCGGCTGCCAGGCGCCCACCAGCAAGCGCGCCAGGGTCGACTTGCCGGAACCGGACGGCCCGATCACGCCGAGCGCTTCGCCAGGCTCCAGGGCGAAACCGAGGTCCTGCAACAATGCCTGCTCGCGTCCCGGCGCGGCTGCGCAGAGCCGCTCGACGCGCAACGCGCCGCGCGGCGCCGGCAGCGGCATGCCCAGGGCAGCCGGCGGATTCTCCTCGAGCAGCCGCGCCAGTCGCTGGTAGGCCTGCCGCGCGCCGCTCCACTGGCGCCAGACCGCGATCAACTGGTCGATGGGGCTGAGCACGCGTCCCATCAGGATCGAGCCGGCGATCATCATCCCCGGGGTGATGCGTCCCTCCACCGCCAGCCAGGCGCCGAGGCCGAGCACCAGCGACTGCAGGGCCAGGCGCACGCCCTTGGAGGTCGCGCCGATCGCCGCGCTGCGCTCGCTGCCGAGGTTCTGCCGGGCAAGGAAGGCCTGGTGCTGGGCGAACCAGCGCGCGCGCATGGCCGGCAACATGCCCATTGCCGCCAGGGTTTCCGCCTGGCGCAGGTTGGCCGAGGCCTGCTGGGTGGCGAGGATCGACAGTTGCCCGGCCTCGGCCAGCGGTTCGCGCGAGCGGCTTTCGTTGACCCAGGCGAGCAGCACCAGCAGCAGCGCCCCAACCAGGGCGAGCAGGCCGAGCCAGGGACTGAAGAGGAAGATCACCAGCAGGTAGAGCGGGAACCAGGGCGCGTCGAAGAAGGCGAACAGGGCGTTGCCGGTGAGGAACTGGCGCAGGCTGGTCAGGTCGTTCAGCGCCTGCCCGACGGCCTGCTCGCCGCGCTCCAGGCTGGCGCGGAACGAGGCGTCGTAGATGCGCTGGTTGAGTTGCATGTCGAGCTGGCCGCCGAGGCGGATCACCACCAGGCTGCGCACCCACTCCAGGGCGCCGAGCAGCAGGTAGAGGCCGAGCACCATGAGGGTCAGCATCAGCAGGGTCATGTGGTTGCCGGAGCCGAGCACCCGGTCGTAGACCTGCAGCATGTACAGCGACGGCGCCAGCATCAGCAGGTTGATCACCGCGGTGAACAGCGCGACGCTGCGCAGCGCCGGGCGGAAGCGGCCGAGGGTGGCGAGGATTTCATTGCGCGGCGAGGCCGGCCGGAGCTTCATCGGAGTCGGGTCCTGTGGGTGTCCGGGCCGCGAGCGGGCCCGGAGGACATTGCGGCAGTCTCCGCTTGCCGGGCACGGCCGGCGGAGGAACAATCCGGGGGCCGCCGTCGCCACGGGTGCGAGGCGCAGCGACGGCGGTTCGTGCGCCGGAGAGGAGCGCCAACTCCTCTCCGGCCTTTAGCGCAAGCAGTCCACGAACGCTATCGTGGACAGTTGCTCAGGCCGCCAGGGCCAGGTCGTGCGGCAGTTCCTGCACGCCGACCACGCCGATTTCCGCCGCTGCCGCAGCCGGGGTGGCATGGGCGACGCCGGCCGCGGCCAACTGGTCGAAGGTGGAGTTGATCGACAGGCTCGGGTCGACCGCTTTCAGCAGCGCGTCGATCTGCCCCTGCAGGGCGCTGCTGTCACCGCTCATCAGGCCGTAGACCACCTTGTGCACGGTGCCGTCGCGGCCCTGGGCGATCGGCGAATCCAGGCCCAGGTTGCTGAAGCTCACCTCCTGGCTGTCCAGGGCGTAGCCACCGCTGGAGGCGCCGCCGGTCAGGGTGTCGCCGAGGGCGATGCTGTCCAGCTTGCCCCACAGGGTGTGGCTGGGGTTGCTGAACAGGGTGTAGTGGAGGTCGCCGCCGGCGATGAAGGCCGCGTCGCTGGCGGTGCTCTTCAGCGCGTACTGGCTGCCGTCGAACGGACCGGGGTTGAAGCCGCCGGTATTGCTGCCGTCCACCACCTGGCCCGGACGATGGTTGACGTCGCCGAAGTAGGCCGACCAGTCCGCCAGGTAATCCGCTACGGTCCAGCCGCTGTAGGTGGTGCTGTAGGAAATCGAAATGCTCATGCCAAAACTCCAATTCAACGAGTGGTGAATGCCGGAGCGCACGGATGCCCGCTCCGGTTTTGCCCTTCACTGGGCAAAACGGGGGTCAGAACTGGTATTCGAGGGTGCCTTGCAGGGTCCGCCCGCGACCGAGGGTGAAGGCCAGCACGTCGCCCAGCGGCACCAGGTAGGCGCGGTCGGTGACGTTCTCCATGGCCAGGCGCAGGGTCAGTTCATCGCTCACCCGGTAGCTGCCGTACAGGTCGTAGACGGTGTATTCCTTCCAGTCCGCCGGGTACACGCCGGCCTGCGACACCGTGGCGCCGCCAGCCACCGAGTAGCCTTCGCTGTAGCGGGCACGGGCGCCGACGTCCAGCCTGCGGTCGAAGAAGCGCATGCCCAGGGTCAGCGAGCCGCGATCCATCGGCATGTGTTCGGCGGAGCCGAGCACCGCGCTGCAATGGGTGGCGGCGTTGGCCTGCTCGTCCGGCCGCATGTCGATCACCGGCGGGCGGCGACCGCTGCCCTTCACCGTCTGGGTGACGCCACCGAGCCAGGCGGTCTTCGAACAGAAGTCGTTGCTGCCGATCATGTGCGTGTAGGAGAGCTGCCCGTAGGCCAGCCCGGCATCGTAGTCGAGCTGGTACTCGACGCCACGGAAGCGCGTGCTGTCGAGGTTGTTGACGTAGGCGCTGTTGCCGATCCCGGCCATGCCGTAGCCCGGCGGCTGCATGCCCATGCCCATGAAGATGAAGTCGTCGACCCGGGTGTCGAAGTAGGCGACCTTCAGGCCCAGGCGGTCGTCGCTGAACCAGAGGTTCTCCTTCAGCACGTTGAAACCGACTTCCCAGGCCTTCGAGCGCTCCGGACTGAGGAACGGGTTGGGGTACATGTTTTCCGCGCCGCCGCCGTGGGGGCGGCCGGTGATCAGGCTCTCGGTCACCGCCGGCGGGCGCCAGCCCTTGCCGTAGGTGGCGAACAACTGCAACCAGTCGACGCCGGGCTTGACCGACAGGCCGAAGGTCGGCGAGAAGCGCCCCTCCTCGCGGTCGACGGCGTATTGCAGCGGCATGTCGGTCTGCCGGGTGGTGCCAAGGATGAAGGTGCGCGCGTTGAAGCCGGTGTCGCCGCGCAGGCGGTAGCGGTCGTAACGCAGCCCGGCGTTGAGGTTGAGCCAGTCGTCGTAGTCGTAGTCGAGACGGGCGAACAGGCTACCGAGGGCGCGGTCGCCCTTGGGGGTCATGCCTTCGGCCGCAGGGAAGCCGACCGCCGAGGTGCTCGCCCGCGGCTGGCTGGAGTCCGGCCGCACCTTGTCGTAGAAGAACTCCAGGCCATAGTTGGCGCGCAGCGTGGAGAGATCGTCGAGAGCGAAGGTCGAGGTGTTCTGCGCCTGCGCGCCGTAGGTGTCGGTCTGGTAGGTGATCGAGTAGCCGGGGGTGATACCGCGTTGCAGGGTCTGCTGGCGGTTGCGGTTGTCGACGTAGTAGAGCTTGGCCTTGAAGTCCACCAACGGGTTGTCCGGCGCGTAGCCGTAGTCGATGGCGAAGTTCTGCGCACGCACGTCGCTGCTGCCGAGCTTTTCCCAGAGCGCCTGGTTCTCGGTGTTGAGCATGTTGGCGTCGTCGTAGGACACCTGGGTGGTCAGGTAGCTGAACTGCAGGCGCTGGTCCTGCGGCAGGGCGACGCCAAGCTTGGCCAGTCGCGAGCGCATCACATAGCCGGAGTAGGCCACCGGCGAATGCTTGACCCGCTGCCCGGCCTCGGGATTGAACCAGGCGCCGGTGCGCAGCTCGCCAATGCTGCCCTTGGTCCCCGGGTCGTAGTCGCCCAGGTGGCGCTCGCTGGCGGCGACCAGCATGTCCCAGACCTCGGTGCCGATGGCGAAGGCCGCGCTGCCGATGAAGTGGGTGCCATTGGCGTCGCCGCCCAGGCCGCTGGTGAGGCGCACCCGGCCACCGACCTGCTTGCCCGGCCTGACCAGGTCGCGGGCCTCCAGGGTGCGGAAGTTGGCGATCCCGCCGATCACCCCGGCGCCGCCCATGGCCGAGCTGGCGCCCTTGTCGATGACCACCTCGCTGAGCAGCTCGGGATCGACGTAGAGCGTCCCGTTGCGCTGCTGGTGGCCGCTCTGCTGGTAGTTCTGGCGCATGCCGTCGACCGACATGTTGACCCGCCCGTAGTCCTGGATGCCACGGATGTTCACCGACAGGCCGGGGTCCTGCTGGCTCACCGAGGAGTACACCCCGGGGGTTTCCTCGAGTATGTCGGCGGCATGCCGCGGCGGGTTGCGCTCGATCTGCTCGCGGCCGATCACGCTGACCGAATGCGGCGTCTGGTAGACCCAGTCGTCCGGACGCGCGGCGGAGATCACCGAGGGCGACATCTGCACCAGGTCGTCCTGGCTGACGCGGATCAGGCTCAATTGGTCCTTGCCGGAGAAGCGGTATTCCACCGGGCTGCCCTGGAGCATCTGGCTCAGGCCGTCGGCCAGCACGTATTCGCCGTGCACCGCCGCGCTGCCGAGACCGGCGAAACGCTGGCTGTCGAAGAACACCTGGACCCCGGCCTGCTCGGCGAATCGCAGCAGGGCGCGGTTCAGCGGTTGTGCCGGGATGTCCAGCCGGACCCGGCGCAACGCGGTCTGCTGCTGGCTCGCCGAGTCCGCCCCGTCTTGCGCATGCAGCGGTAGCGCGGCCGTTCCCAGCAGGACCAGGCCCAGCCCCAGGGCCAGTTGCGCCCCCTTGCGACCGCCTCGCACGGCACTCCATCCACGATGTTTCATGACAGCGCCTACACTCCATCGTTTTGTGTAATAAGAATCAGTCTCGTTAAGAGAACGATGGAGGCAGGGAAAGTCAGTAACGGAAATCGAGAAAATTTTTCGCCGGCGGGATCCACGGCTCGAAAATACGCTTCCCGGCCCCTGCCGGAACAAGCGCGCGGGGCGACTGCCCGGCCCGTGGTCGAGGCTCTCGGAAGCGATCGCGCCGCTCAGTACAGCAGCGTCACTCCCGCCAGGCCCAGGCTGCGCACTCCCAGCTCATCGCTGATCGACTGCAACGAGGCCTCCAGGTCGGCGACCCGGAATACGCCGCTGACCCGCCGCTGCGCCAACGCACCGGGAGCCACCAGCAAATGCCCCGGCCGGTAGCGATTGAGGCGCGCCACCACCTCGCCCAGCGGCTGCTCGTCGAAGACCAGCAGGCCGCGCCGCCAACTGGTCAGGTCGTCGAGGCGACCGCCCAGCGGCGCCTCGACGCCGCCCTCCGCGCTGTAGCGCAGGCTCTCGCCCTCGCCCAGCTCGCGGCGCCCGACGGTCCCCGTGCGCGGATGCGCCAGGGCCACCGCGACGCGGTGTTCGAGCACCCCGACCTGGACGCTGCCGTCGTCGTTGCGGCTGACCAGGAACCGAGTACCCAGCGCGCGAGTGCTGCCGCCGGCGCTTTCCACCACGAAGGGCCGTGTCTCCCGCTCCGCGCGGGGGGCGGCGCGGAAGATCGCGCTGCCTTCGAGCAGGCGCACCCGTCGCTCGCGGCTGTCGTAGGCGACATCGATGGCACTCTGTGCGTCCAGCTCGACCTCGCTGCCATCCACCAGCCGCAGGATGCGTACCTCGCCCTTGCCGGTAGAGTGGTCGGCCAGCCAGGTCACGCCGGCGTCGCGTTCGTTCCAGGCGCTGCCCAGGGCCAGCAGCACCGCCGCCGCCGCGGCCCAGCCGCGCCAGCCCTTGCGCCGCCCCCCGGCGCGGCGCGGCGCGCTGGCGACCGGCGTCGGAACCATCGTCCGCGGTTCGGCCAGCGATCCCAGCTGTTTCCAGGTCCGTTGCGCCAGCGCCAGCGCGGCCGGGTGCCGGGGGTCGGCCGCCAGCCAGCCGTCCAGCGCTTCGCGCCGGGACCGGTCGAGGTCGCCGCCGTCCAGGCGGATCGCCCATTCGGCGGCCTGCTGGCGGATCTGCTGTTGTTCCTGGGGGCTGTTCACGTGCGGCTCTCGTTGGTCGTTATAGAGGTTCAGACGCGCGAACCGGCAAGACTCGGTAATCCATTCAGCGGGAATCCTCGAGTGCCTGCATCACATGGGCCAGGGCGCGGGCCAGGTGCTTCTGCACCGAGCTATCGGAGATTTCCAGGCGTCTCGCCACCTCGGCATGGGTCAGCCCCTCCAGACGGTTGAGACGGAAGATCTCACGGGTGCGCGGCGGCAGTTCGGCGACTATCTCGCGCAGGCGGGCAAGCGCATCGGCATCCACCGCGGACTCCTCGGGGCCGGGCTGGTCGGCGACGAACCCGGCGAGGTCGTCGTTGGGCCGGGTCTCGGTGCGGCGCCGCCGTTCCTGCCGGTAATGGTCGATGGTGAGGTTGTGCGCGGTGCGGTAGAGATAGGCGTCGACATGCTCGATCGGCTCCTTGTGCCGCTGCTCGGCCAGGCGCAGGAAGCTTTCCTGCGCCAGGTCCGCCGCCAGGTGCGGATCGCGGGTCTTGCGCAACAGATACGACTGCAGCTGCCGGGCATGCCTGAGAAACAGTGCCTTGAGATCCTGCTCCGCCAACGGCGCATCCACCCACGTCCTTTCAGAAGGGCAGCAGCATATTTTTTATGATAATGATTTTCAATCGTATTCTTGTGAGATGCCGGGCTCAGCCGAACACCGAGCCGCCGCCGAGGTAGGCCAGGCCCGCGCCAAGGGCCGCCAGCGCCAGCGGCGGGCGCATCGGCGCGTCGTTGATGGCGAAGGCCAGTTGCGCCAGCGGAAACAGCAGCAGGCAGAGCAATGCGCAGGGGATCGAACGGCGACCGCCGCTGGCCACGGACCAGACGTAGCCGATGAGCAGAAGGGCGAAACCGAAGTCTTGCATGCCGGGCATCCTTGCGGGGCGGAAGGTATGCGCCGCGCAACGGGCGGCAGGCGCGCAACCTTAGCAGAAGCGCGGGAGCCGAGGAAAACCCGGCGCGGCCCGTGCCGCGCCGGGTTCGCTCAATTGCCGCTGCAACCGCTGCCCCAGGCCTTGTACTCGACGGTATGCCGCTCGCCCTGCGAGTCCTCGTAGACCAGGCGCGCCGGGACGATCCCACAGGCGCTCCACAGGTCGGTCTTGTAGATCACCCGGGCGATGTCCAGGCGCCCTTCCACGTAGTGCTGGCGGAGCGATTTCGAGTCCGGGTTGGGTCCGTAGGGCTGCTGCTGCGCCTGGGCCAGCGGCGCCAGGCCGAGCAGCGCGACAAGTGCCAACGGGATCACTCTCATGAGGATGTCTCCTTGGTAGAACGTTCAGCCTGAAACTACGCTGCGGAGACTGTCAGGCTCATGAGCCCGGCGTGACATTTCTGTCAGACGACGACCGCCCTGGCAATGCGCCGGCAATCCTGGCGCTATCCACGGACGGCAAGACGCCATATACTGTATGGATAACCAGTCAAAGCAACCTTGCGACTCAGAAGGCACAGAGGTGATGAATGGCCGTCGAAGTGGTGTACCGCAGCAGCCGGGATCAGGAGCGTTTGTTCATGGACAAGGCTGAAGCCGATCGTTACGACAAGATGCTGGAGCTGGCGGAAACGCTGGCCGAGGTGCTGCAGAAGGCGGTGCCGTCGCTGAAGGAGGAACAGGTGGAAGAACTCGGCATCTTCATGGCGAAGAACCGCGACGCCTTCGCCCGCGCCTTCAAGAACCAGCCGGACGCCCTCAACGAACTGTTCGAGGAAAACGCCGCGGACGAATGAGCCGCCGCTGCAAGCAAAGCGCAAGGAGCCGAAACATGCCGCGACAACTTGCCGGCCTGCTGTGCGTCCTCCTCGGCCTCGCCGGTGCCCCTGCCCTCGCCTGCCCGTTCCGGGCCACGGACGCCGAGACACCGGCAGCCTCTGCCGGCGCCGCGCAGGTCCTGGCCCTGGGCGGCGCCGGCAGGCTGCAACTCGACCTGCAACGGGCCCCCGCCACCCTGCTGCACAGCGGCGACCTGCTGATCGCTCGCTACGCCGAGGGTCATTACCTCGCCCACCGCCTGCTCGAAGGCAACGAGATGGGCGCGGACGAGGGCGAACGGCTCGACCTTCCGCGACAGGTTCGCCTGCTGTTCGGAGCCCTGCCGCTGGACGGCCTGCCCGACGCCGAGCGCGAGCGTCTCCAGGCGCAGCGCCAGGCCCTCGGCCTGTGCGACCGGCGCGCCAGCGTCAGCCGCTACCGCGTGGCCGGCACCGAGGTCTATCGCCTGCGCGGCAGCCAGGCCGGCAAGCCCTACCACGCGCTCTACCTGCTCGACGGTCCCCAGGTGCACTACCTCGACAGCTCCGGCAGCGACGCCTTCGTCGAGCAGTTGCTCGCCAGCCTGCGACGCCGCTGAGTCCGCGCGGCGCTTGTCCGACCCGCGCCCGGCTTGCCGGAAACCGGCGCTTGCCGTACAACGCCCGGCAGCCCCATCGACCAGGAAGGTCCCATGCCCGCTCTCCCCGCCTCCCCCGTCCGCTCCCGACGCTGGCGCCTGGACCGGCGCAGCCTGCTGCTGGCACTGCTGCTGTTCGGCCTGCTGGTCCTGCTCGCCACCCTGGGCCGGCATTGGGGCTGGATACGCAGCTTCGGCGGCGACCTGCTGGCGGTGGTCTGGCTCTACTACCTGATGGGCAGCGCGCTCAGGGCGCCGGCCGCCTGGCTGGCATCCGCCGCCTTTGCCGTCGGCGCGCTGCTGGAACTGGGCCAGTACCTGGCGGCGCAACTGCATTGGCAATTCTCCAGCCCCGTGCTGCGCATCGTTCTCGGCAGCACCGCCGACGGCTTCGACCTGCTCGCCTATGCCCTCGGCGCGCTGCTGGCATGGTGGCTGGAGCGCCGGCGCTGATCAGCCGTCGGGCCGCTCCAGGGCGTTCACCAGTACCTTGAGGAAACGCGCCGCCTCGCCACCGGTGGCGGCGCGGTGATCGAAGCTCAGCGAGAGCGGCAGGATCGGGTGGATCGCCATCTCGCCGCGCCAGGCCACTACTTCGTCGCGGATGCCGCCGGCGCCGAGGATGGCCACCTGCGGCGGCACCACCACGGGGTTGGCGTAGCGGCCGAACAGGGTGCCGAAGTTGGATAGGGTCAGGGTCGCGCCGAGCATTTCCGCCGGCGGGATCGAGCGTGCCTGGACGTCTTCGCGCAGGCGCCGCATACCGGCGCGCAGGTCCTCCGCCGAACGCGCACCGACGTCGCGCAGCACCGGCACGAACAGGCCGTCCGGGGTGTCCACGGCGATCCCCAGGTCGAGCCGCTCATGCAGTTTCAGCGACAACGAGGCGCCATCGAACCAGGCGTTGAGGGTCGGCTCGGCGCGACAGGCCTCGGCCAGCGCCTGGGCCAGGCGGATCAACGGGTCGCGTGCGGTCTTCCAGCGATGCAGGTCGGCGTCGCCGTAGATCGTCACCGGCACCACCTCGGCATGCGAGCGCGCCATGTTCAGCGCCATGCTCCGCCGTACCCCGCGCAAGCGCTCGCCGCCGAAGCGTTCGCGGGCGCCCTGGGCGGCGGCCTCGACGTCGGCGCGGGTGATCAGGCCATCCGGGCCGGAGCCGCTCAGGCCGGCCAGTTCGACGCCCTGCTGGCGGGCGAACTGGCGCACCGCCGGGGTCGCGCGCGGTGCCAGGTGTTCGCGGGTGGACGGTGCGGCGCCGATGAAGAAACGGTCTTCCAGGGCGCTACCGCCGCCCTCCAGGCGCCCCACCACGGTACCGGCGTCCGCCTCCTCGCCCTCGAAGCCCACCAGCGGTTCGCCGACGTGGAGGATGTCGCCCTCGGCGCCGAACAGCTTGCCCACCACCCCATCGTAGGGCGCAGGGATGTCCACCAGCGCCTTGGCGGTTTCCACCGAGACCAGGCGCTGGTCGGCGCGCACGCTGTCGCCGGCCTTGACGTGCCATTCGACGATTTCCGCTTCCTGCAGGCCCTCGCCCAGGTCGGGCAGCTTGAAGTGCTTCATGGTCGTCTCCCCTTGGCTCAGGCGTAGCCGAGCACGGTGTCGCAGGCCGCCAGGATGTCCTCCACGGCGGGCATGTACAGCGCTTCCAGGCGGTACAGCGGCGGCGGGATATCGGCCGCGGCGACCCGCTGGATCGGCGCCCGCAGGTCGAACAGGACACGCTCGTAGAGGCTCGCGGCGATTTCCCCGCCGAGGCCGCCACTCTTCGGCGCCTCATGGACGATCACGCAGCGACCGGTCTTGCGCACCGAGGCTTCGAGGGTGTCGAGGTCGAGCGGCTTGAGGCAGGCGACGTCGATCACTTCGGCCTCGATGCCGCGCTGCGCCAGGCGCTCGGCGGCCTGCTGGGTCTCGTGGACGCTGGCGCCCCAGCTGACCAGGGTCAGGTCGCCGCCTTCGCGAAGGGTGAAGCAACTGTCCAGCGGCAGGCGCCGGGCGTCGTCCGCCAGCGGCTGCGGGTTCATCCGGTAGAGCCGGGTCGGCTCGAGGAAGATCACCGGATCGGGATCGTCGATCGCCGCCAGGAGCAGGCCGTAGGCCCGCGCCGGCGACGACGGCACCAGCACGCGGACGCCGGGGATGTGCGCGAACATCGCCTCGGTCGCCTCGCTGTGGTGCTCCGGCGCGCGGATCCCCGCGCCCATCGGCGTGCGCAGCACCAACGGGCAGGCCAGGCGGCCGCGGGTGCGATTGCGCAGGCGGCTGGCATGGGACACCAGTTGCTCCATGGCGGCGTAGATGAAGCCCATGAACTGGATCTCCATCACCGGCTTCAGGCCCTGGGCGGCCATGCCGATGGACAGCCCGGCGATCATGTTCTCCGCCAGCGGCGTATCCAGCACCCGCTTGAAGCCGAAGCGCTCGCGCAGGCCGAGGGTGGCGCGAAACACCCCGCCGTTGACCCCGACGTCTTCGCCCAGCACCACCACCGTCTCGTCCTCGGCCATGGCCCGGTGCAACGCCAGGTTGACCGCCTCCAGAAGGGCCAGGCGTTTCGCTTCGCCGTTGCGCTCATTCATGTTCGGCCCCTCCCTGCCGCCGCGCGGCGCGCTCCAGCAATTGCTCGCGCTGCTCCTCCAGGACCGCCGGCCAGCGCGCGTAGACATGCTCGAACAGTGCCTGCGGCGCCTGCGCGGCGAACGTCTCGAAACGCTCCACCGCCTCCTGCACCCGCGCCTGGCACTCGCCCACCAGCGCCTGCTCGCGCTCCTCGTCCCACTGGCCGCGGCCGGCGAGGAAGGCGCGCAGGCGCTTGATCGGCTCCTCGCGCCAGGCCTGGTTGACCTCCTCGGCGGAACGGTAGCGGCTGGCGTCGTCGGCCGTGGTGTGGTCGCAGAGGCGATAGCTGATGCACTCCAGCAGGGTCGGCCCCTTGCCCTGGCGCGCGCGCTCCAGGGCCGCGCGGACGCGTTCGGCGACCGCCAGCACGTCGTTGCCGTCCACCTGTTCGCCGGGGAAGCCGGCACCCACCGCCTTCTCCGCCAGGGTCGGCGCGCCGCACTGGATGCGCCGCGGCACCGAGATCGCCCACTGGTTGTTGTTGACCACGAAGAGCACCGGCAACTGCCAGGCGCCCGCCACGTTCAGCGCCTCGAGGAAATCGCCCTTGCTGGTGGCGCCGTCGCCGCAGGTGGTCACCGCCACCCGGTGTTCGCCGCGGATGCGGAACGCCGAGGCGACCCCGCAGGCATGCAGGGCCTGGGTGGCGATCGGCACGCAAATGGGAAAGTCCTGCGCCGCCAGCGGTTCGGCGTAGTCGCTGCCGCGCTCGTCGCCGCCCCAGTAGAGGAGGATGTCCTCCATGCGCACGCCGCGCATCAATTGCACGGCGGTATCGCGGTAATACGGCACCAGCACGTCCTCGGCGCGCATCTGGCTGCCGATGGCCACGCCGATGGCTTCCTGGCCGAGGGTTGGCGCATAGGTGCCGATCCGCCCGGTACGCTGGAGGGCCACCGCCTTCTGGTCGAACAGGCGGGTCAGGAGCATCTGCCGGTAGAGGCCGACCAGCGCATCGCTGTCGCCGGCCCAGGCGGGCAACTCGCCGAGGGGCCGACCGTCGCTGTCGAGGTAGCGGGTGAAAGGCGGGTCGATCCGGTTGTGAACCATCGCAAACCTCCTCCGCACGCCGGGTAGGCGTGCCGCTCAGGGTCGCGCCGCGGGTGGCGGCGTGCACGCGCGGCGCGGCGGGGGTGGCCCGCACTGCCGCTGGCGAGGCCCGCTGGCGGCCTCGCCGGAAACGCCGGCCCGTCACTGCGGGCCGTAGAGAATCCGTTCCGCCAGACGGTCGGCGATCCGCGCCGGCGACTGGTGGTCGGCCTGGGCATGGGCATAGATCTCGGTGAGCCGCGCGGGAATCCGCGCCAGGTGCGCGGTGATGCTGCTGTGCGGATCGGCGCCGCGGTGCTTGAGGGCGACGTAGATCAGGCCGCCGGAGTTGATCACGTAGTCCGGCGCATAGAGGATGCCGCGCGCCTCCAGCTCGTCGGCGACCTCCGGCCGCTCCAACTGGTTGTTCGCCGCCCCGGCCACCGCCGCGCAGCGCAACTGGCTGACGCTCTGACTGGTGAGCACGCCGCCCAGGCCGCAGGGCGCGAGGATGTCGCAAGGGGTGGAGAGCAATGCCTCCGGCGCCAGCGGATGGGCACCGAGCTGCTCGACGGCCAGTTGCACCCGGCCGGGATCGAGGTCGCAGACCAGCAACTCGGCGCCGACCGCCGCCAGTTGCTCGGCCAATGCGTAGCCGACGTGGCCGAGCCCCTGCACCGCGACCCGCAGGCCTTCCAGGTCGTCGCTGCCGAGGCGCGCCTGGGCGCTGGCGCGAATCCCGGCGAACACGCCGAGGGCGGTATGCGGCGAGGGGTCGCCGGCCTGGGTGGTGCTGGTGACGTGGCGGGTCTGCTGGGCGATGCAGTCCATGTCGGCGCTGGAGGTACCGCTGTCCACCGCAGTGATGTAGCGTCCGCCGAGGCTTTCGATGAAGCGCCCGAAGGCCTCGAACAGCGCGCCGCGATTGTCCAGGTGCGGCGGGCGGATGATCACCGCCTTGCCGCCGCCCTGCTCCAGCCCGGCCAGGGCCGCCTTGTAGCTCATGCCCTGGGCCAGGCGGATGGCGTCGCCGATGGCGGCTTCGTCGTTGGGGTAAGGCAGGTAGCGACAACCACCCAGCGCCGGGCCGAGTCGCGTGCTGTGGATGGCGATAATGGCCTTGAGTCCCGTGGCCGGGTCTTGGGCGAGGTGGAGACCCTCGAGCCGGGCCGCGTCCATCATGTCGAACATGCTGGGGCTCCCCTGCTTGCTGCTTGTTGTCCGGGCCGGGCCGTTGCCGCCCGGCACCTTCAGTATAGGCAGGCGTCGGCGAAACGCCCGCAAGGACGACGACCAGGCGGCGCTCGCCGAGCCGGGTACTGGACGAAGCTTCGGCGGACGGTTACAACCTTGGGGTCCGCCCGCTCGAAACCGGCCCCGGCGTGCTCCGAACGGCCCGTCCGCAGCGATCCAGGCGCACCAGGAGGAAAGCCATGGACCCGCGTCAAGCCTGCCTCGATTGTCTCGCCCAGGAACCGCCAGCGCTGTTCGAGGCGGCCCTGTGGATCGCCGCGGAGCCCCTCCCGGCGTATTCGCCCGCCCACGCCCTGCGCGAGCTCGACGAACTCGTCCGGCAGATCGGCGCCAGCCTGGACGACCGCGCCTCGGCCAGCGAGCGCGCCCAGGGGTTGCTGCGGCGAATGAGCGAACAGGGTTTCTGCGAAGACGACGACTTCCCCCTGCAACCGCGCTCGGCCCTGCTCCCGCTGGTGCTGCAGCGGCGCCAGGGACAGCCGTTGTCGCTGGCGCTGGTGGCCATGGAACTGGCGCGGCGGCTGGACATTCCGCTGGTCGGAGTGAACTTCCCGGGACGCTTCCTGCTGCGCGTGCCGCAGGCCGACCATCTGCTCGACCCGGCCACCGGACGGCGCCTCTATCCCACCGACTGCCGCGAACTGCTGCTGCGCCTGCAGGGGCCGAAGAGCGAGCTGCAGGCCGCCTACCTGAAGCAGGCCTCTCCCGGGGAAATCCTCCAGCGTCTGTCGCGCAACCTGCGACAACTGCACAGCGCCGCCGGCGAGCCGCTGGCCGCGCTGAAGGATGCCCAGCGGGTGATCGAACTCGGCCCGGTGGGCGCCGCCGACCACGAGGCCCGCGCCGGCCTCTATCGGCAACTGGATTGCCCGCAGGCGGAACGCTACGACCTGGAACGCGCGCTCTTGCTCAGCGACGATCCCACCGAGCAACTGCGCCTCGGCCAGCGCCTGGGCGAACTCGCCCCGCCGACCGGCCGCGCCCTGCACTGAGGCCGCTCAGGCGAGCAGGCCGAGGGCCTTGGCCCGCGCCACCGCCTGGGTCCGGCGGGCCACCCCGAGCTTGCCGTTGATCCGCCGGGCGTGGGTCTTCACCGTGTGCAGGGAAATGAACAGTTGCTCGCCGATCTCCTGGTTGGAGCAGCCCTGGGCGATCAGGCCGAGCACCGCCAGTTCCCGGCAACTGAGCGGACTGAGCCCCTCCTCTTCTTCCCCCGGCAGGGCGGCGAACAGCTGCGGCTGGCGATCCCGCAGTCGCCGCTGCGGCAGTTGCAGGCCCAGCCGCTCCGCCAGTTCCAGGCCGCTGCGCAGGGTTTGCTGGGCCTGGGGCAATTGTCCGGAGAGGAACTGGCACTCGGCGATACCCATGCGCACTTCGCAGAGCAGCGTCTGCCGCCCCTGCGCCTCGAGAATGGCGAGCAGCCCGCGCAGCCGCGCTTCGGCGGCGGCAGCCTCACCGCTGTAGAGTTCGGCCAGCGCCAATTGGTGCTCTACCCGCGCTTCCAGCTCCGGTTCGGAGGGCGGCGACAGGCGCGCCCGTCCCGGCTGGAAGTAGGCGCGGACCCGCAGCAGGATCTCCCGCGCCTGCGCCGGCCGTCCCTGCTGCAGGGTCAGGGCGGAGCTGACCAGCAGTAGCGCGCCGCGATACAGCGGATCGGGGACATGGCGCTGCTGCATCAGCCGCTCGACCTCCAGCAGGCGGTTGAACGCCGCGTCCAGGTCGCCCTGCCCGGCTTCCAGCAAGGCCAGTCCCAGGTAGCCGTAGAGCACCCAGGGATCGAGATTCTCCCGTGCCTGCTCCAGCCCCAGCCGATACCAGTGCCCGGCCTCGACCTCGCGGCCCTGCTGCAGGCACAGGCGCGCGCGGCGCAGGGCGATCCGGCCGAGCATCGGGCTGCCCTGCTGGCCGAGGTCCTCCAGGTAGCGCTGGGCGCGATCGAGGACGCCTTCCGCGCGCAGCAGTTCGCCGCGCTGCTCCAGCCACTGCGCCCGCTCCAGTTCGATCAGCGCCTCGAAGATCAGGCTGTCGTGCTCGCGCGCCAGGCGCAAGGCATCGCGGCCGATCAACCGCGCCTGGTCCATCCGCCCCTCGATCATCGCCAGTTGCATCAGCGCCGAGCGGCAGATCAGTCCCTGCGACCAGGCGTCCTCCGGCAGTTGCTCCAGCGCCTCGCGCAGGTAGTCGGCGGCGCCGCGCTCGCCACGGCAGTGCAGAAGGATCCCGAACAAGCCCTGCCATTGCGCCAGCAGCACCCGCTGGCGGGACGCCGAGGGCATCGGCAGGAAGCGCGCCAACTGGCCGATGCAGTCCTCGGCTTCGGCCAGGCGTCCGGCGTAGAGCAGCGCCCAGGCATTCAGGATCACCAGGCGCGGCGTGCTGGCCAGCAGCGCCGCCGGCAGTTCGTCGCGCAGGGCCAGGACCATGCCGATGTTGTGGCCGTGCAGCAATTGCTCCTCGGTGAGCTTCTGCAACAATCCGGCGGCGGTTTCCGGTTCGTCGGCGGCCAGCGCCTGGTCGACCGCCTCGCGGGTCTCGCCGTGTTCGGCGAACCATTCGCAGGCTTCCCGGTGGAAGTCCCGCTGCGGGCGCTGTGGCGCTTCGCGCCAGGCCTCGCGGATCGCCGGCGGCAGGCTGTAGCGCTGGTTCGCATCGGCCAGCAGGGGGAAGCCCCGCGCCAACAGGTCGTCCAGCCCGTGGGGCAGCTCCTCGAACAGCCGGCGGAACAGCTCCGGACCGACTTGCGGCAGCCAGGCCAGGGCACGCGCGGCGTCGGCCAGCGGCGGCGGCAGCTCGTCGAGCAACTCGTGCTGGAGGTATTCCTGCAACAACGGTCCGGCCGTCTCTTCGCCGACCAGCAGGCGCAAGCGCAACGCGGCGCACCAACCGCCGCTGCGTTCCAGCAGCGCCCCGGTCGCAGCGGCATCGGCGCCGCGCCCGTGCAGGCGGAGCAGTTCGGCGACCTCGTCGGCATCGAACGCCAGCAGGCCGCCGTCGACCTCCAGCAACTCCCCTTCCAGCAGCAACCGCGCCAGGTTGCACTGCGGCCGCCGCCGGCTCGCCAGCCACCAGCCCACCCGTGGCGAGGCCGCGCTCAACAGGCGATCGAGGCAGGCGTCGAGGGCGGGGTCGGGGTGCCGTGGGTAATCGTCGAGCAGCAGCCACAGCGCGGAAGCGTTGCGCAGCCGCCGGCACAGTTGCGCTTCGTCGCTGTCCTCGGGCAAGCCGAGGGCGCCGGCCAGGCGGCGGCGGAAGGTCGCGGGGTCCAGCGCGTCCCCGCCCAGCGCCAGCCAGACCACCTTCACGCCAGGCGGCGCCCGCCGCGCGCATTCTCCGAGGAGGACGGTCTTGCCGCTGCCGGCGGGCGCGCAGAGCAGTCGCAGGCGGCATTCGCCGCGCAGCAGCGGCTGGTGCAAACGGGGCCGCGGCAGGTGCTGCGGCGGCAACCGCGGCAAGGCGGCGGGCAGCTCGGTCGGCTCGGTCATGGCAGTGCTCTTGTTCTGTCGAAGCGCCTTGCCGGGAGCCTAGACCGCGCCTGCCCCGCTGCTGAACGATGATTGCGCCGGGTGATGGGCCGTCATAACGAACGAGCGCGTCGGCACAAGCCGCCACGCTCGTCGCGACTGGCCGGGACTCAGCGTACCCCGGCGTTGCGCAGGGCGGCCGGCGTGTAGTCGGCGGACGAGGCCTTGAAGCCGAACTCGTAGCCGCGCTTCTCCTCGTTGTTCATGCCCAGCGCCAGGTAGCGACCGGCGATCACGTCGTAGAGCGCCTCCAGGGTGTAGCCGGCGACCTTCTGGTCGTAGTGGTACTGCGCGTGGCCCTCGCCGACCCGCCAGAGCTGGCCGCGACCGTCGTAGTGGTCGACCAGGGCGATCTGCCAGCTGTCCTCGTCGATGTACATGTGGCGCTTGGCGTAGATGTGCCGCTCGCCCGGCTTCACCGTGCCGACCACTTCCCACACCCGGTGCAGCTCGTAGCGGGTCAGGTCCTGGTTGATGTGCCCGGCCTTGATGATGTCGCCGTACTTCAGGGTCGGGTCGTTGAGCTTGTAGGCGTTGTAGGGGATGTACATCTCGCGCTTGCCGACCAGCTTCCAGTCGTAGCGGTCCGGGGCGCCGGAGAACATGTCGAAGTTATCCGAGGTGCGCAGGCCGTCGGCGGCGGTGCCCGGGCCATCGTAGGCCACCTGCGGGGCGCGCCGCACGCGGCGCTGGCCGGCGTTGTAGACCCAGGCCAGGCGCGGCTCCTTGACCTGGTCGAGGGTCTCGTGGACCAGCAGCACGTTGCCCGCCAGGCGCGCCGGCGCGGTCACCTGCTGCTTGAAGAAGGTGAGGATGTTGGCCGCCTTGCTCTGATCGAGGTCGGGCATGTTCTGCGGGAATGCCACCGACTCCTCGAAGCGGATCGGCGTGAAGCTGCCGTTGGTCTGCGGGGTGGCCTGGACGATGGTGCGCTTGAGGTTGCCGCCGCGGTAGCGGGTGATGTGGTTCCAGAGCACTTCGACACCGTTCTTCGGGATCGGGAAGGCGTAGTAGCGGCTCTTCTCGAAATTCGACAGGCCGTTGCCGTCGTTGATCGGCTGCACGTTCAGCGCGCTCTGCTTGACCGCCTCGTCGATCTCGGCCGGCAGGGCCACCGTGCGATGGGTCTTGTACACCGGGATCCGGTAGGTTTCCGGGTAGCGCTTGAACATCGCCAACTGGCCGTCGGAGAGCTTGTCCTTGTATTGCTCGACGTTCTGCGCGGTGATGGTGAACAGCGGCTTCTCGTCGGCAAAGGGATCGGAAAGGAAGCCCTTGCCATCGACCTTGCCGGCGCTGGCCGCGAGGCCGCCGGTCCAGGCCGGGATGCTGCCGTCGGCGTTGCCTTCCTTCTGCGCGCCGATGGGGGTCAGGCTGCTGCCGAGCTTGGCGGCCTCGTCGGGCGAAACCGCCGCCGTCACCGAACCGGCCAGCAGGCTGAGGGCCAGCGCCCCGGAGGACAGGAGTCGTGCTGTTTTCATGCGTCGTTATCCTTGTTCGTATCCGCGAAAGCGGCCGCCCCGAGGGGCGGCGGACCTCAGAAGTTCACCCCGAAGCTCACCGCGAGGAAGTCGCGGTCGTTGATCGGGTTGTAGTTGCCGCCGAAGAAGTCGGTGTAGCTGATGCTGGCGGTATAGGTGTTCTGGTAGTCGGCATCGAGGCCGACGCTGACGGCCTTGGCGCCCTCGCTGAAGTTCGGCCCGTAGCCCTCGACGTCGTGCGACCAGGCCAGGTTCGGCTTCAGGTTGACCCCGGCGAACACGTTGGGATATTCGAGGATCCCGCGCAGGCGATAGCCCCACGAGTTGCGGGTGTAGAAGCCGTGGCTGTTGCACTCCTGCGGGTTGGCCACGTTGAGCGCGCCGGTGCACAAGGCGTTGTTCGGCAGTTCGCCGATGCCATAGATGGCGTCGCGACCGTAGCGCAGGTCGTCGCCGTCGACCCCGCTGAGGTGGTTGTAGCCGACTTCGCCGACCACGGTCAGGCGGTCGGCCGCCAGTACCCGGTCGAAGAACTGGGTGACGGTCACCTGTGCCTGGGTCACCGGCTTGCGCACGTAGCCGTTGATCACCTCGCCGGCGCGCGGGGTGGCGAAGCCGCTGTCGTAGATCGGGTTGCCGAACAGGGTGGTCGGGTAGATCGCGGCGATCGACATGTCGGTGCTGTTGATTTGTAGCGGCATGTTCGGCCGGTAGCTCAGCTCGCCGGCCACCGAGGTGCTGCCGATGTTGGTCTGGAAGCTCAGGCCGTAGAGGCGGATGTCCTCGGGATAGTCGATGAAGTAATAGCCGGTGGAGCGCCCGGTGACCGGGTCGGAGGTGGCCAGGCCGTTGCCGGCGATCACGCTGTAGTACGGGTTGCGACTGTGGTAGTTCATCGCGTACAGGCCGAACTCGGTGTCGTTCAGCTCCGCCGCGTACCAGCGCAGGGCCAGGCCCCACTGGCCGCTGTCGCGGGCATCGCGATCGCCGGCGCGCGGCAGGTAGCGGTAGCCGTTGGCCGGGTTCGGGTCGAAGTCGCTGCCGGCGTAGACCATCCGCTCGCAGCCATCGGCGACCACGTCGGTGGTAGAGAAGAAGGTGCCGCAGTTGTCGATCACCGTCTGGTCCCACTCCAACTGGTAGAAGCCTTCGACGGTCAGCGCGTCGCTGATGCCCTGGGACAGGTAGAGCATGTTCACCGGGATCAGGCCTTCCTTGATCTCC
>NZ_KV800319.1:673443-683359 GCF_001810205.1 Pseudomonas sp. HMSC076A11 | reverse complement strand
ATGTTCACCGGGATCAGGCCTTCCTTGATCTCCGCGCCGGGCCGGCGGAACGCGGCGACGTCCATCGGGTTGATGCTGTTGATCGAGTTCTGGATGAACGTGCTCTCGCCCCAGCTCACCACCTGCTTGCCGACCCGCACGCTGCCGGGCAGGTCGCCGATGCTGTAGTTGTGGTAGAGGAAGGCATCGAGCAGCTGCGCCCCGGAGGACTTGGCGCCCTCCTTGCGATTGTGGTCGTCGATGTCGTAGAGCAGGCGGTGTTCGTCCTTCAGCTCGAAGTCGTACCAGTACTTGCCACGGAAGAACGCGCCGGTGTCGCCGTACTTGAGTTCGAGATCGTGGATGCCCTTGAAGATCTTCGAGAAGGTTTCGCCCTTCTTGAAGTTCAGCCGGCCGTCGTCGGAGGTCTGCGACGAGGCGTGGCCGCCGTTGCGGGTGCCGATGTAGTCCTTGTCGGCGGAACGCATGGACCAGCTGGCCCCCACCGACAGCGACGAGTCGAATTGCCCTTCGATCTCCCCGATGTTGAATGACACGGCCGAGGCCTGGGTGGCGCAACCCAGGGCTGTGGCCGCAGCGAGTGCGTGCAGAGGGAAGATTCCGCGCCTTTTTGTTGTTGTCATGCGGCTCTCCTGACAGGGTCGAGGTGGCTACACCCTACCCAGCGGCCCGAACGGCGGTAAGCGCACCAAGGAGGTATTCCGGTTGTCGCCCGAAAGAGTGAACAGGGGCCCTGGAAAGCGCCTCGGCGAACGCCATATGCAGGATGGATACGCCGTCATCCAGTGCATGGATGACAGCGCGGCACTGTTCCGCCGGCGGCGGCGATGGCATCCTTCGCTGCATGCAGCCCGAACAGACCATTCCCGCCGACCGCGATCTCGCCGACGCCACCCGCGAGACGGTCATGCGTTATCACCTCAGCTGGAAGCACCGCGACATCGACGCGGTGATGGCGCTCTATCATCCCGAGGTCGAATACAACGACTTCTTCCAGAACCGCCGGATGCGCCTGGCCGATCTCCGCGAGTACGTCGAGGCGACCATGCCCAAGGGCCCCGACGAGTCGCTGGAGCACACCGACCGTATCCGCTTCGACGGCGATACCGCCTTCATCCAGTACCGCCTGCGGGTGACCCTCAGCGGCCGCCTGGCTTCGTTCCGCGCCAGCGAGGCGATCACCGTGCGCGACGGCCTGATCTGGCGCATCAACGAATACGCCTCGCTGGTCCACGAAAGCGGCGGCGGAGCCCAGGCCGGCGGCGACGGCCGGCCGCCGGCCAGCCGCCTGGGGCTTTCGGCCAAGCAGCTGAGCCTGCTGGCACGCGACCTGGAGCACTACTTCCAGCAGGCCCAGCCCTATCTCGATCCGGACCTGGACCTGACCCAGGTGGCCAATGCCACCGGCTATACGCGCAACCAGATTTCCTACCTGCTCAACCAGGTGCTCGGCCTGAGCTTCTACCAGTACGTCAACCAGACCCGCCTGCAACACCTGCTCGGCCAGCTTTCCGGCGAGCTGCCCGGACGGGTCGACGAACTGGCCTTCGCCGCCGGCTTCAATTCGCTGTCGGCCTTCTACCGCTGCTTCCGCCAGCACACCGGCCAGTCTCCGCGCGAATACCTGAAGCGCCTGTCGTCGCGCCGCTGAGATTTCCCAGCGGACCCGCGCGCACGACAGGCGCACGGCATCTTCCTACTCTCGCCGCATTCCCCCTTCCCTCTCGCTATGGAGCCCTCTATGTCGGCCTGGCGCCACCTCAGCCTGTGGATGAATCAACTGGACGATCCGCTCGAAGCGCGCCCGTCCCTGGAAGAATCCCTCGAGGTCGACGTGGCCATCGTCGGCGCCGGCTACACCGGCCTCTGGACCGCCTATTACCTGAAGCGCCGGGCGCCGCAGTTGCGCGTCGCCATCGTCGAGGCAGAAACCGCCGGCTTCGGCGCCTCGGGGCGCAACGGCGGCTGGCTGATGGGCAACCTGCTCGGCGAGGACGGCCTGCTCGCCGGCTTGCCGCCGGAGCGGCGCCGGGCCGGCTACGACCTGCTGCACGGGATTCCCGACGAAGTCGCGCGGGTGCTGCAAGAGGAAGGCATCGACTGCGACTACCGCAAGGGCGGCGTGCTCTACTGCGCGGCGCGCTACCCGGAACAGGAACGCCGCCTGCGCGCCTATCTGCATGATCTCTATGCCGAAGGCCTGGACGAAAGCGACTACCGCTGGCTGACGCCGCAGGAACTCGACCAGCAGTTGCGCATCCCCGGCAGCTACGGGGCGATCCATTCGCCGCACTGCGCCACCATCCAGCCGGCCAGGCTCGCGCGCGGCCTGGCCCGCGCGGTGGAGCGCCTGGGCGTGCGGCTGTTCGAGAAGAGCCGGGTGCTGCACTGGCAACGCGGCCTGCTGCGCACCGAGCGCGGCGAACTACGCGCCGAATGGATCGTGCCGGCGGTGGAAGGCTATGCCGCCAGCCTGCCGCCACTGGGCCACTACCAGTTGCCGGTGCAGAGTCTGCTGGTGGCCACCGAGCCGCTGCCGTCGTCGGTCTGGGCGGAGATCGGCCTGGAGCGCGGCCAGGCCTTCAGCGAATTCAGCCGCCAGGTCACCTACGGCCAGCGCACCGCCGACGACCGCCTGGCCTTCGGCGCGCGGGGCGGCTACCGCTTCGGCGGCAAGCTGCGCAACGACTTCAGCCTCGACGACGAGGAAGTCGGCCTGCGTCGCTACCTGTTCGGCGAACTCTTCCCGCTGCTCAAGGACGCCAGGATCAGCCACACCTGGGGCGGCAACCTCGGCATGGCCCGGCGCTTCCGCCCGCACATGCTGCTCGACCGCGCCAGTGGCATCGCCCTCTCCGGCGGCTACGGCGGCGAAGGGGTCGGCGCCAGCAACCTCGGCGGCCGCACCCTGGCCGCGCTGATCCTCGGCGAGGACAACGAGCTGCTGCGGCAGCCCTGGGTGCTGGGCGAGCGTCCACTGGACAGCCTGGCCCGCTGGGAACCGGAACCCTGCCGCTGGCTCGGCTACAACGCGATCATCCGCAGTTTCGTCCATGAGGACCGGGTCCTTGCCGATCCGCACAGCGCGCCCTGGCGACGCAGCCTGGCGCAAACCCTCGCGGCCGGCATGGAAAGCCTGATGCGCTGAGAATCCCCTCCACCTCCCACAGAGGAAAAACCGCATGGCCCTGACCCTTCTGAAAAATACCGCCGGCGCCGATCTTGGCGCCGCCAGCCCGGTCGCGGTGCCGCTTGGCGAGCCGGTCGCGCAGACTCGCGCCTACGCCGTGGAGCGCACCGACCAGGTGGAAACCGGCATCTGGGAATGCACCCCCGGACGCTGGCGGCGGCAGATCGTCGAGCAGGAGTTCTGCCACTTCCTGCAAGGCCGCTGCACCTTCACCCCGGACGGCGGCGAGACCATCCGCATCGAGGCCGGCGATGCCCTGCTGCTGCCGGAGAACAGTCTTGGCGTGTGGGATGTGCAGGAAACCGTGCGCAAGAGCTACGTGATCATCCACCGCTAGCCCGGGCGGCGCGACGGCGTCACTCGAAGCGCCCGTGGCGCCCCTCGCCGTCCTTGAAGCGCTGCGCGCCCTCCAGGGTCTCGCCGCTCTCGATCACCGCCAGCCCGCCCTGGAATTCGTTGGCCAGGGCCACGTCGAAGGACAGTTCCCACTGCGCGTATACGCTGGCGCGATCGGCGAGCATGCAGGTCTGCGGGAAGGCGGCGAGTTCCGCCGCCAGCTCCTCGGCCTCGGCTCGCGCCGAACCGCTCGGCACCACCCGGTTGGCCAGGCCGATCTGCAACGCTTCGTCGGCCTTCACCGGACGCCCGGTGAGGATCAGGTCGAGCGCCCGGCCCTGCCCGACGATCCGCGGCAGGCGCACGCTGCCGCCATCGATCAGCGGCACCCCGAAACGCCGGCAGAACACTCCGCAGATGGCGTCCTCGGCCATCACCCGCAGGTCGGCGAGCAGCGCCAGCTCCAGCCCGCCGGCCACCGCATAGCCTTCGATGGCGGCGATCAGCGGCTTGCCGAGCTGCATGCGGCTCGGCCCCATCGGTCCGTCGCCCTCCGCCTCCAGGCGATTGCGCCGCTCGCCATCCTCGGCCACCGCCGCCAGGTCGGCGCCGGCGCAGAAATTGCCGCCGCTGCCGGTGAGTACCGCGACCCGCGCCGTATCGTCCGCTTCGAACTCGCGCAGGGCGTCGGCCAGGGCCTGGGCGGTCGGCCGGTCCACCGCATTGCGCCGCTCCGGGCGAGCGATGACCAGGGTGGTGACCGGGCCGTTGCGTTCGACGATGACACTCATGACAGACTCCCTGCGGAAAAAGCGAAAAAAGACACCGGCCGGATGGCAGAAGACCGGCGTCAGCCGGTCTTCACCTTAGTCCTTTTCCCGCGGCCGCGCCGCATCCGCCGGGCGTCTCAGAGCGCGTGCTTCTGCAGGTTGGCCATCATTTCACGGAGCGCCTCGACGTTGTCCGCCGGGTGCGCGGCGTTCTCGAAGTCGCAGATCTGCTGCCAGTGCGCGGCCACATCCTCGGCGTCGAAGCCGGCCTTCGGATCGAAGCCGAAGCCCAGGCTGCGTTCCCAGCGTACCTTGCCGATCCAGCCACCGCCGACCTCATAGAGCCCCGAGGTATCCTCGCAGGCCGAGCTGCCGAGGTAGACCACCAGCGGGCTGACCAGCTCCGGCTTGAGCTGCTCGAAGACCTGCGGCGGGATCAGCCCCTCGGTCATCCGCGTACCGCCGGTGGGGGCGATGGCGTTGACCAGGATATTGTTCTTGCGCCCTTCCAGGGCCAGGGTGCGGGTCAGGCCGTAGAGGCCGAGCTTGGCCATGCCGTAGTTGCTCTGGCCGAAGTTGCCGTAGATGCCCGAGGTCGAGGAGGTGAACACCACCCGCCCGTAGGCCTGCTCGCGCAAGTGCGGCCAGGCGGCGCGAGTGACCTTGTAGGCGCCTTCGACATGCACCTGGTAGACCAGGTCCCAGTCGGCGTCCTCCATCTTGTGGAAGGTCTTGTCACGCAGGATGCCGGCATTGTTGACCACCACGTCGACGCGACCGAAGGCGTCCAGCGCGTTCTCCACGATCCTGCCGCCGTCCGTGACCGAGTCGTGGTTGGCCACCGCGGTGCCGCCGGCGGCACGGATCTCCGCCACCACCTTGTCCGCCGCCGAGGCACTGGCGCCTTCGCCATGGGTGCTGCCGCCGAGGTCGTTGACCACCACCTGGGCGCCATGCTTCGCGAACAGCAGGGCGTGGGCGCGGCCAAGGCCGCCGCCGGCTCCGGTGACGATCACGACTTGGTCGTCGAAACGCAGGGCATCGCTCATGTTCGGGACTCCAGGACAGTAGGAAGGATTGCCCGAGTGTCGGCCAGCCCGCCGGCGGGGACAAGGCTTCGCGCCGCCATGAATGGCGCCCGATAAGGCAGCGGGATGTTCCGCTTCAGTCGAACGGAATGTACAGCCGGCCACGCGGGCCGAGCTTGAACAGCCACCAGTCGTAGTTGTGCCGGACCACCACCAGCAGCAGGCTGCCGAGCAACGCGAGGCCGGCGCCGACGGCGTACCAGCGACTGCCTTCCTGCCAGCACAGGTAGCCGAGCCCGAGCGCCAGCAGCAGGCCGAGTTCGGCGAGGACCATCCCGGACTGGCGGATGAACGGTTGCGCCTGCACCATCTGGCGGAACAACCAGGAGCCCTCGTCGAACACGCGCAAGGGAGAAACGGGATCGTGCATGGAGACCTCCATGGGTGACGAAACGCCTCGTCCAGCGAGGCGCCAGCACCCTAGCCCCGATCCTTGCGCGATGGCACTTGCTGCAATCTCAAACTCGCTTAAGAAAACTCTGAATCATCCAGTCGGGCGCGAAACGCCAGGTAATGTTCGAGCACCGCCGCCGGCGCTTCGATCTGCGGATAATGGCCGATGCCATCGAGCAGCACGCAGTCGGCATCGGCGACCAGTTGCCGGTAGCGCTCGACCATGTGCGCCCCGGAGATCGGGTCGACGGCTCCGTCGATCACCCGCAACGGCACCCCGCCGTGCTGCAACGCCGCCACCCAGCGCTCACGCTGCTCGCGGCGGTCGACGATGTAGCGGATCAGGCGATGCATCACCCGCTGCCCCTGGTTGCTTTCGATCAGGCTCCAGAAGGCATCCAGCTCGGTCTCGCCGGGCTGGCTGCGCGGGCCGAAGACCTTGGCGAAGTTGCGCGCCAGGGCGCGGCGCTCGAACAGCCGGCCGAACAGCCCGCCCAACGGGCTCAGCAACAGCTTCTGGCTGAGCACCGGGCGGTGCGTTTCCGGGAACAGCCCACCATTGAGGAACACGCAGGAGGCGAGCCGCAGCCGGCCTTCGTGATGGCGGGCGAGCAGTTCCTGGGCGACGCTGTCGCCGTAGTCGTGGGCCAGCACGTGCAGCGGCTCGTCGATTCCCAGGCGGCCGAGCAGCGCCTGTTGCAGGTCGGCCTGCTCCAGCAGGCTGTAGCGATGGGCGCGCGGCTTGGCCGAATCGCCGAAGCCGAGCAGGTCGCAGACCAGCACGCGGTAGCGCTGCGCCAGCGGCTCCCAGAGGTAGTGCCAGTCCCAGGCGGCGCTGGGAAAACCGTGGATCAGCAGCAACGGCCGACCCTGCCCGGCTTCCCAGTAGCGGATCGGGAAGCCCTTGAAATCCAGGGTGCGGCCCCGCCTCCGCCAGGCCTCCAGTGGAATGCCGGGCAGCGCCGCGGTCACTGGCGGTAGCCCGGGTTCTGCTGGTCGAGCTTGCGCAGCAGCGCCGGCCAGGCGAGCTGGCCGCCCATGCCGGTCTTGCTGCGCATCACCCCGGCGATCATGTCGCGCGCGCCGGCGAGGATCTGCCCCGGGATTTGGATCAGCTCGGCGCCGCCGCTCTGCGCCATCACCTGTACCTCGCAGGCGCGTTGCAGGGTGAACATCATGAGGAAGGTATCGGCGATGGAACCGCCGCAGGTGAGCAGGCCGTGGTTGGGCAGGATCAGGAAATTGCTGGCCCCCAGGTCGGCCTGCAGGCGGGCCTTTTCCTCATGGTTCAGGGCGACGCCCTCGTAGGCGTGGTAGGACAGGCTGGAGAGCACGAACAACGATTGCTGCGACAGCGGCAACAGGCCCTGCTTCTGGCAGGACACCGCGATCCCCGCGGCGGTATGGGTGTGCAGCACGCACTCGACGTCGTGGCGGACCTCGTGCACCGCGCTATGGATGGTGTAGCCGGCCGGGTTGATCTCGTAGGGGCTGTCCATCAGCTTCTTGCCGCTGGCATCCACCTTCACCAGGCTGGAGGCGGTGATCTCGTGGAACATCAGGCCGAACGGGTTGATCAGGAAGTCCTCGGTGCCCGGCACCTTGGCCGAGATGTGGGTGAAGATCAGGTCGTCCCAACCGTGCAGGGCGACCAGCCGGTAGCAGGCAGCGAGATCGACACGGGTCTGCCATTCGGCGGCGGAGACCTGGGCTTGCACATCGGCGGGCAGGGAGTGAACGGCGGTCACGGCGGCATCCTCTTTTGTCGTTATCGGATGCCCGCAGTCTAGCCCCGCCCTCCTCCGGCGACTGTCGCCGGGCTTACACTCGCGCGCCGGCTGAATGGCGGAGGATTCAGCCGGCCTATGCGCGCAGGCTACAGGCAGTGGGCGACCAGGGGTGCGACCAGCAGGTTGAACAGCCCGGTGAGAACCATCAGCAGACCGGCCGCCGAACCTTCCTCGCCGCCGAACTCGTAGGCCCGACTGGTGCCGGCGCCGTGCGCGCCGACGCCGAACAGCGCGCCGCGGGCCAGCGGCGTGCGCAAGCGCAGGACGCGCAGCAGGGTGCCGCCGATCACCGCGCCGAACACCCCGGTGATCATCACGAAGGCGGCGGTCAGTTCCGGCACGCCACCCAGGTCGTGGGACATCTCCATGGCGAACGGCGTGGTGATCGAGCGCGGCAGCAACGACAGCGTGACCTGGCCGTCCAGCGCCAGGGCCTGGGCCAGCGCCCAGGAGCTGCCGATGGCCACCGCGGTGCCGGCGAACATCCCGGCCAGCAGCGCCGGCCAGTGGCGCATCAGCAGCTCGCGCTGCTGCCAGATCGGGATGGCGAAGGCCACCGTCGCCGGACCGAGCAGCGCCACCAGCCAATTGGTGTCGCGGGCGTAGTCGGCGTAGCGGGTATGGGTGGGAATCGCCAGGGCATAGAGCAGCACCGGGACGAACACGATGGGCGACAGCCAGTACCACTTCACCCGGCGGTACAGCTGGCGGCTCAGGAGGTAGCCGCCGACGGTCGCCGCCAACCAGAACAGGGCTTGCTTATCGAGACTCATGGCGCGCCCTCCAGCGGCACATCCACTCCACCGACACCGCGGTGACCAGCATCACCAGCAGGGTGCTGAGCATGATCACCAGGAGGATGCGCCAGCCCTCGCTGCGTAGCAGCGCGCCGTAGTCGAGCAGGCTCATCAGCGCCGGGATGAAGAACAGCAACATCTCCGCCAGCAACAGGCCGGCGCCGGCCTGCAGCCAGGCCGGACGCAGCAGGCCGCTGGCGAACAGCAGCAACAGCGCCGCCAGGCCGACCACCCCGCCCGGCAGCGGCAGGCCGATGGCCTTCGCCAGCCAGCCGCCGGCCCACCAGAAGGCGATGAGTACCGCCAGTTCGGCGGCAAGGCGGGACAGACGGCGGACGAGCGGGGGCAACATGGGAAGGGCCTTGGCTGGGAAATCGGGGATGGAGAAAGGATAAGGCCCGGCCTATCATCCCCAAAGCGAATTGTCCGCATGAGAGCCATTCCAGAATGGAATTCCGTCAACTCCGCAGCTTCGTCGAAGTGGTCCGCCAGGGCAGCTTCACCCAGGCGGCTCAGGTCCGCCACGCCAGCCAGTCGACCATCAGCAAGCAGGTCGCCCAACTGGAGCAGAGCCTTGGCGTGCAGGTATTGGAACGCAACGGGCCGCACGTGCGCCTGACCGACGCCGGCGCCGTGGTGTTTCGCCGCGCCGAGGAGATGCTGCGGCTGCGCCGCGACCTGCTCAGCGAACTGGACGACCTCAGCCAGCTCAACCGCGGCGAACTGCGCCTGGGCCTGCCGTTGCTCGGTGCCGACGCGCTGTTCGCCCAACGCTTCGCCGAATACCGGCGGCGCTATCCGAACATCGCCGTGCACCTGGTGGAAGGCGGCAGCAAGACCATGGAGCAGGCAGTGCTGGCCGGCGAGCTGGAACTGGCCGGCAGCCTCACCCCGGCGGACGACGGCTTCGACTACCAGCCGTTCTGCAACGAACCGCTGGACGTGCTGCTGCCGGCCGGGCATCCCAAGGCCGCTGCCGCCAGCGTCGCCCTCGGCGAACTGGCGGACAGCCCGTTCCTGCTCTACCAGCAGAGCTTCACCCTCAACGACCGCCTGCTGCGCGCCTGCCTGGAGGCCGGCTTCAGCCCGCGCGAAGGCGGCCGCAGCGGCCAGGCCGACTTCCTCGGCGCGCTGGTGGCGGCCAACCAGGGAGTAGTGCTGCTACCACGGGCGATCGCTCGCGAGATCGAACGCCCGGGAGTGGTGCGGGTCCTGCTCAGGGAGCCGGACCTGCGCTGGGACATCGCCTTCATCTGGCGCCGTGGCGGCTACCTGTCGCGGGCGGCGCAGGCCTGGCTGGAGCTGCTGCGCGAGCAGCCGCTGGAGGAAAGCCCGGCGTAGGACGAATAACCGCCAGCTCGGCAGAAGCTAGGCGGATAACGCCTGGAGGCGTTATTCGCCCTACCGCTTGCTCCCTCCCCGTGTAGGGCGAATAACCGCTACGCGGTTATCCGCCACCTCGGCAGGCGTTTCGGCGGATAACGCCTGGGGCGTTATTCGCCCTACCGCTTGTCCCCTCCCGTGTAGGGCGAATAACCGCTACGCGGTTATC
>NZ_KV800319.1:579163-673343 GCF_001810205.1 Pseudomonas sp. HMSC076A11 | reverse complement strand
CGTTATTCGCCCTACCGCTTGCTCCCTCCCCGTGCAGGGCGAATAACCGCCTCGCGGTTATCCGCCGCCTCGGCAGGCGTTTCGGCGGATAACGCCTGAGGCGTTATTCGCCCTACCGCTTGCTCCCTCCCCGTGTAGGGCGAATAACCGCTACGCGGTTATCCGCCGCCTCGGCGGGGCAGGCCCGGGATCAGCCCTTGAGGGCGGCGGCGAACTCGGCCAGCCAAGGCTCGGCGTCGGTCTCGGGGGTAACGGTTTCGCTGGCATCCAGGCGCAGCATCGGCAGCACTTCGCGCACGCCCAGTTCGCCGAACAGTTCGCGAACCTGCTCGCCGCCACCGCAGAACGTGTCGCCGTAGCTCGAATCGCCCAGGCCGATGACCCCGCCCGGCAGGCCGTGCCAGGCCGGCAGTTGGTCGCGGATCGCGTAGTACAGCGGTTGCAGGTTGTCCGGCAGTTCGCCCATGCCGGTGGTCGAGGTCACCACCAGGAATGCCTCGGGGGCGAAGGCCTTGAGTTCGTCGAGGCTGGCGCGGGGCAGATGGGAGGCCTCGAGGCCGGCCGCGGACAGCAATTTCTGGGCGTGCCGGGCGACTTCTTCGGCGGTGCCGTAGACCGAGCCGGAGAGAATGGCGACTTTCATGAACACTCCGTAAGCCAACAGGGGTAAGCCGGGCATTATGCCGCATGCGTTCGCCGAGCGGGACGCACCGAATCAATGCAGACAGGCTGCAAAAGCACCATTTCGGTGCGCACCCTATCATCGGGATGTCATCGCGCTGCCGTAGACACGGCAGCGAACCTTCGCCACCACGCCGGGAACGATCCTTGCCTGTCCTCCGACGCAGCCCACCACCCCCGGCGCTGCGCCGTTGTCCGAGGGCGCCCACGAAGCGCGCTCAACCGTTCCAGGAGATACACGATGTCTACCGCTCCCGTTACCCTGCTGGTGGCCCGCCGCGTCGCCGCCGGCCGTTACCGCGACTTCCTCGCCTGGCAGCGCGAAGGCGAAGCCCTCGCCGCCGACTTCCCCGGCTACCTCGGCTCCGGGGCGCTGGCGCCGCCCGCCGGCGGAGACGAATTCCAGATGATCTTTCGCTTCGCCGACGACGCCACCCTCGCCGCCTGGGCCCACTCCGCCTCGCGCCAGGCCTGGCTCGAACGCGGCCAGGGACTCTTCGACGAACCGCGCGAGCGCCGCGCCCACGGACTCGCCGCCTGGTTCGACGACAACCGCAAACCGCCGCGCTGGAAGCAGAGCGTGGCGATCTGGCTGGCGTTCTTCCCGGTCTCGCTGGCCTTCAACCTCGGCGCCGGCCCCTACCTCGGCGAGCTGTCGCTGGCCGCGCGGGTGCTGCTCAGCACCCTGGTCCTCACCCCGTTGATGACCTACTGGTTCATCCCTCTCTCCAGCCGCCTGCTCGCCCCCTGGCTGCACCGCCGCCCGCAGCGCGCCGCCAGCCTGCCGGAAGCGCACTGACGGCTTGCTGCCCACCCCGGCGGGGTGGGCCGTAGCGCAAGGCTTTGCCCGACTGGCTCAGTCGGGTACCCTGCATCCATCCGATTCCCTTCGCCTGCTGTGAGAGTCCCATGGCGACAGCCCCGATCCTGATCACCGGCGCCAGCCAGCGTGTCGGCCTGCATTGCGCCCGCCGCCTGCTGGCCGACGGCGAGTCGGTGATCGTCAGCTACCGCAGCGAACGCCCGGCGCTGGACGAACTGCGCCAGGCCGGCGCGCTGACCCTGCACGCCGACTTCGCCAGCGAGGCCGGCATCTTCGCCTTCATCGGGGCCCTCCGACAGCATACCGACAGCCTGCGAGCGATCGTCCACAACGCCTCGGACTGGGTCGCCGAGACGCCCGGCCACGAAGCCGAGGCGTTCCAGCAACTGTTCAGCGTGCACATGCTCGCGCCCTACCTGATCAACCTGCACTGCGCCGAGCTGCTGGAACGCTCGCAGCCTGCCGACATCGTTCACCTCACCGACGACGTGGCGCGCAAGGGCAGCGCCCGGCGTATCGCCTACTGCGCGAGCAAGGCCGGGCTGGACAACCTGACCCTGTCGTTCGCCGCGCGCTTCGCGCCGAGGATCAAGGTCAACGCCATTTCACCGGCACTGGTGATGTTCAACGACGGGGACGACGCCGAATACCGCGCCCGCACCCTGGCGAAATCCGCCCTCGGCATCGAACCGGGGCCGGAAGTCATCTACCAGAGCCTTCGCTACCTGTTGGACAACCCCTACGTCACCGGGACCACCCTGACCGTGAACGGCGGCCGCCACGTCAAGTGAGGCGCCAAGGACCCCTTATGAACCCAGCACTTTCCCAGCATTACCGGGAGATCCTCGTCGGTCTCGGCGAAGACCCGCAGCGCGAAGGCCTGCTCGACACCCCGAAGCGCGCGGCCAAGGCCATGCAGTACCTCTGCCACGGCTATGGCCAGACCCTGGAGGAAATCGTCAACGGCGCGCTGTTCGCCTCGGACAACGATGAAATGGTCATCGTCCGCGACATCGAGCTGTACTCCCTGTGCGAACACCACCTCCTGCCCTTCATCGGCAAGGCTCATGTGGCGTACATTCCCACCGGCAAGGTGCTCGGCCTGTCGAAGGTGGCGCGGATCGTCGACATGTTCGCCCGCCGCCTGCAGATCCAGGAGAACCTCACCCGGCAGATCGCCGAGGCGGTCCGCCAGGTGACCAGCGCCGCTGGCGTGGCGGTAGTGATCGAGGCCCAGCACATGTGCATGATGATGCGCGGGGTGGAGAAGCAGAACTCGCAGATGTTCACCTCGGTGATGCTCGGCGCGTTCCGCGACTCGAACACCACCCGCCAGGAATTTCTGCAATTGATCGGAAGGAGCAAGTGACATGCCGCGACTGGAACCGGGAATGGCGCGAATCCGCGTCAAGGACCTGCGCCTGCGCACCTTCATCGGGATCAAGGAGGAGGAAATCCTCAACAAGCAGGACGTGCTGATCAACCTGACCATCCTCTACCCGGCCGCGGACGCCGTGGAGGTCAACGACATCGAGCACGCGCTGAACTACCGCACCATCACCAAGGCGATCATCCGCCACGTCGAGGAGAACCGCTTCGCCCTGCTCGAACGGATGACCCAGGAAATCCTCGACCTGGTGATGGAGAACCCGGCGGTGCGCTACGCCGAGGTGGAAGTGGACAAGCCGCACGCGCTGCGCTTCGCCGAGTCGGTCTCGATCACCCTCGCCGGCCATCGCTGAGGCGGCCGACGAGCGAACCGCGCGAAGACGCGCACAAGCGTTGCCCGCCGGCCGCGCCAACTCTTATCATCGCCGGACCTGGCCCTGTGCCTTCACCCTGCCCCGAGCCATCGTCGAGAAACACCGCCATGACCGCAGCCAACCTCACCGAACAGCAACGCCTGGAACTCGAAGCCGCCGCCTTCCGCACCCTGGTCCATCATTTGCAGACCCGCAAGGACGTGCAGAACATCGACCTGATGAACCTCGCCGGTTTCTGCCGCAACTGCCTGTCCAAGTGGTACAAGGCCGCCGCCGACGACCTCGGGGTGGAAGTCAGCAATGACCAGGCCCGCGAAGAGATCTACGGCATGCCCTATGCCGAGTGGAAAGCCAAGTACCAGAAAGAAGCGAGCCCGGAACAACAGGCCGCCTTCGCCAAGAGCCAGGGCAACGCCTGAGGCCACCGGGCCCCTTGCCAACCCTGCCCCAGACACCATGAGCCTGTTTCGATGACCCTGACCGACTTCCGCGCGCGTCTGCGCAGCGAACACCACCTGTTCACCGACACCCTGGCGTTCATCGCCGAGCACTACAGCTACACGCCGAGCGCCTTCGACAACGGCAGCGTGAGCAACCCGGCCGGGCAGAACGAAGGTTCCTGCAAGACCCTGGGCTTCGCCATCCTCGAGGGCCTCAGCCTCGAGGAAACCCTGCTGGCCTTCGGCGAGCACTACCGTGCGGTGCGCGACAACCCGGAAGGCGACGACCACGCCAACATCCGCGCCCTGCAACAGACCGGCCTGGCCGGCGTGCATTTCGAGCGCCAGCCCCTGTCGCGCCGGGGCTGAGAAGTCCCGGTCGCCCCCACGGCGGATAACCGCGAGCGGTTATTCGCCCTACCGACCGCTCCATAGCGACCCACGCCAGCCGTCGCCACCGGCCGGCCTTGCCGATACGCGACGAAAAAAGGCGGGGCCCCATCGGGGTCCCCGCCCTTCTCGCCGCCGCAAGCGCGGCGCAGCCAGCGTCACAGCTTGGCGATGGAGACCTCGGTGGACTTGACGAAGGCGATCACTTCGCTACCGATGGCCAGCTCCAGTTCCTTCACCGAACGCGTGGTGATCACCGAAGTGACGATCCCGGCGGCGGTCTGCACGTCGATCTCGGAGAGCACCGGCCCTTCGATGATTTCCTTCACGGTGCCCTTGAACTGGTTACGAACGTTGATGGCTTTGATGGTCATGGCGTTTCTCCTGGGGGGATTCGGAACGAGGCATGGTTGCTTAGAGCGCCCAGCGCAGTTGCGTGGGCAGGGGTGAAACGGGCTCGGGTTGCGGCGGCAGCTCCGGCTGCGCCAGCACCCGGTTGAGCACTTCGGCTTCCAGCGCGGCCAGTCGCGCCGAGCCACGCGAGCGCGGCCGGGGCAATTCCACCGGCAGGTCGAGGCCGATCTCGCCGTCCTCGATGAGGATCACCCGGTCGGCCACCGCCACCGCCTCGCTGACGTCGTGGGTGACCAGCAGGACGGTGAAACCGTGTTCGCGCCAGAGTCCTTCGATCAGTTGCTGCATCTCGATCCGGGTCAGCGCATCGAGCGCGCCGAGCGGCTCGTCGAGCAACAGCAGGCGCGGCTCGTGGATCAGCGCGCGAGCCAGCGCGACGCGCTGCTTCTGCCCGCCGGACAGGGCCGCCGGCCACTCGTTGGCACGCTCGGCCAGGCCGACCGCCCGCAGCGCCTGCAGGGCCTTCGCCCGCCAGTCGCCGCGCAGGCCAAGGCCGACGTTGTCGATCACCCGCTTCCACGGCAGCAGGCGCGAGTCCTGGAACATCAGCCGGGTGTCCTCGCGGGCCTCGGCCAGCGCCGCCGAGCCGGCCAGCAACTCGCCGCGGCTGGGCTGGTCGAGGCCGGCCAGCAGGCGCAGCAAGGTGCTCTTGCCGCAGCCGCTGCGGCCAACGATAGCGACGAACTGCCCGGCCGGAACCAGCAGGTCGATGTCCTTGAGCACCTCGCGCTCGCCGAAGCGCCGCGCCACTCCGCGCAGGGCCAGCGGTATACCGCGCTTGAGGCGCTGCGGAGTGCCGCCAAGGGCGGCGTTGTGGGCATTCATGCGCCACCTCCCTTGACCTGGTAGGCCGGGTGCCAGCGTAGCCAGACGCGTTCCAGGCCGCGGGCGGCGAGGTCGGCGAGCTTGCCGAGGACGGCATAGAGCAGGATCGCCAGGACCACCACGTCGGTCTGCAGGAACTCGCGGGCGTTCATCGCCAGGTAACCGATGCCGGAGCTGGCGGAAATGGTCTCGGCGACGATCAGGGTCAACCACATGAAGCCGAGGGCGAAGCGCACCCCGACCAGGATCGACGGCAGCGCGCCGGGCAGGATCACCTGGCGGAACAGGGCGAAGCCGGACAACCCGTAGCTGCGCGCCATCTCCAGCAGGCCGGGGTCGATGCCGCGGATGCCGTGGTAGGTGTTCAGGTAGATCGGGAACAGCGTGCCGAGGGCGACCAGGAAGATCTTCGCCGACTCGTCGATGCCGAACCACAGGATCACCAGCGGGATCAGCGCCAGGTGCGGCACGTTGCGGATCATCTGCACCGAACTGTCGAGGAAGCGTTCGCCCCACTTCGACAGGCCGGTGACGAAGCCCAGCACCAGGCCGATGGCGCCGCCGATGAGAAAGCCGATCGCCGCGCGCCAGCCGCTGATCGCCAGGTGCTGCCAGATCTCGCCGCTGCGCAGCAGCGCCCAGCCGGCCTCGAGTACGGCGCTGGGCGCGGGGAGGATGCGGCTGGACAGCCAGCCGAACTCAACCGCCGCCTGCCACACCGCCAGCAGGACCAGCGGCAGCGCCCAGGGCGCCAGGCGCTCGGCCAGTCGTTTGGAAATGCTCATGTCGTTCGCTCCGACCGCTCTCAACTCTGCGCGGCCTGCCGGGGCAGGATGTCGTTGGCCACCATCTCGCCGAACGGGCTGACATAGCCGCGTCCCTCGGGCTGCGCCGGGCGCTGCACGTCGAGGTGCGGGAACAGCAGTTCGGCGACCCGGTAGGACTCTTCCAGGTGCGGATAGCCGGAGAAGATGAAGGTATCGATGCCCAGCTCGGCGTACTCCCTGACCCGCGCCGCCACCGTCGGCCCGTCGCCGACCAGCGCGGTGCCGGCGCCGCCGCGCACCAGGCCGACGCCGGCCCAGAGATTGGGGCTGACTTCCAGGTTGTCGCGCGAACCGCCGTGCAGCGCGGCCATGCGTTGCTGGCCGACCGAGTCGAAGCGCGCCAGGGAAGCCTGGGCGCGGGCGATGGTGTCGTCGTCGAGGTGCGCGATCAGGCGATCGGCGGCCTGCCAGGCTTCCTCGCTGGTCTCGCGGACGATCACGTGCAGGCGGATCCCGAAGCGCACCTGGCGGCCCTGGCGGGCGGCCTTCTCGCGTACCTGGGCGATCTTCTCGGCAACCGCCGCCGGCGGCTCGCCCCAGGTCAGGTACAGCTCGACCTGCTCGGCGGCGAGGTCCTGGGCGGCCTCCGAGGAGCCGCCGAAGTACAGCGGCGGACGCGGCTGCTGCAACGGCGGATAGAGCAGTTTGGCGCCCTTCACCTGGATGTGCTTGCCGGCGTAGTCGACGGTCTCGCCCTCCAGCACGCGACGCCAGATGCGGGTGAATTCGACCGAGGCCTCGTAGCGTTCGGCGTGGCTCAGGTGCAGGCCGTCGCCAGCCAGTTCGTCGGGATCGCCGCCGGTGACCAGGTTGAACAGCGCGCGGCCGTTGGACAGCCGGTCCAGGGTCGCCGCCTGGCGCGCGGCGACGGTCGGCGAAATGATCCCGGGACGCAGCGCGACGAGGAACTTCAGGCGCTGGGTTACCGGGATCAGCGAGGCGGCGACCAGCCAGGAGTCCTCGCAGGAACGTCCGGTGGGGATCAGTACGCCGCCGAAGCCCAGGCGGTCGGCGGCCTGGGCGATCTGCTGCAGGTAGCCGTGGTCGACGGCACGGGCGCCCTGGGTGGTGCCCAGGTAGTGGCCGTCGCCGTGGGTGGGAAGGAACCAGAAAATCTCGAGGCTCATCGCAATTGACTCCAGGGTGAGCGCGCCGGCGTGGCGTAGCCGCGCGATGATCGTGTCGGTATGTGGGCGGTACGGGCTCAGGGTGCGCTGGCGACCTTGCCGGCCGGTGGCGTCCAGATCACGTCCTTGATGCTCAGCGGTTTGGGAATCAGCTTCAGCTGGGTGAAGGTGTCGGCGATCTTCTGCTGCGCCTCGACCACCGCCGGGGTGATCAACTGCGCGCCGTAGCCCTGGCGCTTCACCGCGGTAAGGGTGATGTCGGCGGGCAGCCCGAGCAGCGGCGCGACCTGCTCGGTCACCTGCTGCGGGTTGGCCCGCGACCAGTCGCCGACCTGGCGGATCTCGTCCACCAGCTTGTCGAGCACCTGCGGATGCCGTTGCGCGTAAGTCCGGGTGGCGAGGTAGAACTGGTGGTTGTCGACCAGCTCGCGACCATCCACCAGGACCCGCGCGGACAACTGCTTCTCGGCGGCGGCCTGGTAGGGGTCCCAGATCACCCAGGCGTCGACGCTGTGACGCTCGAAGGCGGCGCGGGCGTCGGCCGGCGGCAGGTAGACGGGTTGGATGTCGCTGTACTTCAGGCCGGCCTGCTCGAGGGCGCGGACCAACAGGTAATGCACGTTGGAGCCCTTGTTCAGGGCGACTTTCCTGCCCTTCAGCTCGGCCACCGACCGAATCGGCGAGTCCTTCGGCAGGAGGATCGCCTCGCTGGTCGGCGCCGGCGGTTCGTAGGCCACGTAGAGCAGGTCGGCGCCGGCGGCCTGGGCGAATACCGGCGGGGTTTCGCCGGTCACGCCGAAGTCGATGCTGCCGACATTGAGTCCCTCGAGCAGTTGCGGGCCACCGGGAAACTCGGTCCATTGCACCTTCACGCCGTCTTCGGCGAGACGTTTCTCCAGGGTGCCGCGGGCCTTGAGCAGGACCAGGGTGCCGTATTTCTGGTAGCCGATCCGCAGGGTGTTGGCCGACTTCTCGTCGGCCTGAACGCCGTAGGACAGGGCCGCCACCAGCAGGGCCGCCAGTCCACGACGCAAAGCGATGGTGCGCATGGCGCTCTCCTTTGTCGTTGTGGGTGCCGAACCTGCCGCGCCGTTGACGGAACAGTGAGGTCGTCGTGTGTGCGTTGTGCAATCGGGCCGCGGCGCGCGTGCGCTGGCGGCGGACGGATCAGATGCTCCAGCGGGCGTTCACCAGGCGCTCGTTGAGCAACTGCGGGTCGATCGGCTGCGGCCGTCGCGAGAGGGCCAGGTGGAAGGTTTCCAGGGCGTTTTCCAGGCGCTGCTCGAGGACCGGTTCCAGGCGCGCCGGGTCGCTCTCGGTGGCGTAGGCGATCTGCTTGTCCACGGCGAATACGCCATGCAGTACCTCCTGGGCCTTGAGCGCGGCCAGGACCGGCTTCAATGCATAGTCCACGGCCAGCATGTGCGCGCTGCTGCCACCGGTAGCGAACGGCAGCACCACCTTGTGCTCCAGGGCGCGCTCGGGCAACAGGTCGAGCAGGACCTTCAGCGCGCCGGAAAACGAGGCCTTGTACACCGGGGTGGCGACCAGCAGGCCGTCGGCGCGGCCGATCTGCTCGGCCAGCGCCAGTACCGGCGGACTGTCGAGCCGGGCACGCAGCAGGTCCTCGGCGGGAAAATCCAGCACCTGGTGGCTGGCCACCTCGACGCCGCGACGGCTCAGCCAGTCCCTGGCACGCTCCAGCAACACCCCGGAGCGGGAGCGTACGCTGGGACTTCCGGCGATGGAAACGACGAGCATGGGGGGATTCCTTATAACCGGAAAACAGAATATTCGTTTGGCTTGCTAACCAAGTTGCATAGACCTTAACAGGCGGCCTCATATTCCAATAAATGTTTTTTATTCATTTATTTATTCCATAAAGCATATAAGAACCCGGTTCGGGGTCTTGCCTCAGAGCACGTGCGCCCGCTGCATTTCGGTCAGGGCCTCGCCGCGCAAG
Organism: Pseudomonas sp. HMSC076A11; assembly: GCF_001810205.1. Taxonomy (NCBI): domain Bacteria; kingdom Pseudomonadati; phylum Pseudomonadota; class Gammaproteobacteria; order Pseudomonadales; family Pseudomonadaceae; genus Pseudomonas; species Pseudomonas sp. HMSC076A11. Next base: position 664,090 of record NZ_KV800319.1, on the reverse strand, counting down.
TAGGCCAGCTCCACCGCCCGGCGATCGCGGGGACGCGCCAGCGGTACGTGGAACTCGCGGCGGATGTGTCCGGGACGGCCGCCCATCAGCAGCACGCGGTCGGCGAGATAGAACGCCTCGTCGAGATCGTGGGTGACCAGCAGGACGCTGATCTCGTAGTTCTGCACCACGTCCTGCAGCAGGTCCTGGAGGCGCATGCGGGTGAAGGCGTCGACCGCGCTGAACGGCTCGTCGAGCAACAGCACCTGCGGCCGTCCGTAGAGACCGCGGGCGATCGCCGCGCGCTGCGCCATGCCGCCGGACAGTTGCTTGGGCAGCAATCCTCCGCAGCCGGCCAGTCCGACATCGGCGAGCAGGCGCTCGACCCAGTGCTCGTCCTCCAGCCAGCCGTCGGCGAAACCGACGTTCTGCGCCACCGTCAGCCAGGGCAACAGGCGCGGCTCCTGGAACACCACGCCGATTCCGCCGCTGCGGCCGTTCTCGCCGTCCGGGCCGAAGCCGAGGATCGGGTTGCGTTCGACAGTGCCCTGGAAGTCATCGTCCAGTCCGGCGGCGATCCGCAGCAGGGTGCTCTTGCCGCAACCACTGGGGCCGAGCAGGCTGACCACCTCGCCGGGCGCCAGCGACAGCGCCACGCCCTCCAGCACCCGCGTATCGCCATAGGCCTTGCGAATCTCCAGCAGGTCGAGCAGGCCGCTCATGCGCCGCCCTCCCCGTCGAAGCTGTCGCGCCAGCGCAGGGCCCGGCGCTCCAGCGAGCGGAGCAGGCCATCGCTGAGCTTGCCGAGGGCCGCCAGGACCAGGATCGCGGCGATCACCAGGTCCGGACGCGAGGTTTCCCGACCGTCACTGAGCAGGTAGCCGAGGCCCTGGGTGGCGGCGATCAGCTCCGCCGCGACGAGGAACATCCAGCTCAGGCTGAGCGCCCCGCGCAGGCCGGTGAACAGGTTCGGCAGCGCCGCCGGAAGGAGGATGCGGCGGACCAGGGCGAAGCGCGACAAACGGTAGAGCCGCCCCAGTTCCACCCACTTGCGATCGACCCCGCGTACCCCGGCGACCAGCGCGAGGTAGACCGGGAAGAAGGCGCCGAGGGCGATGAGGACGATCTTCGGCGTCTCGTCGATGCCGAACCAGAGCAGCAGCAGGGGCACCCAGGCCAGGCTGGGGATCGCCCGCAGGGCCTGGAAGCTCGGCTCCAGGTAGGCTTCGGCGCGACGACTGAGACCGACCCAGGTACCGACCACCAGGGCCAGGCCGCTGCCGATCGCGAAGCCGGCGGCGACCCGCGCCAGGCTCGCGCCGACATGCCCCCACAGCTCGCCGCGAGCCAGTTCCACCAGGGTCAGCAGGATGCCGCTCGGCGCCGGCATCTGGTAGGCCGGCAGCCAGCCCAGGCGCACCAGCGCCTCCCACGACGATAGTGCCAGCAGCGGCAAGGCCCAGGCCCGCCAGGCGCCCGGCACGCGCAGTCGCCACGCCCGGCGCGAGACTCGCCGGGCCAGTCGCAGGCTCTGGCTGACCATGGCTCAGGGCTCCGTGCGCGCCAACGGGACACCGCCGATGACCTCGGCGGCCCACTGCGGCGCGATCAGTTCGTCGACCACCTTCTGCACGTCCACGCCCGGCCGCACCAGGCGCTCGTCCGCCAGGATCGGCGCCGCGGCCTTGAGCGCGGCGACCTGTTCGGCGCCCGGCAGCGGCTGGCTGAAATCGGTGCGCGACAGTTGCAGGCGAGCCACTTCCAGCGGCAGGCCGGCTTCCTCGGCAAGCAGTTGCGCGGCCTCGTCGGGATGCCCGATCACCCAGTGGCGCGCCTGCTCGTAGGCCGCCAGCACCTGGCGGATCAGTTGCGGATGGCGTTCGGCGAAATCCTCGCGGACATTGAGCACGCCGTAGCTGTTGAAGCCGAGGTTGCGGTAGAGCAGCCGCGAGCCGGCCTGCAACTCGCTGGCCGCCATGTGCGGATCGAGTCCGGCCCAGGCGTCGACCTGGCCCTTCTCCAGGGCTACCCGGCCGTCGGGATGCTGCAGGTGGACGATACGCAGGTCGTTCTTGTCCAGGCCTACGCTGTGCAGGCTGCGGAGCAGGAACAGGTAGGGATCGGTGCCCTTGGTGGCAGCCACCTTGCGCCCCTTGAGCTCGGCGAGGCTGCGGATCGGCGAATCCTTGCGCACCAGCAGCGCGGTCCACTCCGGGCGGCTGGCGACGTATACGGTACGTACCGGGCTGCCGTTGGCCCGCGCGAGTACCGCGGCGAGGCCGGCGGTCGAGGCAAAATCGACGCTGCCGGCGTTGAGGTACTCCAGGGAACGGTTGCTGCCCTGGCTGAACACCCAGCGCACCCGGGTGCCGCTGCCGTCCAGGCTTTTCTCCAGCCAGCCGAACTTCCTGAGCGCCAGGCTGGTGGGGGCGTAGTAGGCATAGTCGAGACGGATTTCAGCGGGGGCGGCGGCCTCTGCCGCGGGAAACACGGCAAGAACGGCGAGCAGGGCCAGCCAGGCCCGGCAGCGACGGAGAGCGGCGATCATGCGTCTGCTCCTGGAAGGAGGTGGATGAGCGAGCCTTCTCCCCGTCTGGCGGGCAAGTCAGAGCCGGTTTCGGAAATGGATGGCGGATAAAAAGCGTCGCGGCGACGCGCTGGCGCACATAAAAAAGAGGGCCGGTCGAAACCGGCCAAAAACCCTGCTCGTGGCTAAACAGCGTTGCATGACGGCACGCACCGTCGAATAAAAGGTCCCGCCTGCCGTGCCTGCCCATGCAGGCGGGACGAATCCGGCCTCAGCGGTTGGGCTGGGGCGTCAGGCGCAGGTAGGGCTTCACCGCGCGGTAGCCTTTGGGGAAACGCCGCTTGATCTCTTCCTCGTCCTTCAGCGAAGGCACGATTACCACCTCGTCGCCGTCCTCCCAGTTGGCCGGCGTGGCGACCTTGTGCTCGTCGGTCAGTTGCAGCGAATCGATCACCCGGAGGATCTCGTTGAAATTGCGCCCGGTGCTCGCCGGGTAGGTGATGATCAGGCGCACCTTCTTGTTCGGGTCGATGATGAACAGCGAACGCACGGTCAGCGTGTCGTTGGCGTTCGGGTGGATCAGGTCGTAGAGTTCGGAAACCTTGCGGTCGGCGTCGGCGATGATCGGGAAATTGACCCGGGTGTCCTGGGTCTCGTTGATATCGTCGATCCACTTCAGGTGCGACTCCACCGGATCCACCGACAGCGCCAGGACCTTGACCCCGCGCTGGGCGAACTGGTCCTTGAGCTTGGCGGTGAAACCCAGCTCGGTGGTGCACACCGGGGTGAAGTCGGCGGGGTGGGAGAACAGCACGCCCCAGCTGTCGCCCAGCCACTCGTGGAGGCGGATGCGCCCTTCGCTGGAGTCCTGTTCGAAATCGGGGGCGATGTCGCCGAGTCTGAGGCTCATGGGGTCACTCCTTGTTCGTGTTGGAGCCCACTATGCCCAAGGCCGGCTGACGTTAAAAAGAATAAATTCAGATTTTCTTATAACAAAAAATAGAATACCCAACCCTTCGCCTGGAAATCCGTCTCCTTTCGTCCGCCGGCCTGCCGCCCGGCCAACCCCCGCCTACACTGAAAACACCTTGGCCCGCTATCCAGGAGTCGCCGTCATGTTGGGGAAACGTTCCACCGATCCCACCCCGGCCACCCGCTTTCGCAGCGATCGCATAAGTTCGGTGAATGGGCAGTACTTCTTCTCCACCCGCGAAGGGACCCTGGAAGGTCCCTATTTCACCCGTTTCGACGCGGAGCGGGAAATCGACGCGTATATCCGCAGGATGCGCCAATCGGCGGAAATCCACGCGCCGGGTTCCCGCTGAAACGATACAGGCGCTGAATTTATTTCCCGGCGGCTGAAACGTTCAAGAAAGGGAAGGCAGGTATTCTCGGCGGAACGCCGAGGCAAATGTCACCGCATGTGAACGCACTCACATCGGGGGTGAGTTCCAGTATCATTCACCCGGTGAATACCTGCCATGTCGTGCGTATCCACGCTTCTCCACGTTTTCTAGCGGTAAATCCATGAAAAAAATCTTATTGATGCTTTTGTGCGTCAGCGTGCTGGGTTGCTCCAAAAACAGCGTCGAATCGGAAAAACCGGTCGACGTGCTCCTGATCGGTGGCGGCATCATGAGCGCCACCCTGGGTACCTATCTGAACGAACTGGAACCAGGCTGGACCATCGAGATGGTCGAGCGCCTGGACAAGGTCGCCGAAGAAAGCTCCAACGGCTGGAACAACGCGGGCACCGGTCACTCGGCGTTCTGCGAACTGAACTACACCAGCGAGGCCGCGGACGGCTCGATGGATATCAGCAAGGCGGTGGCGATCAACGAGAACTTCGAGATCTCCAAGCAGTTCTGGGCCTACCAGGTCGACCGCAAGGTGCTGAACGATCCGAAGTCGTTCATCAACAACGTCCCGCACATGAGCTTCGTCTGGGGCGACGACAACGTCGCCTTCCTCAAGAAGCGCCACGCCGCCCTGCAGCACAGCTCGCTGTTCCGCGGCATGGAGTACTCGGAAGACCCCGAGCAGATCAAGCAGTGGGTGCCGCTGGTGATGGAAGGCCGCGAGCCGGGGCAGAAGATCGCCGCCACGCGCATGTCGATCGGCACCGACGTCAACTTCGGCGAGATCACTCGCCAACTGGTGGGCTCGCTGTCGGCCAAGGACACCTTCAAGCTGCGCCTGCAACATGAGGTCCGCGACCTCAAGCGCAACGACGACAACACCTGGACCGTGACCATGGCCGACCTGGCCAATGGCGACAAGGAAACCAGCGTCAAGGCCAGGTTCGTCTTCATCGGCGCCGGCGGCGGCGCGCTGAAGCTGCTGCAGATGTCCGGCATCCCCGAGGCCGAAGGCTACGCCGGCTTCCCGGTGGGCGGTTCGTTCCTCGCCACCACCAACCCGGACGTGGTCAAGCGCCACCTGGCCAAGGTCTACGGCAAGGCTTCGGTGGGTTCGCCGCCGATGTCGGTGCCGCACCTCGACACCCGCATGATCGACGGCAAGCCGGTTCTGCTGTTCGGTCCGTTCGCCACCTTCTCCACCAAGTTCCTGAAGAACGGCTCGCTGTGGGACCTGCCGGGCTCGGTGACCAGCGGCAACATCGGCCCGATGTTCAACGCCGGCATCGACAACTTCGATCTCAGCCAGTACCTGATCGGCCAGTTGATGCTCAGCCAGGACGACCGCATGGCCTCGCTGCGCGAGTACTTCCCGGAAGCCCGCGACGAGGACTGGAAGCTGGTGCAGGCCGGCCAGCGCGTGCAGATCATCAAGAAGGACGCCGAGAAAGGCGGCGTACTGCAATTCGGCACCGAAGTGGTGACCGCAGCGGACGGCTCCGTCGCCGCCCTGCTCGGCGCCTCGCCGGGCGCCTCGACCGCCGCGCCGATCATGCTGTCGGTGCTGGAGAAGGCCTTCAAGGACAAGGTCGCTACTCCCGAGTGGCAGGCACGCCTGAAGGAAATCGTGCCGTCTTACGGGCGCAAGCTGAACAACGACATCGAGCTGACCAACAGCACCCGTGCCTGGAGCAGCGAGCGCCTGCAACTGATCCACGTGCCGGTACAGCCGGAGGCCTGATCGGCCACCGACGCGCGCGCATGAAAAAGCCCGGCAATAGCCGGGCTTTTTTGGGTTGGCGTTCGCCTTGCGGGGCGGCGCATCGGCGGATAACGCCGCTGGCGTTATTCGCCCTACCCGACAGGCAGCGCCGCCCACAAAGTCACTGCGGGCCGTAGGGCGAACAACCGCTCGCGGTTATCCGCCGGAACCTGCATGTCACCGATTGCGCCCTCCCGCGATATCACGCCCCTCCTTCGAGCCTGGCCAGGCGCTCCTCCAGCGCCGCCAGGCGCGTCTCCAGCTCGGCGATCCGCGCTTCCGCATCGGCCGACAGAGCGGCCGGCGCGGCGCGTTCCGGGTCGCTGCCCATCGCCTCCACGGCGGCCTCGAGGTCGGCCTGGCTGCCGAGCAGGTGCATGTAGCGCTCCTCGCGCTGCCCGGCGCGACGCTCCAGGTGCACGGCCAGGCCACGGCCGGCGAGGCGTTCCAGGTGGTGGCGGATCTGCTCGACGTCGTCGAAATCGTGCAGGCGGTTGCTGCGGGTGAGCAGTTCGTTGAGGGTCTGCGGACCACGCAGGAACAGCAGGCCGAGCAGCGCCACCTGTGGCGCCACCAATTCCAGGCCCTTGCCCAGGGTGTGCTCCCAGCGGTCGGCGCGGCTGCCCATCACCAGCCTGACCAGGCCGCGCCCCTCGAGCTGGCGCAGGCTCTGGCCGACCTGGCCGGGCGTGAGGTTCATCACCGGATCGCGGCTGGTCTTCTGGTTGCAGGCGAGGACCAGGGCATTGAGGGTCAGCGGATAGGTTTCCGGGGTGGTCGCCTGCTTCTCGACGAGGCTGCCGAGAATCCGTGCATCGACGGCGCTCAGCGGGTCGTCGACGAACGGCGAGTTGGGCTCGGTGGACATCGCTACATCCCTATGCAAGGAAAAAGGCGCCTAGCCTAGCGCGAGTCGCCGGGGATGGCACGGAGCGTCATGTAAATAAAACCCATGAGGCGAGCCCCGACCTGCGGGGCCCGCCGTCGCGCACGGGCTCAGCGTACGGCTTCGAACAGCCCGCTGGCGCCCATGCCGCCGCCGACGCACATGGTCACCACGCCGTAGCGCAGGTTGCGCCGGCGCAGTTCGCGGACCAGATGACCGACCTGGCGCGAGCCGGTCATGCCGAACGGGTGGCCGATGGCGATGGAGCCGCCATTGACGTTGTACTTCTCGTTGTCGATCTCCAGCCGGTCGCGGCAGTACAGGCACTGCGAGGCGAAGGCTTCGTTGAGTTCCCAGAGATCGACGTCGGCGATCTTCAGCCCCTTCGCCTTGAGCAGCTTCGGCACCGAGAACACCGGACCGATGCCCATTTCGTCCGGCTCGCAGCCGGCCACGGTGAAGCCACGGAAGAAGGCCTTCGGCTCCAGGCCCAGCGCCAGCGCTTTCTCCAGGCTCATCAGCAGGGTCATCGAGGCGCCGTCGGAGAGTTGCGAGGCGTTGCCGGCGGTGACCGAACCGTCCTCGGCGAACGCCGGCTTCAGCGAGGCCAGGCCTTCGAGGGTGGTGTCCGGGCGGTTGCAGTCGTCGCGGTCGACCACTCCATCGAGCACCTGCTTCTCGCCGCTGGCCTTGTCCTCCACCGCGTAGCGGGTGGTCATCGGCACGATCTCGTCGGCGAACAGCCCGTCCGCCTGGGCTCGCGCCATCCGCTGCTGGCTCTGCAGGGCGTAGGCGTCCTGGGCCTCGCGGGTGATGCCGTAGCGACGGGCGACGATCTCGGCGGTCTGCCCCATGGGGTAGTAGATGCCCGGCACCTCCCTTTGCAGCAGCGGGTTCACCAGGTGGTCGGTGTTGACGCTCTTCAGGGTCAGGGTGATCGACTCGACGCCGCCGGCGACGATCACCTCGCTGCAACCGGAAGCGATCTGGTTGGCGGCGATGGCGATCGCCTGCAGGCCGGAGGAACAGTAGCGGTTGAGGGTCATCCCCGGCACCTGGATGCCGAGGCCGGAGAGCACCGCCACGTTGCGCCCGATGTTGTGGCCCTGGGCGCCTTCGTTGGAGCCGGCGCCAACGATGCAGTCATCCACCAGCAGCGGGTCGAGGTCGTTGCGCGCCAGCAGCGCGTCGACGCAGTGGGCGGCCATGTCGTCCGGCCGGGTCAGGTTGAACTTGCCGCGGAAGGACTTGGCCAGGCCGGTCCGGACGCTGTCGACGATCACCACTTCACGCATGGGGGTACCCTCGCTGTTATTGTCGGTCGGCCGCCGGGGCAGCGGCCGGATCGAGCGAGGATAAGGCGAGGCAATCGCGCGAGGCACCGATCATTCATCCGGCGTATGCGTCGCCATCCCCTGGAGAGGACGGCGCCGCATTCCGGCGGGCCTCACTTGTCCCTCTTGTACGCCGCTTCGATGGCGTCGTTGATGGTGCGCAGCACCTTGACCCGGGCGAAGCGCTTGTCGTTGGCTTCGACCAGGGTCCAGGGCGCGATCTCGGTGCTGGTACGGTCGACCATATCGCCCACCGCGTCCACGTACTGGTCCCACTTGTCGCGGTTGCGCCAGTCTTCCTCGGTGATCTTGTAGCGCTTGTAGGGGGTTTTCTCGCGTTCCTTGAAGCGCTCCATCTGGGTCTGCTTGTCGATCGCCAGCCAGAACTTCACCACGATGATCCCGTACTCGCTGAGCTGCTCCTCGAAGTCATTGATCTCGCCATAGGCGCGTAGCCAGTCGGCCGGTGCGCAGAAGCCCTCGATGCGCTCCACCAGCACGCGGCCGTACCAGGAACGGTCGAAGATGGTGAACTGGCGACGCGCCGGAATGTGCCGCCAGAAGCGCCAGAGATAGGGCTGCGCACGCTCCTCTTCGGTCGGCGCGGCGATCGGCACGATATGGTACTGGCGCGGGTCCAGCGCGTCGGTGACACGGCGGATGGCGCCGCCCTTGCCGGCCGCGTCGTTGCCCTCGAACACCGCGACCAGCGAATGCTGGCGGAAGCGCTTGTCGCGGATCAGCCCGGCCAGGCGGGCCTGCTCGGCGGCGAGCTGCTCCTTGTAGGCGTCCTTGTCCAGGTACTGGCCCAGGTCCAGGGAGTCCAGCAGGCCGCGGTTGTCCAGGCTCGACACCAGCGGCGCGGCGTGCGGCTGGCGCTTGGCGCGCTCCTTGGTGGCCAGCGCGGCCTGCAACCCTTCGAGGAGGATGCGACCGACGGTCAGGGCGCGGTAGCGCTCGTCCACGCCTTCCACCACGTACCAGGGCGCGTAGTCCCGGCTGGTGCGGCGCAGCACGCGCTCGCCGTAATGCACGAAGCGGTCGTAGACCTCGCTCTGCTTCCAGTCCAGCGGACTGAGCTTCCAGCTGTGCTGCGGGTCCTTTTCCAGCGCCTTGAGGCGTTCCTTGAGCTGTTTCTTGGAGAGGTGGAACCAGAACTTGAAGAGCAGCGCGCCTTCGTCGCAGAGCATGCGCTCGAAGCGTTCGGCGGCATCGATGGCCTGATCCAGCTTGGCCTCCTTGATATGCCCCTCGACCCGCGCGTAGAGCATCTGGCTGTACCAGTTGCCGAAGAAGATACCGGTCCGCCCCTTGGGCGGCAGGCGCCGCCAGAAGCGCCACTGCGGCGGCCGCTCCAGTTCCTCGTCGGAGGGACGGAGGAAGCTCTGCACTTCGATCAGGCGCGGGTCCATCCACTCGTTGAGGAGCTTGACCGTCTCCCCCTTGCCGGCGCCCTCGATGCCGTTGATCAGGATGATCACCGGGAAGCGCGCCTGCTGCTTGAGCTCGAACTGCGCCTCGAGCAGCGCTTCGCGCAACTCGATGACGGCCTTCTCGTAGGTGTCCTTGTCGATGCTGTGGCCAACTTCCGCGGATTCGAACATGGAGGTCTCCCTTAACCTGAGTCCTTCAAGGTAGCGGATCGGCGTGCGGCTGTCTGCGCGGCGCCGCGGCATGTTCGCGCAGCGCCTCGCCGCTGGCCGGCAAAGCCCCGTAAAATGCGCCATCCGCTTTTTCAGGTTCTGCCATGTCCGACTTCCAGCATGCCCAGCTCGACTGGGACGAAAACGGCCAGCCGCTATCCCGCGCCTTCGGCGACGTATATTTTTCCCGGCATTCCGGGCTCAACGAGACGCGCCATGTGTTCCTCGCCACCAACCGCCTGGCCGAGCGCTTCGCCGCGCTGGGCGACGGCGAGGTGCTGTGCATTGGCGAGACCGGCTTCGGCACCGGACTGAACTTCCTCTGCGCCTGGCAGCTGTTCGAGCGGGTCGCGCCGGCCGGCGCGCGCCTGGAGTTCGTCAGCGTGGAGAAATTCCCCCTCGCCGCCGCCGACCTGCGCCGCGCCCTGGCGCTATGGCCGGAACTGGCGCCCTGGAGCGAGGCCCTGCTGGGCCAGTACCTTGCCGTGCACCCGGGCTTCCAGCGCCTGGCGTTCGCGGGCGGAAGGGTCGGCCTGACCCTACTGCTGGGCGATGCCCTGGAGTGCCTGCCGCAGCTCGACGCGCGGGTCGACGCCTGGTTCCTCGATGGCTTCGCCCCGGCGAAGAACCCGGACATGTGGTCGCCCGTACTGTTCGCCGAACTGGCGCGACTGTCGGCGCCGCAGGCGACCCTGGGCACCTTCACCAGCGCCGGTTTCGTCCGCCGCGGGCTGGTCGAGGCCGGTTTCGCCATGCAACGGGTACCGGGCTACGGACAGAAGCGCGAGATGCTCAGCGGCACCTACCAGGGGCCGCCGGCGAACGCCGGCAAGCCCTGGTACGCACGCCCCGCGCCCCACGCCGGGCGCCGCGCGGCACTGGTGGTCGGCGGCGGCCTGGCCGGCTGCGCCAGCGCCGCCAGCCTCGCCGCGCGCGGCTGGCAGGTGACCCTGATCGAACGCCATCCCGGCCTCGCCCGGGAAGCCTCGGGCAACCCCCAGGGCGTGCTCTACCTGAAACTCTCGGCCCACGGCACGCCGCTGTCGCGCCTGGTGCTCAGCGGCTTCGGCCATACCCGCCGGCTGCTCGAACGCCTGCGGCGCGGCCACGACTGGGACGCCTGCGGCGTACTGCAACTGGCCTTCGACGCCAAGGAAGCGCAACGCCAGGCGCAACTGGCCGCAGCCTTCCCCGCCGACCTGCTGCACGGCCTGGAGCGCGAGCAGGCCGAGCGCCTCGCCGGCGTCGCCCTGCCCGCCGGCGGCCTGTTCTATCCCGAAGCCGGCTGGGTCCATCCGCCCGCGCTGTGCCAGGCCCTGGCCGCCACCCCCGGGATCACCCTGCTGAGCGGCCGGGCAGTACGCTTGCGCCGCGAGGGCGACGACTGGTGCGCCTACGCCGGCGACGAATGCCTGGCCCGCGCGCCACTCGCGATCCTCGCCACCGCCGCCGACATCCGCGACTTCCCGCCCGCCGCCGAGCTGCCGCTGAAGCGCATTCGCGGGCAGGTCACCCGCCTGCCGGCCACCCCGCAAAGCCGGGCGCTGCGCACCGTGGTCTGCGCCGAGGGCTACGTCGCACCGCCGCGTGGCGACGAACACACCCTCGGCGCCAGCTTCGACTTCAAGAGCGAAGACCTGGCGCCGACCCTCGCCGAACACCAGGGCAACCTCGAACTGCTGCGGGAAATATCCCCCGACCTGTTGCAGCGCCTGGGCGCCGACGACCTGCCGCTGGAGCGCCTGGAAGGCCGCGCGGCATTCCGCTGCACCAGCCCCGACTACCTGCCCCTGGTAGGCCCGCTGGCCGAGCGCGCGGCCTTCGACGAGGCCTACGCGGTGCTCGCCCGCGACGCCCGCCAGGTGCCGGAGCGTGCCTGCCCCTGGCTGCCAGGCCTGTACCTGAACAGCGGCCACGGCTCGCGCGGGCTGATCAGTGCGCCGCTGTCCGGCGAACTGCTGGCGGCGTGGATCTGCGGCGAGCCGCTGCCGCTGCCGCGCGCGGTGGCCGAGGCCTGCCACCCGAACCGCTTCCTGCTGCGCGACCTGGTGCGCGGGCAGCGCGGCTGAAGCCCCGGGCGCACCGATTTGCGCTACCCTTCGGGCCTGCCGCACGCGCAGGCCATACCGGACCACCGGCTGGCTCACCCGCGGAAATAGTTGATCGACGATGGATGTACTGCTCTTCGAATCCCTGGGCATCGGCGCCGTTCTCGGCCTGCTGCTCGGCCTCACCGGCGCCGGCGGCTCGCTGGTCGCCCTGCCCCTGCTGCTCAGCCTGCACCTGCCGCTGCGCGACGCCATCGGCGTGAGCCTCGGCGCGGTCGCCCTGTCGGCGCTGATTGGCGCCATTCCGCGCGCGCGCCAGGGCCAGGTGGCCTGGCGGCCGGTGCTGGTCCTGGCGCTGGCCGGCCTGCCGAGCAACGCCGTCGGCCAATGGCTCGGCCGCTTCGTCCCGGAAGGCGTGCTGATCGTCGCCTTCTGCCTGCTGGTGCTCTGGTCAGCCTGGCGCATGTGGCGCGGCGCCGGGATGAAACGCGAGGCCAGCGACCAGGCACGGAGCCTGCCGCTGCTCGGCATCGGCCTGGCGGTCGGCTTGCTGTCGGGATTGATGGGCGTGGGCGGCGGCTTCCTGGTGGTGCCGGGGCTACTCTGGTTCACCCCGCTGTCGATGATGGCCGCCACCGCCACCTCGATGGCGGTGATCGCGCTGGTCTCCGGCGGCGGCTTCCTGATCTACCTGACCGGCGCCCACCCGCCGCTGCCGCTGCTCGGCGGCCTCGCCGCCGGCGGCGCGGTCGGCGTGCTCGGCGGCAACCTGCTGGCGCAGCGCCTCGGCGGCCCGACCCTGCAACGCCTGTTCGCGCTGATGCTGGTGGCGGTGAGCTTCTCCCTGGCGGCGCAGAAGCTCTACGGCGGGTAGCTTTCCTCGGCGGCCGGGGCACCGGGGAAGCGGCGTTATGCGCCCTGCTCGACGGTCATGCCATGTCGTCTGGCGGATATCGCTGGGTCGGCGGATAACGCCGACGGCGTTATCCGCCCTACGCGGAGGTCACGCCATGGCGTACAACGCGCTTGTCCACCAGGCATCGGCAGGTTCGCCAGGTAAAGACCGCCGACGCGACTGTCTTTCGTAGCGAACCTGGCGCCCTCACTCTTCTTCGACGTCCTCTTCCGGCAAGCCGAACAGGTCGGCCGCGCGCAGCAGCGCGGCCAGCAGGCCGTGGCGCTCCCACTCGGGCAACGCGGCGAAGCGCTCGATCACGTACTCCGGCAATAGCGGCGGCGCCTCCGCCAGGGCTTCGTGGCCGGCCGGGTCGAGGTGCAGCCAGGACTTGCGCCGGTCCTGTTCGTCGCGCCGACGATAGAGCAGGCCGCGTCCTTCGAGGCGATCGAGCACGCCGGAGAGCGATGCCTGGGACAGGCTGACCAGCTTGGCCAGTTGCGTCGCGGTCAGTTCTCCCTCCACCGCCAGGACATGCAGGATCAGCAATTGCAGCGGGGTCAGGCCACCGTATCGGCTGAGACGCTTGGAGTGGATTTCGGCGGCCTGCTGGAGACGGCGGATGGCGCGGAAAATAGCGAGCGAATAGGTATCGGCAGCGGTCTTATTACTTTCAACCATAATAAATTCTTCGTTAAGGGTCCTGATAGGCCCGGAAAATTCGTATAGAACTCCTTCCAACTGTAACGGTCCTCTGTTAGGTAAGTCATGTACCCGGAAGGGGTACGCAACCCACTTCCCCAACGGAGAACCGGTAAGGAATATGTGCGGCATATCAGGAGAGTTTCGTTTCGACAACCAGGCAGCCGACCTCGCAGCGGTCGAACGCATCACCCACCACCTGGCCCCTCGTGGCCCCGACGCCTGGGGCTTCCACGCCCAGGGTCCGATCGCCCTCGGACATCGACGGCTGAAGATCATGGACCTGGCGGAAGCTTCCGGCCAACCGATGATCGATCCCGATCTCGGCCTGGCCATGGTGTTCAATGGCGCCATCTACAACTACCCCGAACTGCGTGGCGAACTGGAAAGCCTTGGCTATCGGTTCTTCTCCGGCGGCGACACCGAAGTTCTCTTGAAGGGGTACCATGCCTGGGGCGCCGATTTATTGCCCCGGCTCAATGGGATGTTCGCCTTCGCCGTCTGGGAGCGCGATCGCCAGCGGCTGTTCCTGGCCCGTGACCGACTCGGCATCAAGCCGCTCTACTACAGCCTCGACCGCTCGCGCCTACGCTTCGCCTCGAGCCTGCCGGCCCTGCTCAAGGGCGGCGACATCGCCAGCGACCTCGATCCGCAGGCGCTGAATTTCTACCTCAACTTCCACGCCGTGGTTCCCGCCCCGCACACCTTGCTGGAGGGCGTGAAGAAGCTGCCGCCGGCGACCTGGATGAGCGTCGACCTCGACGGCAGCTGCGAGCAGCGCACCTGGTGGACGCTGGACTACGGCCCACGCCCGGACGAGCGCGAGCTGACGCTCGACGACTGGCAGGAGCGCGTCCTCGACGGCCTCCGCGAAGCGGTGGCGATCCGCCAGCGCGCCGCCCGCGAGGTCGGCGTGCTGCTCTCCGGCGGGGTCGATTCGAGCCTGCTGGTGGGCCTGCTGCACGAAGCCGGGGTGGACAACCTGCTGACCTTCTCCATCGGCTTCGAGGATGCCGGCGGCGAGCGCGGCGACGAGTTCCAGTATTCCGACCTGATCGCCGAGCGCTATCACACCCGCCACCATCGCCTGCGCATCGGCGAGCACGAAGTGATCGAGCAGTTGCCGGCGGCCTTCCGCGCCATGAGCGAGCCGATGGTCAGCCACGACTGCATCGCCTTCTACCTGCTCGCGCGGGAAGTCTCGAAGCACTGCAAGGTGGTGCAGAGCGGCCAGGGCGCCGACGAGCTGTTCGCCGGCTACCACTGGTATCCGAAGGTGGATGGCGCCGACGACGCCTTCGCCGCGTACCGCGCGGCGTTCTTCGACCGCGACCACGAGGAATACCTGGCCACCGTCGGCGAGCGCTTCCGCGTCGAGGACGTCGCCGGGCGCTTCGTCCGCGACCACTTCGCCAGCCCCGGCGCCGAGGCCGCGGTGGACAAGGCGCTGCGCCTGGATAGCACGATCATGCTGGTCGACGACCCGGTCAAGCGGGTCGACAACATGACCATGGCCTGGGGCCTGGAAGCCCGCGTGCCGTTCCTCGACTACCGCCTGGCCGAGCTGTCGGCGCGCATTCCCGCCCGCTTCAAGCTCGGCGACGGCGGCAAGCAGGTGCTCAAGGGTGCCGCGCGCAAGGTGATTCCCAGCGAAGTCATCGACCGGCCCAAGGGCTACTTCCCGGTGCCCGGCCTCAAGCACTTGCAGGGCCGCACCCGCGAATGGGTACGCGAACTGCTGCTCGACCCGAGCCAGGACCGCGGCCTGTTCCAGCCGGCGATATTCGATCGCCTGCTGAGCGATCCGGACGGCGACCTCACACCGCTGCGCGGCTCCAAGCTGTGGCAGCTGGCCGCCCTCAACCTCTGGCTCAGCGAACAGGGACTTTGAAAATGGGCCCCCAACGCAGGGGCCCGAACCAGGAGCGATCATGAAAGGCCACTTGCATCTGCCTCACCCGCACAACCAGCGCCTGCAACGTATCCAGGCGCCCACCTACGAACGCCTCCAGGCGCGTCTCGCCGAAGATCACAGCGAGCCCACCGAGAAACCGCTGAGCATCCACTGCGGCTGGGGCCGCCTGCTGATCGGGCAGACCTACCCGGACGCCGAGGAACTGGCCCGCGACCTGTTGCAGGAAGCCCCCGGCGAACGCGACATCGCGCTCTACGTGGCGGCGCCGCAGCAGGTCCTGGCCCACGCCCCGCAGCAGCTCTTCCTCGATCCCTCGGATACCTTGCGCCTGTGGTTCACCGACTACCGCCCGGCACGCCGTCCGCCACGCGGTTTCCGCATCCGCCGGGTGCATACCGAGGAGGACTGGGCGGCGATCAACCGCCTGTACCTGGCGCGCGGCATGCTTCCGGTGCAGACCGAGCGCCTCAGCCCGCGCCACCAGGGCGGGCCGATCTACTGGCTGGCCGAGGACGCCGACACTGGCGTCGCGGTAGGCACGGTGATGGGCCTCAACCACGCCAAGGCGTTCCAGGATCCGGAGGGCGGCTCCAGCCTCTGGTGCCTGGCGGTGGACCCGCAATGCAGCCGGCCGGGCGTCGGCGAGGCGCTGGTACGGCACCTGGTCGAGCACTTCATGAGCCGCGAACTGGCTTACCTCGACCTCTCGGTGCTGCACAACAACCAGCAGGCCAAGGCGCTCTACCGCAAGCTCGGCTTCCGCGAACTGGCGACCTTCACCATCAAGCGCAAGAACGGCATCAACCAGTCGCTGTTCCTCGGCCCCGGCCCGGAGGAAGACCTCAACCCCTACGCCCGGATCATCGTCAACGAAGCCCACCGGCGCGGCATCGAGGTGCGCGTCGACGACGCCGAGGGCGGCCTGTTCACCCTGACCCAGGGCGGCCGGCAGATCCGCTGCCGTGAATCGCTCTCCGACCTGACCACGGCGGTAAGCATGACCCTCTGCCAGGACAAGGTCCTCACCCACCGCGCCCTGCAGCACGCCGGCCTGCGCCAGCCACAGCAGCGCCTGGCCGGCAGCGCGGAAGAAAACGCCGCGTTCCTCGCCGAGCACGGTTCGCTGGTGGTCAAGCCGGTGGACGGCGAGCAGGGCCAGGGCGTGGCGGTGGACCTGCGCACCGCGGAAGAGGTCGAGGAGGCCATCGAGGCCGCCCGCCATTTCGATTCGCGCGTGCTGCTGGAGAGCTACCACGCCGGCCACGACCTGCGCGTGCTGGTGATTGGCTACGAGGTGGTGGCCGCCGCCATCCGTCGTCCCGCCGCGGTGATCGGCGACGGCCGGCACAGCATCCGCGAGCTGATCGAGGCGCAGAGCCGCCGGCGCCAGGCCGCCACCGGCGGGGAAAGCCGCATCCCGCTCGACCACGAGACCGAGCGCACCCTGCGGGCCGCCGGCTATGGCTACGACGACGTGTTGCCCAGCGGCGAACACCTGGCCGTGCGGCGCACCGCCAACCTGCACACCGGCGGCATCCTCGAGGACGTCACCGACGCCCTCCATCCGGCCCTCCGCGAGGCCGCGATCCAGGCCGCGCGGGCCCTGGAAATACCGGTGGTGGGCCTGGACTTCCTGGTCGAGGCCGCCGACCAGCCCGACTACGTGATCATCGAAGCCAACGAGCGCGCCGGCCTGGCCAACCACGAGCCGCAGCCGACCGCCGAACGCTTCGTCGATCTTCTCTTCCCCCTCAGCCGCGAGGTGCCTTCATGACCCCTCTGCCACAACCGGACCTCAACTACCTGCAACGGGTGCTGCTGGAGATGCTCGCCATCCCCAGCCCCACCGGCTTCACCGATACCATCGTGCGCTATGTCGCCGAGCAGCTCGACGAACTTGGCGTGCCCTTCGAGATGACTCGCCGGGGAACCATCCGGGCGACCCTCCAGGGCCGCCTGAATACCCCGGACCGTGCGGTTTCCGCGCACCTCGACACGATCGGCGCGCTGGTCCGCGAGATCAAGCCCAACGGCCGCCTCGGCCTGGCCCCGGTAGGCTGCTGGTCGAGCCGCTTCGCCGAGGGTAGCCGGGTCACGGTGTTCACCGAACAGGGCGTGTTCCGTGGCAGCGTGCTGCCGCTGCTGGCTTCGGGCCACGCCTTCAATACCGAGGTGGACAACCTGAAGATCAGTTGGGACAACATCGAGCTGCGTCTCGACGCCTATACCGCCAGTCGCGCCGACAGCGAGAGCCTGGGCATCTCGGTGGGTGACTACGTGGCCTTCGATCCGCTGCCGGAGTTCACCGAGAGCGGCCATATCAGCGCCCGCCACCTGGACGACAAGGCCGGGGTCGCGGCGCTGCTGGCGGCGCTGAAGGCGGTCAAGGAAAGCGGCCAGGAGCCGCCGATCGACTGCCACCCGCTGTTCACCATCACCGAGGAAGTCGGCTCCGGCGCCGCCGGCGCCCTGCCCTGGGACGTCAGCGAGTTCGTCGGCATCGACATCGCCCCGGTGGCCGAAGGCCAGAATTCCAACGAGCACAGCGTCAGCGTGGCCATGCAGGACTCCGGCGGGCCCTACGACTTCCATCTGTCGCGGCACCTGCTGCGGCTCGGCGAGCGCCACGACATCGCCCTGCGCCGCGACCTGTTCCGCTACTACCACAGCGACGCGCAGTCGGCGATCGCCGCCGGCCACGACACCCGCGCCGCGCTGCTGGCGTTCGGCTGCGACGCCACCCACGGCTACGAGCGCACGCACATCGACAGCCTCGCCGCGCTGAGCCGGCTGCTCACCGCCTACATCCTCAGCCCGCCGGTCTTCGCCAGCGACGCCAAGCCCCGGGAAACCTCGCTGGAACGCTTCAACAAGCAGCTCGAGCATCCGGTGCACATGGAAAGCTGCACCCACGTCCCGCCGGTGGACGAAGTGCTCGACAGCAGCAACAACAGCGACAAGGACTGAACCCGCGCCGGCCTCCCCGCCCCCGGGGAGGCCGCCCTCCTCTCCAGCCAACTGCTAGGCTGATGGCAGGTTCCCTCGCCTGTCTCGTTTCCTCCGTAGCATCATGCGTGCCGACTCGTGTCCATGGAGTAGTTGCATGTCCCGACTCTGCCTGGTCCTGCTGTTGCTCTGCTGCGCGCTGCCGGCCCGGGCGCAGCCGCCCGCGCCGCTGGACGGAGAGGACCTGCGCCTGTCCCTGGGCGCATACGCCGAGTACTACCGCGACGCCGGCGGCAAGGCGCGCCTGGGCGACATCCTCGCCTTGCCGGCGCAGGCCTTCGCCGCCCTGCGCGGCGACCACGCGAACTTCGGCAAGAACGCCGCGGCCTGGTGGTTCAGGGTGCGCCTGGACAACCGCAACGGCACCGACCTGGCCGGTTTCCTGGAGATCAACTACCCGCTGCTGGACGACCTCAAGGTCTACCTGCTGACCGCCGATGGGCGCATCGAACAGCAGGAGAGCGGCGACCTGTTCGCCTTCTCCCAGCGCCCGGTGCAAGTGCGCAACTTCTGGTTCCCGCTGCGACTGCCGCCCGGCGAGAGCACCCTGCTGCTGCGCGTGCAGAGCACCAGCACCGTCTACGTGCCGCTGTACTTCAGCACCTACGCGGCCAGCGCGGCCAGCCAGGAAACCCTGATGGGCTTCAACGGGGCCTTCTACGGGGTGCTGTTCGGGTTGTTCTGCTACAACCTGTTCCTCTTCGTCTCGCTACGCGAGGCCACCTATGCCTGGTACCTGCTGTACAACCTCAGCCTCGGCCTGTTTTCCGCCAGCTTCGACGGCCTGCTGTTCAAGTTGCTGCCCGGACACGTGGCGCTGGAGTCGGCCGGCATCTACCTGCTGATGTACCTGAGCTGCCTGGTGTCGATCCAGTTCAGCCGCGGCTACCTCTACACCCGCCGCGACTTCCCGCGCCTCGACCGCTTCCTCCGCGGCCTGCTGCTGGCCTGCGTGGTCCTGTTGGCCAGCGAGCCGCTGGTGGGGCTGCGCGCCTGGAACGTCCTCGCCAGCCTGACGGTGATGCTGGTGTCCCTCAGCCTGCTGCTGGCCGGCGTCCACGTCTGGCGCCAGGGCCTGCGCTACGGCCTCTACTACATCCTGGCCTGGGGCGCGCTGCTGCTGTCGTTCCTGGTCACCACCGCCGCCTCGCTGGGCTTCGAACTGTTCGGCCTGTTCGGCAGCAGCGTGGTCAAGATCGGCATGACCGTGGAACTGGTGACCCTGTCCATCGGCCTCGCCGACCGCATCAATGCGCTCAAGGAGGAAGGCTTCCGCTCGCGCCAGGCGGCCGAGCAGGCGCGGGTAGAGAACGAGGCGAAGAGCCGCTTCCTGGCGAAGATGAGCCATGAGATTCGCACCCCGCTGAACGGCGTGCTGGGCATGCTGCAACTGCTCCGCGACACCCCGCTGGACCGCGGCCAGGCGGCCTACGTGGAGACCATCGCCAGCTCCGGCAGCGCGCTGATGTCGGTGATCAACGATATCCTCGACTACGCTCGCATCGAGTCCGGCAAGCTGCACCTGGAGCGCATCGACTTCGACCTGGAGGAACTGCTCTCCGACACCCTGGCGCTGTTCAGCGCCCAGGCCGTGGAAAAACGCCTGCGCCTGCATCTCGGCCTGGACAGGGGCGTGCCGCGCCGCCTCAACGGCGACCCGACGCGGTTGCGCCAGGTACTGATGAACCTGCTCAGCAATGCCCTCAAGTTCACCGCCGAAGGCCATGTCGCCGTGCGCGTGCAGCGGCGCTTCGACGAGGGCGGACACGAGCGCCTGCTGTACAGCGTCAGCGACAGCGGCATCGGGATATCCGCCCAGGCGCAGAAGACCCTGTTCGAATCCTTCTCCCAGGCCGACTCCAGCACCACCCGCCGCTACGGCGGCAGCGGCCTGGGCCTGGCGATCAGCCGGGAGCTGGTGCAGATGATGGGCGGGCGCATCGAGGTGAGCAGCGAGCCGGGCAAGGGCACCCGGTTCAGCGTCGACCTGCCGCTCAGCCCCGCCCTCGACGCCGGCGAAGCGGATGAACTGGCGCAACTGCTGCAACACCGCCCGGCCCTGCTGGCCAGCGAGGACAACCTGACCCTGGACTGCCTGCAGGCATTGCTGGAGCGTTGGGGGCTGCGGGTCGAACGCTGCCTGCAGCCGAGACGGCTGAACGCCTACCTGGAGGACTTCAGCGCACCGCCCCTGCTGGTCCTGGCGGCGCCCTGGCCGGGGCCGCCGTCGATCTGGCTGGACACCCTCTATGCGCAACTGGAGCAAGGCCAGCGCATCCTCCTGCTATGCCCGCCGCAGCACTGCCAGGACCTGCCGCCGCACGAAGGCCTGCGCCTGCTGGCCCTGGCCCAGCCGGTGGCGGTGAAGGCCCTGCGCGAAGCCCTGCTGGAACTGTACCGGGAGCGGCGCCGACAGCCAGGGCG
Organism: Pseudomonas sp. HMSC076A11; assembly: GCF_001810205.1. Classification (NCBI taxonomy): domain Bacteria; kingdom Pseudomonadati; phylum Pseudomonadota; class Gammaproteobacteria; order Pseudomonadales; family Pseudomonadaceae; genus Pseudomonas; species Pseudomonas sp. HMSC076A11. Next base: position 643,611 of record NZ_KV800319.1, on the reverse strand, counting down.
GAGCAGCGAGGCGGCCCCGGACGAACGCCTGGACGCCCCATGCATCCTGGTCGCCGAGGACAACCCGGTGAACCAGCTGGTGGTGCGCGGCTTCCTCGCCAAGCGCGGCTACGCGGTGCGCCTGGCCGGCAACGGACGGCTCGCGCTGGACGAGTACCTGCGCGACCCGAACGGCATCCAGTTGATCCTGATGGATGGCGAGATGCCGGAAATGGACGGCTTCGAGGCGACCCGCCTGATCCGCCGGGAGGAGCGTGCCCAGGGCTGGCCGCGCGTCCCGATCGTCGCCCTGACCGCGCACATCCTCGACGAACACCGCCGGGCCGGAATCGAGGCCGGCATGGACGCCTACCTCGGCAAGCCGGTGGACCGGGCGGAACTCTATGCCACCCTCGAACGCCTGCTCGGCCAGCCTTCGCGACAGGCATGACAGTACGCGATGCGTCGCGCTAGCATTCGCCGCCATACCGGAGTACCGCCATGCTGATCCCCCACGACCTGCTCGAAGCCGACACCCTGAACAACCTGCTGGAAGACTTCGTCACCCGCGAAGGCACCGACAATGGCGACGAGACCCCGCTGGACGTGCGTGTAGAACGCGCCCGGCATGCCTTGCGGCGGGGCGAGGCGGTGATCCTGTTCGACCCGGAGAGCCAGCAGTGCCAGTTGATGTTGCGCAGCGAGGTGCCTGCGGAGCTGTTGCGCGACTGAGTCTCGGCATCGCCCCGCCTGGCGGGGGCGGGTTCGCCGCCCTACACACCCCGAAAAAGCCGGACTGGGCCCCCGCTCCGTAGGGCGAATAACCGCTCGCGGTTATCCGCCGCTCATCCGCCGCCCCCTCACTCCTTCGCCCCACCCTCCTCCGTCTCCAACGCCGCCCTGGCGATGTTCCGGCTATGCGCGCCGAAATGCCCGATCAGCTCGATCAGTTGCGCGTTCAGCCCCGCATTGTCGTGGGCCTCGGGGCGTGGCTGGTTGCTCTCGCTGAAGTCCTGCGCGGCGGAGGCCGGGCGGGCGGCCAGCCATTCGCCGATGGCGGCGTCGAAGGCCGCGGCGTGGGCGTTCGACTCGGCGGCCACCACCTCGCGCAAGTAGGTCGGCGAATAGGCCGGATAGGCACCGTCGCGGCGGGTGTCGGCGTAGGCGTCGAGCATCGGCTGCGGGCGGCCGTCGCGGAGCAGTTGGCGCAGCCAGTCGAACTGGTATTTCTCCACCGCGGTATGGCGGTTCGCGACACGCTCGATGGCCGCCTGCTTTTCCTCCGGGTAGCCGAGCAATGCCTTGCCCTCCATTTGTAGCATCGCCGCCAGGCTGGCACCGGGCAGCGGCGTGGAGTGGTAGGGCTGGGTGATGTCCTGGATGTAGTGCATGCCCCAGCCAAGGAACCGGTAGCCCCAGTAGGGATGACCGTTGGCGAAGGCGAAGCGGGACAGGCCGAAGTACTGGTAGGCACGCCATTCCGGCCAGGCCCGGGCGAGGAACGGCGCGCCGCTGTAGATCACCGCCGCCTCGTGATAGAAGCCCATGTGGAACGGCGCCTGGGAGCTGAACTCGAAGCGCGGGTCGCCGAATGGCTGGGTGCCGAAGCCGTAGCGCTGGCCGGCTTCGCCGGGGTTGTCGCTGAACAGGTTGATGTCGTGGCCGTAGTCCGGTTCGTCGGCGGCGGTGGCCAGCACTGCCAGAGGCGCGACTCGCTCGCCGGGCTCCAGGCGGATGAAACGCCAGGCGGTCCACGGCGAGAGGTTCTGGAACACCAGCACCTCCTGTGGCTTGAGGTGCGGACGCTGCGGCTGGTCCTGCCCGGGAAGCGGCTGGAGCGCCAGCGCCAGGCGGATCTCCGGGTTGACCCGCAGCGCCGCGAGGAACGCCTGACGCAAGTCGCCGGCCTCGCCCTCGGCAGCGAAGCGCAGGGCGTCCGGACGCGCCGGGTAGTTGCCGATATGCGCGCGGGCGTAGGCTTCCTGCTCGTCCAGCAGGGCGGCCAGTCCGCCGCGCTCGGCGGCGAGGAACGCCTCCAGCGACTCCACCTCGACTTCCGGCGCCTCGCGGATGGCCGCCAGCTCGCGCAATGCCAGGTAGCTGCCCACCGTATGGTTGGACCAGGCCCACAGGCTCGGCGAGACGACCCACGCCCCCAGCAGCAGGCAACGCAACAGCAACTTCATCGGCTTTTCGCTCTTGTCTCGACTCGGTGCCGGCAAGCCTACCAATGCGGGACACCCAGGGCACTGTCCTGCCTGGACATCGGAACTCTCCGATAGCGCCATCGGACCAATGTCTATCCACGCCGGGCCGGCCCCATGACCGCCATCAATGGCGCCCAGGCGCCAGGCGGCTAGACTTTCCCGACATCAGGCACGCTGATACAAGGCACCCATCTGATGCTCCAGTCCGTTTCGCCCAAGCACGACCTGCCCCTCAAACCCGAAGGCCAAGCGGCCAAGCCAGAACGCACCGGCACCTGGGCGCCGTTCTCGATCCAGGCCTTCCGCATCATCTGGATCTGCAACCTGTTCGCCAACCTCGGCACCTGGGCCCAGTCGGTGGCCGCCGCCTGGGTGGTCACCGACGCCCACGCCAGCCCGCTGATGGTGGCGATGATCCAGGTCGCCGCGGCGCTGCCGCTGGTGCTGCTGTCGATCCTCTCCGGGGTCATCGCCGACAACCACGACCGGCGCAAGATCATGCTCTGGGGGCTCAGCTTCGAGATGACCGGAGCGATGTTCGCCACCCTGCTGGCCTTCCTCGGCTACCTCGACCCGGTGCTGCTGATCATCTCCATCCTCTGGATCTCCCTCGGCGGCTCGGTGACCATCCCGGCCTGGCAGGCGGCGGTCAACGAGCAGGTGCCGGCGCGCATGGTCAGCGACGCGGTGCTGCTCAACAGCGTCAACTACAACGTCGCCCGCGCCGCCGGCCCGGCCCTCGGCGGCCTGCTGCTGAGCGCGGTGGGACCGGCCTGGGTGTTCCTGTTCAACAGCTTCTGCTACATGGCCCTGATCTGGGCGATCTGGCAGTGGCGGCGCGACGTGCCCAAGCGCAGCCTGCCGCCGGAAGGCATCCTCGAAGGCGTCACCGCGGCGCTGCGCTTCACCCAGTACTCAACCGTCACCCGCCTGGTGATGATGCGCTCCTTCGCCTTCGGCCTCTCCGCCAGCGCGGTCTGGGCCCTGCTGCCGCTGCTGGCGCACCGCAACCCGGACGGCGACGCGGCGATCTACGGCTACATGCTCGGCGCCCTCGGCCTCGGCGCGATCCTCGGCAGCACCCAGGTCTCGCGCCTGCGCCAGCGGATCGGCAGCAGCCGGCTGATCAGCCTGGCCGGCTTCACCCTGGCGCTGATCCTGCTGACCCTCGGCCTGGTGGACAACCTCTGGGTCCTGTTCCCGGTGCTGATCCTCGGTGGCGGCTGCTGGATCGGCGCCCTCGCCACCTACAACTCGGCGGTGCAGATCCTCGTCCCCGACTGGATCAAGGCGCGCGCCCTGGCGCTGTACCAGACCGCGCTGTACGGTGGCCTGGCGCTGGGTTCGTTCCTCTGGGGCCATCTCGCCGAGACCATGACCGTGCACGGCGCGCTGCTGGCCGCCGGCTGCCTGCTGCTGGCCTCGGTGATCCTCCTGTACAACTCGCGCCTGCCGGAAATGGACGCCGCCAGTATTTCCCGCGCGCCGGCGAGCATGCCCGGGCAGCCGAGCTTCGTCTTCAACACGCGGCGGGGCATGGTGCTGGTCTCCATCGAATACCGGATTCCCGCCGAGCGCACCCGCGACTTCGTTCGCGCCGCCCAGCCGCTGCGCCGCCTGCGCCTGCGCAACGGCGCGGAGCGCTGGTCGCTGTTCCGCGACGTGAGCAACCCGGAGGTCTGGCAGGAACTGTTCCTGGTGGACAACTGGATCCAGCACCTGCGCATGCTCGACCGCATGACCCTGGCCGACAAGATCGTCATCGACAACGTCACCGCCCTGCATGCCGGCGACGGTCCGCCGCAGATCCGCCATTGCGTGAGCTACGAGGCGAGCAGCTACGATACGCCGCTGGTGAAGAGCGCCACGCCGCCGGCCAACGACGAGGCGGGCGCGACGGCGGGGAGCTGAGAACGGGGCCAGGCAGTCCCCCGGGGCGGACAGCGCCAGCGGCGTTATCCGCCATCCAACGCCGGCGCGGCGGATAACAGCAAACGGTTATCCGCCCTCCGAAGCGGTCGGCGGCGCGCGATCACTCCGCCGTCGGCTTCTTGCGCTTGAGCGGCGCCATGCCGTCGGCGCTGACCACCGCCGACGGCCCGGCCTTCGGCCGCGCGGCGGGCTTGCGCTTGGCCGCGGGCTTGGCGGCGGCGCCCTTCCTGTCCTGCTTTTTCTTCTTGCTGCCGGCGGCCTTGCCCGACGCCTTGAGTTTCTTCGGCCCCTGGTAGGCGGCCTTCAGTTCCTTGATGTTGCGTCGTTCGAAGTTCTGCTTGAGGTAGCGTTCGACGCTCGACATCAGGTTCCAGTCGCCATGGCAGATCAGCGAGATCGCCAGGCCCTCGGCGCCGGCGCGACCGGTCCGGCCGATGCGGTGCACGTACTCGTCGCCGCTGCGCGGCATGTCGAAGTTGATCACCAGGTCCAGGCCTTCGACGTCCAGGCCGCGTGCGGCGACGTCGGTGGCGACGAGGATCTTCACCGCGCCCTGCTTCAGGCGTTCGATGGCCAGCTTGCGGTCCTTCTGGTCCTTCTCGCCATGCAGGACGAAGACCTTGTGCTGGTTGGCGATCAGCCGCCCGGTCAGGCGATCGGCGGAGACCCGGGTATTGGTGAAGACGATGGCCTTGGTGTAGGTCTCGTTGCTCAGCAGCCATTGCAGCAACTGTTCCTTGTGCGCCACGTCGTCGGCGGTGATGACCTGCTGGCGGACGTTCTCGTTCAGCTCGCCGACCTGGTTCAGGCGCAGCACTTGCGGCTCGCGCAGCACCTCGGCGATCACCTTGTTCAACCCGGCGCCGCTGTGGGTGGCGGAGAACAGCAGGGTCTGGCGCTCGGCCGGGCAGGCATTGGCCAGGGCCAGCACGTCGTCGGCGAAGCCCATGTCGAGCATGCGGTCGGCCTCGTCCAGCACCAGCACCTCGATGTCCTGCAACGGCAGGTTGCCGGCGTTGCGCTGCTCGAGCAGGCGGCCGGGGGTGCCGATGATGATCTCCGGGTTCTTGCGCAGGCGCGCGCCCTGCACCTTGAAGTCCTCGCCGCCAGTGATCAGGCAGGCCTTGATGAAGGTGAACTGGGCGAAGCGCTCGACTTCCTTGAGGGTCTGCTGGGCCAGCTCGCGGGTCGGCAGGAGGATCAGCGCGCGCGCCAGGGAGCGCGGCTTGTCCTCGGCCAGCAGGCGGTGCAGCAGCGGCAGCAGGAAGGCCGCGGTCTTGCCGCTGCCGGTCTGCGCCGTGACCCGCAGGTCGTGCCCCTCCAGCGCCTTGGGAATGGCCGCGGCCTGGACCGGCGTCGGCTCGCTGAAGGACAGGCTTTCCAGTGCCTTCAGCAGGCGTTCGTGGAGGGGAAATTGGCTGAACAAGGGAGACCTCGGCATTGCACGTGAAAATGGACAGGTGCATAGCCTAACGGTTGCCGCGCCGGCGCGCAGGCTTTATTCGCGCGGCGCGACGGCCAGCGCCGGCGTCGCAATCGGCTCGACGCCGGGTCGCCGCCAGGCAAGCACGGCGCGGGCGGCGATCGCAGACTCGTTCGACGCCCGCCGCCCAGAGGAACCAGGTCATGCCCGACGCGCCCGCATCCGCCGCCGAACGCCTCGAACGGCTGCCGCTGAGTCCGTATCACCGACTGGTCTTCGTGATCATCGCGCTGGCGTTCTTCTTCGACTCGATGGACCTGGCGATGATGACCTTCCTGCTCGGCTCGATCAAAGCCGAGTTCGGGCTCGACTCGGCGCAGGCCGGGCTGCTGGCCAGCTCGAGCTTCTTCGGCATGGTGATCGGCGCGGCCCTGTCGGGCATGCTCGCCGACCGCTTCGGGCGCAAGCCGGTATTCCAGGCCAGCATCGTGCTCTGGGGCCTGGCCAGCTACCTGTGCTCCACCGCCGGCGACCTCGACAGCCTGACCTTCTACCGGGTATTGCTGGGGATCGGCATGGGGATGGAGTTTCCCATCGCCCAGTCGCTGCTGTCGGAGATGATCCCGGCCAGCCGCCGCGGCAAGTACATTGCGCTGATGGACGGCTTCTGGCCGCTGGGCTTCGTCGCTGCCGGCTGCCTGTCCTACTTCCTGCTGCCGCTGACCGGCTGGCGCAGCATTTTCCTGGTGCTGGCGCTGCCGGCGGTGTTCGTCCTCGCCATCCGCTTCCTGATTCCCGAGTCGCCGCGCTGGCTGGAGCAGGCCGGCCGGCGCGAACAGGCGGACCGGGTATTGCGCGACATAGAAGCACGGGTGATGCGTTCGCTGGGCCTGACCGAACTGCCGCCGCCGCTGCGCCAGCCGCAGCGGGAACGCAGCCGTCCGGGCTTCTTCAGCGCCTTCGCCGAGCTCTGGTCGCCAGCCTACCGGCGCCGCACCCTGACCGTCTGGGGCCTGTGGTTCTTCGCCCTGCTCGGTTTCTACGGCCTGACCTCCTGGCTCAGCGCGCTGCTCCAGCAATCCGGCTTCGCCGTCACCCAGTCGGTGTACTACACGGTGCTGATTTCGCTGGCCGGGATACCCGGCTTCCTCTGCGCGGCCTGGCTGGTGGAAAGCTGGGGCCGCAAGCCGAGCTGCGTGCTGATGCTCCTCGGCGGCGGCGCGATGGCCTACGCCTACGGCCAGACCGCGGTGTTCGGCGGCAGCCTGGCACTGCTGATCGGCTTCGGCCTGGCCATGCAGTTCTTCCTGTTCGGCATGTGGGCGGTGCTCTACACCTATACCCCGGAACTCTATCCGACCTCCGCGCGCGCCACCGGCTCGGGCTTCGCCTCGGCGGTCGGGCGGATCGGCTCGCTGCTCGGCCCGCTGGTCACCGGGCTGGTCCTGCCGCTCACCGGCCAGGGCGGGGTGTTCACCCTCGGCGCCCTCTGTTTCGGCGTCGCCGCCCTGGTGGTCTGGGCCTTCGGCATCGAGACCCGCGGGCGCACCCTGGAGGAGCTTGCCGGCTGAGCCCGCGCGTCGGCGGAAAACCTTTGTAGACACGTCGGGGATGCGATCCGGCGCCCGATGGGGCACTCTTGGTTCCTTTGTGCGTTCCCGGCCCCCGCGTCGGGATGTCCGTTCAACCGCGGGGCCGGCCCGTCCCCCCCGCCCGCAACAAAGGAAGTCGCCTGTCCATGGACTCCACATCCCTTCTCGACCAGCTCTCCGGGTACTGGTCGGCGCTCGACCAACACCCTATCCTGCACGCCGGCCTGGCCTTCGGCCTGCTGCTGGTGGGCGCCCTGATCCTCGGCCGGGTGGCCCGCTACATCGTCCTCTACGCCGCCAACCTGCTCGCCCGCCAGCCCGCGCTGCACTGGCTCGGCGACCTGATCCGCAACAAGGTGTTCCAGCGCCTGGCGCAGACCACGCCCTCGCTGCTGGTGCAATTCGGCCTGCCATGGATCCCGGAGATGCCGGACAAGGCCGCGCACTTCCTCGGCAACCTGGCACTGGCCTTCACCGTGCTGTTCCTGATCCTCGCCCTCACAGCGCTGCTGAATGCCCTGCTGGACATCTACGCGCGTACCGAGCACGCCCGCACCCGCTCGATCAAGGGCTACGTGCAACTGGCGAAGATCGCCGTGTTCGTGTTCGGCGCGATCATCATCGTCTCGATCATCATCGACCGCTCGCCGCTCCTGCTGCTGTCCGGCCTCGGCGCGATGTCGGCGGTCCTCCTGCTGGTCTACAAGGACACCCTGATGTCCTTCGTCGCCAGCGTGCAGCTCACCAGCAACGACATGCTGCGAGTCGGCGACTGGATCGAGATGCCGCAGGTCGGCGCCGACGGCGACGTGGTGGACATCACCCTGTACACCGTGAAGGTGCAGAACTTCGACAAGACCATCGTCTCGGTGCCGACCTGGCGCCTGATGTCGGAGTCGTTCAAGAACTGGCGCGGCATGCAGCAGTCCGGCGGACGGCGGATCAAGCGGGCGATCTACGTCGACTCCAGCCAGGTGCGTTTCCTCGACGAGAAGGAAGAGCGGCGCCTGAGCCAGGTGCGCCTGCTCACCGAATACATGGCCCGCAAGCAGACCGAGTTGCAGGAGTGGAATGCCGCCAACGGCGGGGTCGCCCCGCTGGCCGCCAACCGCCGCCGGCTGACCAACATCGGTACGTTCCGCGCCTACGCCCTCGCCTACCTGCAGAACCATCCGGACATCCATCCGCACATGACCTGCATGGTCCGCCAGTTGCAGCCGACCGCCCAGGGCATCCCGCTGGAGATATACTGCTTCACCCGCACCACCGCCTGGGTCGACTACGAGCGCATCCAGGGCGACGTGTTCGACTACCTGCTGGCGGTGATGCCGGAGTTCGGCCTCGGCGCCTACCAGCAGCCCAGCGGCCAGGACCTGCGCCAGGGGCTGCAGGGCATGCTCGAAGGGCGTGACGCCGAGGCCCGTTCGTTCGAGGCGTTGGCCGCACCGAGCCGCAGCGACGAAGCCACTGTCTGAAGCGAGGGGAGCGCCGTCCATGAAACCGCACCTGATCTACTACGTCGCCACCAGCCTGGACGGCTTCATCGCCCGTCCCGACGGTAGCGTCGACTGGCTCGACCGTTTCGCCGAGGGCGGCAACGACCATGGCTACAACGGCTTCTACCAGGGCATCGACGGGCTGCTGATGGGCCGCGGCACCTACGATATCGTGCGCGGCTTCGGCGACTGGCCGTATCCGGGCAAGCCCTGCCAGGTGCTCACCCGCAATCCCCGGGAGAGCGCGGTGGAAGGCGTCGAGTTGCGCCATGGCACGCCCCAGGAAGGCCTCGCACGCCTCGGCGAACAGGGCTGCCGGCGGGTCTGGCTGGCCGGCGGCGGCAGCCTCGCCGGTAGTTGCCTGGCGGCCGGGCTGCTCGACGAGGTGATCGTCAGCGTCATTCCGCAGCTGCTCGGCGCCGGCATCCCGCTGTTCGCCGGCGGCCGCGAGCGGCGCCTGCAACTGCTGGAACAACATGGCTACAACAGCGGCATCGTACAGATGCGCTACCAGGTGATCGCCGAGGACGACCCGCAATGACCGACAACCTGCTGAGCATTTCCGCCGCCTGCCTGTTCGACGACCAGGGCAACCTGTTGCTGGTGCGCAAGCGCGGCACCCAGGCCTTCATGCTCCCGGGCGGCAAGCGCGAGCCGGGCGAAACGCCCCTCGCCGCGCTACAGCGCGAACTGCTGGAGGAACTGCGCCTGCCGATGGGCGCCTCGACCTTCGAGCACCTCGGCAGCTTCCAGGCGCCGGCGGCCAACGAGGCGAACACCCGCGTCGATGCCGATATCTACGTCGCCCGCTTGCCCCACGCCGTCTGTGCGCAGGCGGAGCTGGAGGAACTGGCCTGGCTGGTCCCCGGCCAAGCGCAGCCGGACAATCTCGCGCCGCTGCTGCGCGATCATGTCCTGCCGGCCCTGGCGCGGCGCGCGGCGGAAAACCCGGAAACCCAGGCCGAACACCGGACGCGCCCCGATCATGTGCGCTGAGCGCTAGCGCTACCGTCAACGAAAAAGGCCACCTCGGGGTGGCCTTTTCGCGTTCTCGCACCGATCGCGCGGAATATCGGCGGTTAACGCCTCTCCCCCGTGCGCAGCCTGCGGCAGAGCCTCAGAACGAAGTCCGGCGGTAGGCACGGTAGCGCGGGAACCAGAAGTTCGCCTCGATGGCGTCGTTCAGTACCTCGTCGCTGGTATGCAGGGCCTTGCCCTCGGCCTGGGCCTGCTTGGCCACGGCGACGGCGATGCGCTTGCTGACCTCGCGGATGTCGCCCAGCGCCGGCAACACGGCGCCCTCGCCCTGGGTAACGATCGGCGAGCAGTTGGCCAGGGCGTTGGCCGCGGCCATCAGCATGCCTTCGGTGACCCGGTTGGCCCGCGCGGCGATCACCCCCAGGCCGATGCCGGGGAAGATATAGGCGTTGTTGCACTGGGCGATGGGAATCCGCTTGTCGCCCACCTGCACCGGTTGGAACGGGCTACCGGTGGCGACCAGCGCCTGGCCGTCGGTCCAGTTGAGGATTTCCTGCGGAGTCGCCTCGACCCGCGAGGTCGGGTTGGACAGCGGCATCACCAGCGGCTGCTTGCAATGGCTGTGCAGCTCACGGATGACCTCTTCGGAAAACAGCCCGCGCTGCCCGGAGACGCCGATCAGCACCGTCGGCCGGGCATTGCGGATCACTTCCAGCAACGCCAGGTCGTCGCCCTGCTGGCCGCCCCAGGCACCGAGATCGGCGCGCTTCTGCGCCAGGCGGTGCTGGAAGTCGAGCAGGTTGCTCATGTCGTCGGTGAGCAGGCCCCAGCGGTCGACCATGAAGATGCGCCGACGCGCCTGGGCCTCGTCCAGGCCCTCCAGTTGCATGGCGGCGATGATCTGTTCGGCGATGCCGCAACCGGCGGAGCCGGCGCCGACGAAGGTCACGGTCTGCTCGCTGAGCTTCTCGCCCTTGGCCTTGCAAGCCGCCAGCAGGGTGCCCACGGCCACCGCGGCGGTGCCCTGGATGTCGTCGTTGAAGCAGCACAGCTCGTCCTTGTAGCGCTCCAGCAACGGCATGGCATTGGTCTGGGCGAAGTCCTCGAATTGCAGCAGGACGTTGGGCCAGCGGCGCTTGATCGCCTGGATGAACAGGTCGACGAACTCCTCGTACTGCGCCCCGCTCACCCGCTCGTGGCGCCAGCCCATGTACATCGGGTCGTTGAGCAGGTCCGGGTTGTTGGTGCCGACGTCCAGCACCACCGGCAGGGTGTAGGCCGGGCTGATACCGCCGCAGGCGGTGTACAGGGACAGCTTGCCGATCGGGATGCCCATCCCGCCGATGCCCTGGTCGCCCAGGCCGAGGATCCGCTCGCTGTCGGTGACCACCACGATCTTCACGTTGTTCTTGGTGGCGCTGCGCAGGATGTCGTCGATCCGCTCGCGGTCCGGGTAGGAGATGAACAGGCCGCGGTGGGTCCGGTAGATCTTCGAGAACTCCTGGCAGGCCTGGCCGACCGTGGGGGTGTAGATGATCGGCATCATTTCTTCCAGGTGCTCCTCGAGCAGGCGGAAGAACAGGGTCTCGTTATTGTCCTGGATCGAGCGCAGGAAGATGTGGCGGTCCAGATCGGTGTTGCACAGGTTGTACTGGCTGTAGGCGCGCTCGGTCTGCTCCTCGATGGTCTCGATGTTGTGCGGCAGCAGGCCCTGCAGGTTGAAATCGATGCGTTCCTGGGTACTGAACGCGCTGCCTTTGTTCAGCAGCGGCATCTCCAGCAGCGATGGGCCGGCATGGGGAACGTACAAGGGACGCTTGGCTGTTTCGGTCATATCTGGACTCGCTTCTACGGGCTTCACTCGGGTACGGGGACCACGAACATACCCCCGGCGCAGAGGCTTTCCAAGGCCACGGCGAACAACAGGTCATTGCCGGACCCGCAAGTATCGCCACTTGCACGGCGAAACCGGCGCGTCACATCCGGAACCGATCATTCGACGAATGGTCAGAAGGCTGGCGTCAAAATAGGTCACAATAGCCGCCGCTTTCGTAGGGGAATACGCTGGGAACGCCGATGAGTCCCCGATTTTCCTTCGTTAAGCCCGTTATCGCCGGGACAACCTGAATGCATCCAGGCCCGGAAGCAGTTGGCCGTTTCGTTTGACGGCCTGGTCGGAAGAGTCAGGAGGGCTCGTTCCGGTCACCCAGAAGACACTCCGATGAACAGAGAGTAACCACGAACCAGCGGAAGCCTGGACCGTTATTCACGCACGCGAAGACATGCCGAAATGCGTTCACCCTTTTTGACATGCCTGTCTGTAGGCTTCGCGGCCCTTCTGGCCGCCCTCTCGACGCCCAGCCTGGCTTCCAACCAGGTCACCCACACCTTCAAGCCGTCGAAGAATTCCACCCTGTCGCCCAGCCGGGTCGTCAGCACCCGCCAGTCCGCCAACCGCTCGGTGGTCGCGGCCGCCGCTTCCGAAGTCACCGACCGCGCCTTCAGCATGATCGGCACCCCCTACCGCTGGGGCGGCACCACGCCGAAGAAAGGCTTCGATTGCAGCGGCCTGGTCAACTATGTGTTCCAGGACGTCGACGACGTCGACCTGCCGCGGACCGCCCGCGCCATCTACAACATGGACAACAACAAGGTCTCCCGCGGCAAGCTGCAACCGGGCGACCTGGTGTTCTTCCGGATCCGCAGCCGCAGCGTCGACCACGTCGGCATCTACGTCGGCAACGACCGCTTCGTGCACGCGCCGCGGCGCGGCAAGAAGGTCCGTGTCTCCGACCTCAACAGCAGCTACTGGAAACGCCACTACCTGGCCGGCAAGCGCATCCTGCCGACCACCCTCGCCCAGGTCGAAAGCACCCGCAAGCGCTGATTCCGGCGCCTGCGGCTCGCTCAGATGCCCCGCCGCGCCTGTTTCCTCAGCAGGCGCGCGCTGTCCCAGCCGGTCAACAGCACCGCCAGCCAGATCGGCGCGTAGGTCCATAGCTGCTCGGGACGGAACGCCTCGCCGAGGAACAGTACCGCCACCAGGAACAGCAGCACCGGTTCGACGTAGCTGAGAATCCCGAACAGCCCCATCGGCAGCAGCCGGCTGGAAGCCATCATCGCGCCGAAGGCCAGCGCGCTGATCAGCCCCAGCATCGGCAGCAGCAGCCACAGGCGCGGCGCCTCGCGGAAGGCCTGGCTCTCGTCGCCCAGCCAGTACAGCGCGGCCAACGCCAGCGGCAGCAGGAAGAGCATCTCGAAGACGAACCCGGACAGCGCGTCCACGCCCATCCTGCGCCGCAGCATGAAGTACGGGGGATAGCCCAGCGCGGTGACCAGGGAGACCCAGGAGAACGCGCGGGTCAGCCAGAACTCGTGGAGCACCCCGGCCAGCGCGCAGGCCACGGCGATAGCCTGCAGCGGCGTCAGGCGCTCGCCGTAGAACACCCGCCCCACCAGCACCATCGCCAGCGGCAGGAGGAAGTAGCCCAGCGACAGTTCAAGGGTCTTCCCGGCCAACGGCGCCCAGATGAAGATGCCCCATTGCAGCAGCATCATCGCCGCGGTCAGCGGGAAGCAGGCCAGCAGCCAGGGCTCGGCGAACAGCCGGCGCCAGGCGGCGCGCAGGGTCGGCCACTGGCGGGTGGCGACGACCAGCAGGAATACCATCGGGATCGACCAGACCACCCGATGCGCCACCACCTGCAGGCTGTCCAGCGGCTCCAGCAGGTGGACGTAGCCCGGCAGGGTAACGAACAGCACCGAGGCGGCCAGCGACAGCAGCACGCCCTGTCCGGAAATCCTCATGCACGCACCTCGCGCCGGCCGAGCCGGTTGACCCACAGCGAAGCGACGATCACCGCGCCGCCCAGGGCCAGGCGCGGCAGGTCGGCGTGCTGGTTCCAGATCAGCAGGTTGAGCAGCAACCCGACCGGCACGTGCAGGTTGTTCATCACCGCCAGGGTACCGGCGTCCACCTCGGTGGCGCCCTTGTTCCACCAGAACTGGCCGAGGGCGGTGGCCAGCAGCCCCATCCATACCAGTACGCCCCATTGCAGCTCGCCGGCCGGCAGGCGCTGCGGATCGCCGAACAGCAGCCAGGCAGGCAACGCCACCAGCAGCGCGCCAACGAAGAAATAACCGAAGCGCTGGCGCTGCGGCAGCTCGGACGGGTACTTGCGCACCAGGCGCTTGTACAGCACCTGGCCGGCGGCGAAGGTGGCGTTGGCCAGTTGCAGCAGCAGGAAGCCCTGGAGGAATTCGCCGGTGATCCCGTCGTAGCGGATGATCGCCGCGCCCAGCACCGCCACCAGCGCGGCGGCCAGGGCCCAGAAGTTGAAGCGGCGGTTGAGCAGGTCGTCGAACAGGGCCACGTGGACCGGCGTCAGCACGGTGAACAGCAGCACCTCGGGCACCGTCAGCACGTTGAAGCTCAGGTACAGGCAGACGTAGGTGATGCCGAACTGCAGCGCGCCGACCAGCATCACCCCGCCGACGAAACGCGGTTCGACGCCGCGCCAGCGGGTCAGCGGGAGAAACACCAGGCCAGCGAGAAGGACCCGGGTAAGCACGGCGAAGTAGCTGTCGACCTGGCCGGCGAGGTACTCGCCGATCAGGTTGAAGGAGAACGCCCAGAGGACGGTGACGAACAGTAGATAACGCATGGACCAGGCACCAGGATGGGGCGCCGACCATAACGTTTTTGCCGCCGCCAAGGAAGGCCGCGCGGGCCCGCGGCCACCCTCGCCGCCCCTGTATTACTTGCCGTGCGCGGTGGGCCAGCGGTATTCGAGCCAGTGCTCCATGCGCTGGCGCAACAAGCCGCTCTGCTCGGCGATGTGCAGCCACTGGTCGACGTAGCGCTTGAAGGCCTCGTCGCGCGGCAGCAGGTAGGCCTTCTCGGCGAAGTCGAAGGGTTGCTGCGGATGCACGGCGCAGAGTTCCGGGTGCAGACGCGACTGCAGGCGGGCCTCGATGGCGTCGGTCATCATCAGGTCGGCCTTGCCGTCGACGATCTGCTGGAAGATCGTCACGTTGTCCGGATGCACCAGGATCCGGGCCTTCTTCAGGTTCGCCCGGGCGAACTTCTCGTTGGTGCCGCCGGGGTTGACGATGGCCGTCACGCCCGGCTGGTCGATCTGCTCCAGGGTCTGGAAACGCGCTTCTTCGCTACAGAGGGTGATCGGCGTCTTGCCGTCGCGCAGGTAGGGAATCGAGAAATACGCCTGGCGCTGGCGCTCCAGGTTGATCGAGATGCCGCTCATGGCGATGTCGAAGCGGTCGTCGGCGAAATCGCGCATCAGGTTCGGCCAACTGGTCGGCACCACTACCAGCTTGGCCCCCAGGCTCTCGGCCAGGCGCTGCGCCATGTCCACGTCGAAACCGGCGTAACCGCCCTCTTCCGTGCGGTAGCTGAAGGGCTTGTAGTCGCCAGTGGTGGCGACGCGCAGCACGCCGCTTTCGAGGATGCGGTCGAGGCGGCTCTCCTGCGCCTGGAGGCTGGCGCTGGCCAGCAGCGCAAGGCAGGCCAGGGCCTGGACGAGATGGCGGAATGACTTCGGCATGGCGACTCCTCGGGATGGCGGACCGCAGAGAGACTACGCAAGTCGGCAGCCGCGGCCAAATCCCGGAATGCAGGGGAACGCCCGATGACGCCGGGGCGCGGGCCGAGCATGCGGCAGGAGAAGCGGAAAAAAGTGCGCGAAACGGCTGACGACCTCACACCGCCATCGACAGCGGTACGCCCTGCAGCCATTCCGGGTGGTAGCGCAGCAGCATCTCCAGGCCGCGCTCCTGGTAGGCCGGGAAGCTGATCGCGACCAGCGTCTCGCCCTTGACCTTCTGCGGCGGGCCGAGGCGCTGGAGGATCACGCCGTTGCGAACGAAATAGCGCTCCATGGCCGTGGTGGTCACCGCCACCACCGAACTGGCGCCCAGGTACCAGGCGCATTGCAGGCTGGACCAGAATATCTTCATCGCCAGTTGCGGATCGTCCGCCGCGCTGGCGGCGTAACGCGAAAGCTCCCAGACCGACGGATCGCTGGGCGGGGTTTCGCTGCACAGGTAGGCGAAGACTTCCTTGAGCAGGTAGGCGTCGGTCGTCGGCAACAGGCGGGCACAACCGCAGATACCCTGGCGGCCCATGGCGACGATGTAGCGGGTTTGCGGATGGTCGAACTGGTCGAACTCCTGGTCGCGGACCCTGGAGGTGGAGACCACATCCCAGCCCAGCTTCTCGATGAAGACCTGATGCCGGTAGCGTCCCAGCTCGGCGATCATGGCGGCGGAAAGCCCTTCCAGCGATTCAGAGAGCAATTCGATCATGACCAAGTCCCCGTGTCGTGCCGGCCGAGAAAAAAAGGCGGCATCCCTACCCTGATACTCCTGGGCCCTCTCAGTCGGAGGACATACCAGCACACACATGAGGGGGAAGACTAAAGGAGGATGAACGGCAGGCAACCTGCCAGATCTGGTAGGGCGCGCCAGCCGGCGCGCCCTAAGCATCAGATGAGGCCCAGCGCCGCGGCGTAGGCGGCAGCCAGCGTCTTGTTCGGCGCGTCGAACTTCTTCTGGATGTTCTTGTGGTGGAAGTTCACCGTGCTCTCGGAGATGCTCAGGATGATGGCGATTTCCCCGGAACTCTTGCCGTCGGCGGTCCATTGCAGGATCTCGCGCTCGCGATGGCTCAGGCAGACCGGGTTGGACATCAGCATCGGATGCTCCAGGTCGGTCAGCTTCTGGGTCAGCAACTCGATCATGCAACGCAGCCGCAGGCGTATTTCCTCGCGCTCGAAGCTGGAGATATTCTGCTGGTCGCGCGCCACGGAAAGCACGCTGAGCAAATTGTTCGGCGCGCGGATCGGCAAGGTCGCGCCGACACAGAGGCCCCAATCGCGAGCCTCGTTCCAGAGCATCCGGCTCTGGTCGAACAGGCTGTCGCTCCAAACCACCATTTCCGAGGAGCGCAGGCCGTTGAGGATCGCCGGATCCACGGCCCCGTAGTTCTGCATCTGGTATCGCTCCAGCCAGGCCTTGGGATAGGTGCCATGGACCTCGGTCTTCGGCCGGGTGAAGGGAATCGTATGGCGCACGCCATAGGCGTAGTAATCGAAGCCCAGGCGCCGCACTTCCTTTTCCAGGACGGCGAACACGCCCTGGCTGTCGTGGATCGGCTGCATCTCGCTACGCAAACCGTCCCACCACAGCAAAAAGCCTCCGTCATTCCTCATTGCAGTAAGCCCTGATCGATAAAATGCATCACAGCAGAATTGGCCCGGGGTATGACGCTGTCAAGCGCGCAGCCTTGCCGATACGGCAAAATCATGGCAACCCTATCTGTTATGCCAGCACCGTTCAGGACGCAGCCTTCAGCCATCGCGCATCCCCCTCCCTATGACAACGTTCGACCACCTGGGCCGCTTTACCGCAAGCGATACTGTGCGGTTGTGACAATTCCATGAAACGCCGACAGGCCGCCGCCATGGCCGGGTCCTCGAGCAAGCGCCACAGCGCCCCGCGCAACTCCTGCTCGCGCAATGGCACGCCCAGGCGCATCCCGCAGCCGAGCCGGACCAGCCGTTCGGCATTGTCGAACTGGTCGTGGGCGCAGGGCAGCAGCACCTGCGGCACCCCCGCCGCCAAGGCCAGGCTCATGGCGCCGATACCGCCCGGATGGACCAGCCCGGCGCACGATGGCAGCAAGGCTCCCAGTGGCGCGTAGGCGCGCTGCAGCACGTGATTCGGCAAGCCGCGCAGCGGTTCCTGGCCGGCGCCGGTGAGGAAGATCCCACGCGCGCCGAGGCGTTCCAGCGCGCGCAGGGCCATGGCGTAGAAGTCGCCCTGCAGGTGTTCGGTCGAGCCCTGGGTGAACACCAGCGGCCGGCTGCCCTGATCGAGAAAGCGTTGCAGTTCGTCGTCGAGCGGGGTCCCCGGGATACTGCCGTCGAACAGCGGGAAGCCGGTCATGTGCAGGGGTTGCGGCCAATCCTGCTGGGGCGGCGCGAACCAGGCCGGGAACAGGCAGACCACGCCCTGCGGCGAATGCATCCATTGGGTGAAGATGCGCTTCACCGGCGTCTCCAGGCCGACCTTGCGGCGCACCGCGTTGATCTCCGGCGCGCAGGTGCGATCCAGCTTGAAGCGCTCGATGCAGCGCCAGAGCAGCTTGCGCATCGCCAGCGGCATCTGCTCGGGCACGTTGAACTTGGGGTGTACCGGCGGCAGGTGCGCCGACAACAAGGTCGATGGCGAGACCTGCGCGGACAGGTAGGGAATCCCGTACTTCTCGTGAGCGATGCGTGCGCCCAGCGCCCAGAGCGAGCCGACCACCACGATGTCGTCATGGCGCTGCGCCGAGACGTACTCGTAGACCGGCTCGATCATCCCGGCGATGGCTTGCCAGAGCACGCCGAAGGACGTCTTGGGGTCCCACAGGCGCGGATCGCCCATGGTCCGGCGGTAGGTCAGTTCGTCGCTCAGCGGGACGAACGCGATGCCGTGCTGCTCCACCGCGTCGCGAAACACCGGGATGGTGCAGAGGCTCACGCGGTGCCCGCGCAATTTCAGGGTCCGGGCCAAGCCGATGAAGGGAAATACGTCGCCGGCCGAGCCGATGGCGATGAGGATGGCGTGCATGGGGCTACTCCGTGCGTTATGCAACCGCAAAGCCCGGCCAGGCCGGGTCTTCGCAGGTCAAGGGTTCAGGCGTAGCCGATGGCCATCTCGTGGAATCCCGCCGCGCGTTCCGCCCGCTGCGGCTCCGGTTGCTTCAGCAGGTGCTCGAGCAGGGCGCGGTGCACGCGTACCGCGGCCAGCTTGGACTCCAGGTCGAGGAAATGCCCGGTGCCCTCCACCCGCGAGAAACTGCAGTGCGGCAGGTAGTCGCGGAACTGGCGGGCGTCCTCGGCGGTGGTGTATTCGTCCCAGCTGCCGTTGATGAAATGCACGTGGCTCTGGATCCGCTCCAGGCAAGCCAGGTAGCCCCGATCGTTGAGCGCCAGCACCTGGTCGATGTGAAAGCGCGCCTGCTCGTATTCGCCGGTGGCCAGCGAAGCCATGTGCTGATGGTTGCTGGCTTTCAGGCGCGGCGGCAGGTATTTGCCGACGGTCTCGTTGAGCAGATGGCCGATCGCCGACTTGTCGTCCAGCTCGATCAGCGCCTGCGCCCGCCCGACGTAGTCGAGCATCGCCTGGTTCAGTCCAGGGGCGAATGCCATCACCACCGAGCTGCGGATGCCGCGCGGATTGCGCGACAGCGCCAGCAGCGTGGAGATACCGCCCCACGACGCGGAGACCAGGTGATTGACCTCGAAGCGCTCGATCAGCGCCAGGAGGATTTCCACCTCGTCGTCCTTGGTGATCAACCCGCGCTGCGGGTTGTGCTGACGCGACTGCCCGGCGAAGGGCAGGTCGAACAGCACCACGTTGAAATGTTCGGCCAGGCACTTGCAGGTCCGGGCGAACGAGGCGGTGGTCGCCATCGCGCCGTTGACCAGCATCACCGTGCTGCGCCCGGGATCCTGCCCAACGCGCTCGACATGTACCCGCAGGCCCTTGCAAACCGATACCAACAGACTTTCGCGCCGCATTTCACACCTCCCAAAAATTTTCGAACAGGCAAACAGCTATCGCTGCCACGGGTATCCCGGCATTACGTAGAGTTCGTTCTTATTGTTCGAACGGCAGACAAGTAACTCAGCGGCCATCCGCGCGGACCAGCCACGGCGGATGCGTACCCCTTCAGGCGAGGGGCTTGTGTGGGTCTTGCAGATCGGCCTGCGCAAACGATTGGCGTCCGTGTTCACGCGTAGCCGATGAACACTTTTTAGCCAATTCGAAAGCTAACGGTAACTGCCAGATTTCACAGGACGGGCGGCCGCCTGCGCATAAGCCCCTGCCCGCCCGCGATAAGGCGTGCCAGAGCGGCCGGCGGGGAACAGCGAGGGGTTGGCGGAAAAGGCATGAAAAAACCGGGCGCCAGGCCCGGTTTCCGGTGTCGAAACGCTCTGGCGTCAGGCTTTTGGCAGGGTCACGCCGCGCTGGCCCTGGTATTTGCCGCCACGGTCCTTATAGGACACTTCGCAGGCCTCGTCGGATTGCAGGAAGAGCATCTGCGCCACGCCTTCATTGGCGTAGATCTTCGCCGGCAGGTTGGTGGTATTGGAGAACTCGAGGGTCACATGGCCTTCCCACTCCGGCTCCAGCGGGGTGACGTTGACGATGATGCCGCAACGCGCGTAGGTGCTCTTGCCCAGGCAGATGGTCAGGACGTCGCGCGGGATGCGGAAGTACTCGACGGTGCGCGCCAGGGCGAAGGAGTTCGGCGGGATGATGCAGACGTCGCTGTTGATGTCGACGAAGCTTTTCTCGTCGAAGTTCTTCGGATCGACCACCGCCGAATGGATGTTGGTGAACACCTTGAATTCGGCGGCGCAGCGCACGTCGTAGCCGTAGCTGGACACCCCGTAGGAAATCACCCGGCTGTCGTCCGCGCCGCGCACCTGGCGCTCGACGAACGGCTCGATCATGCCGTGCTCCTGAGCCATGCGGCGAATCCACTTGTCCGATTTGATGGTCATGGAGGGTGTCCTGTCGAAAGCTGCGAAAAATGATCGCGAATCTTACCGGGGCCGCCGCCCCAGGGCAAAGGCAGCCGTCGCCGACGGCTGCCCGATCGCCTCAGTCGTCGCTGATGCTGATGTTCGGCAGGCCGACGCTGGCCCGCTCGCTGAGAACGATGCGCGCGCCGACATGGCGGGCGATTTCCTGGTAGAGCATCGCCAGTTGGCTTTCCGGGTCGGCGATCACCGTCGGCCGGCCGCTGTCGGCCTGGGTGCGGATGGCGATCGACAGCGGCATGGACGCCAGCAGCTCGACGCCGAACTGCGCCGCCAGCTTCTCGCCGCCGCCCTCGCCGAACAGGTGCTCGGCATGGCCGCAGTTGGAGCAGATATGCACCGCCATGTTCTCCACCACGCCGAGCACCGGGATGTTCACCTTGCGGAACATCTCCACGCCCTTCTTCGCGTCGAGCAGCGCCAGGTCCTGCGGGGTGGTGACGATCACCGCGCCGGCCACCGGCACCTTCTGCGCCAGGGTCAGCTGGATGTCGCCGGTGCCCGGCGGCATGTCCACCACCAGGTAGTCGAGGTTGTCCCAGGCGGTCTGGGTGATCAGTTGGATCAGGGCACCGGAGACCATCGGCCCGCGCCAGACCACCGGAGTGCTGTCGTCGGTGAGGAAGGCCATCGACATCACCTGCACCCCGTGCGCCTCCAGGGGCTCGAACCACTTCTGCTCACGGACCTTCGGCCGGGTGCCTTCCGGCAGGCCGAACATGATGCCCTGGCTGGGTCCGTAGATGTCCGCGTCGAGGATGCCCACCCGCGCACCCTCGCGGGCCAAGGCCAGGGCCAGGTTGGCGGCGGTGGTGGACTTGCCGACGCCGCCCTTGCCGGAAGCCACCGCGACGATGTTCTTCACGTTGCCCATCACCTCGACCTGCGGCTGTGCCTTGTGCGGCTGGATCACGCAGTCGACCCGGACCTCGGCGCGAGCGACGCCGTCGAGCGCCTCCAGGGCCATTTGCAGGGTTTGCGCCAGGCCGTTTCTGAACAGCCCGGCGGCGTACCCCAGTTCCAGGCGCACCCGCACGCGGTCGCCCTGGATCTCCACCTCGCGCAGGCAGCCGGCGCTGACGGGGTCCTGGTTCAGATAGGGGTCCTGGTACTGGCGGAGGGTGGCTTCCACCGTTTGGCGAGTGATAGCGGACATGGGGGATTTCCTGAGGGTTAAGCGGGGAATCGATGCCGGTCATCCTACCCGAGTGGCGCGCGGATGAAAAAAAACCGCCGCTTCTTTATAGTGACCGATCCGTTTAGCTCTCAGCCGATAAGCCGAACCCATGTCCGAACCACGCAAGATCCTCGTTACCAGCGCCCTCCCCTACGCCAACGGTTCCATTCACCTGGGACACATGCTGGAGTACATCCAGACGGACATGTGGGTGCGCTTCCAGAAGATGCGTGGCAACCAGGCCGTCTACGTCTGCGCCGACGACGCCCACGGTTCGGCGATCATGCTCCGCGCCGAGCGCGAGGGCATCACCTCCGAGCAACTGATCGACGCCGTGCGCGCCGAGCACATGGGCGACTTCGCCGACTTCCTGATGGACTTCGACAACTACCACTCGACCCACTCGGAAGAGAACCGCGAGCTGTCCAGCGCGATCTACCTGAAACTGCGCGACGCCGGGCACATCGACACCCGCCCGGTGACCCAGTACTTCGACCCGGAAAAGCAGATGTTCCTCGCCGACCGCTTCATCAAGGGCACCTGCCCGAAGTGCGGCACCGCCGACCAGTACGGCGACAACTGCGAGGCCTGCGGCGCGACCTACGCCCCGACCGAACTGAAGGACCCGAAATCGGCGATCTCCGGCGCCACCCCGGTGCTCAAGGAATCGCTGCACTACTTCTTCAAACTGCCGGACTTCGAGGCCATGCTCAAGCAATGGACCCGCAGCGGCGCCCTTCAGGAGTCGGTGGCCAACAAGCTCGCCGAATGGCTGGACAGCGGCCTCCAGCAGTGGGACATCTCGCGTGACGCGCCGTACTTCGGCTTCGAGATTCCCGACGCTCCCGGCAAGTACTTCTACGTCTGGCTGGACGCGCCGATCGGCTACATGGCCAGCTTCAAGAACCTCTGCGCGCGGCGTCCCGAGCTGGACTTCGACGCGTTCTGGGGCAAGGACTCCAGTGCCGAGCTGTACCACTTCATCGGCAAGGACATCGTCAACTTCCACGCGCTGTTCTGGCCGGCCATGCTCGAAGGCGCCGGCTACCGCAAGCCCACCGCGCTGAACGTGCACGGCTATCTGACCGTGAACGGCCAGAAGATGTCCAAGTCGCGCGGCACCTTCGTCAAGGCGCGCACCTACCTCGACCACCTGGACCCGGAATACCTGCGCTACTACTACGCGTCCAAGCTCGGCCGCGGCGTCGAGGACCTCGACCTGAACCTCGAGGACTTCGTGCAGAAGGTCAACTCCGACCTGGTCGGCAAGGTCGTCAACATCGCCAGCCGCTGCGCCGGCTTCATCCACAAGGGCAACGCCGGCGTGCTGGTCGGCGCCGATCCGGCGCCGGAGCTGCTCGCCGCCTTCCGCGAGGCCGCCCCGGGCATCGCCGAGGCCTATGAGGCCCGCGACTTCAATCGCGCCATGCGCGAGATCATGGCCCTCGCCGACCGCGCCAACGCCTGGATCGCCGAACAGGCGCCCTGGGCGCTGGCCAAGCAGGAAGGCCAGCAGGACAAGGTCCAGGCCGTCTGCGGCCTGGGCATCAACCTGTTCCGCCAGTTGGTGATCTTCCTCAAGCCGGTGCTGCCGAAGCTGGCCGCCGCCGCCGAAGCCTTCCTCAACGTCGCCCCGCTGACCTGGGCCGACCACCAGACCCTGCTGGCCAACCACCAGTTGAACCCGTTCCAGCCCCTGATGACCCGTATCGAGCCCGCGAAAGTAGAAGCCATGATCGAAGCCTCCAAGGAAGACCTCGCCGCCGCATCCCAACCCGCCGGCAATGGCGAGCTGGTCAAGGAACCCATCGCCGCGGAGATCGACTTCGACGCTTTCGCCGCGGTCGACCTGCGCATCGCCCTGATCGAGAAGTGCGAATTCGTCGAAGGCGCCGACAAGCTGCTGCGCCTGTCGCTGGACATCGGCGACGCGAAGCGTAACGTGTTCTCCGGGATCAAGAGCGCATATCCCGACCCGAGTGCCCTGGAAGGCCGCCTGACGCTCTATGTGGCCAACCTGGCGCCGCGCAAGATGAAGTTCGGGGTGTCCGAGGGCATGGTCCTGGCCGCCGGCCCGGGTGGCGAGGAGATCTACCTGCTGAGTCCGGACAGCGGCGCCAAGCCGGGCCAGCGCGTCAAGTAACGCAGACCACGAAGCCACGGAGGGCTCGATAGAATGAACGCATGGAAGCTTGCCGCCGGCGTCCTGCTGGCGGCGCTCTACGGATGCTCCGCCGAACACGCCGAAAGCGTCTCCGGCAATGCCGGTTTCCAGGGCGAGACGGGCAAACCCGGCACCGCCCTCGCCTACGAACACCGCGTCGGCATCCGCCTTCCCGCCGCGCGTATCGACGCGCAACTCGCCGCCAGCCGCGACGCCTGCAACAGCGAGCGCTTCGGCCAGTGCGACGTGCTCGCCATCGAACAACGCGGCGGTATCGGCCATTACGCCGAACTCACCGTGCGCATCGTCCCGGACGGCGTGGAGAAGCTGGTCGCGGCCGCTGCCGAGGGCGGCACGCTGGAAAGCCGGCAGACCCGCGCCGAGGACCTGGCCCAGGCGGTCGCCGACACCCGCCAGCAACGCGAGCGCCTGCAACGCGAGTACCAGACCCTGCAGCAATACCAGGGGCGCAAGGACATGAGCGTCGGCGACCTGCTGGCCCTGGCCAAGGAAATCGCCGCGGTGGAAGCCCAACTGGCCGACAACGCCCAGGCCGGCGCCCAGCAGCAGCGGCGCATCGCTACCAACCTGCTGACCCTGAGCTTCAGCAGCGAGGCGCAGCCGGACAGCCGCCTCGGCCAGCTCGCCACGGCCGCCGGGCAACTGCTCGACGACCTTGTCGATGGCACCATCGCCGCAATGAAGTTCTTCGCCTACAGCCTGCCGTTCCTCGTCGTGCTGCTGCCGCTGGGCCTGTTGCTGCGCGGCCTGTGGCGCTGGTTGCGGCGGCCCGGCAAGAACGAGGCGCGCTGAGCCCAGGCATACGGGCGGACCGGGAGGGTCCGCTCTTTCGCCCAGGACCGCCTGACGGGCCTGGCAACTCACAAGGAGGAAGACCGATGACCGCCACCAGCGACCTGATCGAGTCACTGATTTCCTATAGCTGGGACGACTGGCAGGTGACCCGCCAGGAAGCCCGCCGGGTGATCGCCGCGATCCGCAACGACAACGTGCCCGATGCGACCATCGCCGCACTCGACAAGAGCGGCTCGCTGATCAAGCTGTTCCAGCGGGTGGGCCCGCCGGAACTGGCGCGCTCGCTGATCGCCAGCATCGCCGGGCGCACCACCATGCAGCGCTACCAGGCACGCAATGCCTTGATCCGCAGCCTGATCAACAATCCCCTGGGCACCCAGACCGACAACTGGATCTACTTCCCCACCATCACCTTCTTCGACATCTGCGCCGACCTCGCCGACGCCGCTGGCCGCCTGGGCTTCGCCGCGGCCGGCGCCACCGGGGTGGCCAGCCAGGCGATCCAGGGTCCGTTCAGCGGGGTCGGCGCCACCGGCGTCAATCCGACCGACCTGCCGTCCATTGCCTTCGGCGACCAGCTCAAGCTGCTCAACAAGGACCCGGCGACCGTCACCAAGTACAGCAACCCGCTCGGCGACCTGGGCGCCTACCTGAGCCAGCTTTC
This sequence comes from Pseudomonas sp. HMSC076A11, assembly GCF_001810205.1. NCBI lineage: Bacteria > Pseudomonadati > Pseudomonadota > Gammaproteobacteria > Pseudomonadales > Pseudomonadaceae > Pseudomonas > Pseudomonas sp. HMSC076A11. The sequence continues at coordinate 618,567 of NZ_KV800319.1, read as the reverse complement.
GCCGCAAGACAAGCTGAACCAGGCACAGACGCTGGTCGGCCAGCCGATCAGCACGCTGTTCCCCGACGCCTATCCGGGCAACCCGCCGTCGCGGGCCAAGGTCATGTCCGCGGCCGCGCGCAAGTACGACCTGACGCCGCAACTGATCGGCGCGATCATCCTCGCCGAGCAGCGTGACCAGACCCGCGACGAAGACGCCAAGGACTATCAGGCGGCAGTCAGCATCAAGAGCGCCAACACCTCCATCGGCCTCGGCCAGGTGGTGGTCTCCACCGCGATCAAGTACGAGCTGTTCACCGACCTGCTCGGCCAGCCGGTGCGCCGCGGTCTGTCGCGCAAGGCGGTCGCCACCCTGCTGGCTTCCGACGAATTCAACATCTTCGCCACCGCCCGTTACATCCGCTACGTCGCCAACCTCGCGTCGCAACAGGACCTGCGCAAGCTGCCGAAGACCCGCGGCGCATTTCCCTCCATCGATCTCCGCGCCTACGCCGGCAATCCGCGCAACTGGCCGCGGGACAATGTCCGCGCGCTGGCCTCGGAATACACCTCGCGGCCCTGGGACGACAACCTGTCGCCGGGCTGGCCGATGTTCGTCGACGATGCCTACGCCACCTTCCTCGACCCCGGAATGAGGTTCCCATGAAGACAGTCGCCCTGATTCTCGCCAGCCTCGCCCTGCTGGCCTGCACCGCGGAGTCCGGGGTGGACTTCGACAAGACCCTGACCCACCCGAACGGCCTGGTGGTGGAGCGCCCCGTTGGCTTCGACGCGCGGCGCAGCGCCGAGGGCTTCCGCTTCGACGAAGGCGGCAAGCTGCGCAACCCACGCCAACTGGAGGTCCAGCGCCAGGACGCGCCGCCCCCGCCCGACCTGGCGAGCAGGCGCCTGGGCGACGGCGAGGCGCGCTACAAGGTAGAGGAAGACGACGGCGGCTCCGCAGGCAGCGAATACCGCCTGTGGGCAGCCAAGCCGGCGGGCGCGCGGTGGATCGTGGTCAGCGCCAGCGAGCAGAGCGAGGATGGCGAACCGACCTTCGCCCTGGCCTGGGCGCTGCTGGAGCGGGCCAGGTTGCAGTGAGCGCGACCCCGGGAGACGCAACGGCAGTCCGTCTCCCGGTCTTTCGTACGTGTTTGCGCTAGCCTTGCAGGGCAATCCCACCCGATAATAGGGGATTTCCCCGACGGCCCCGGCCCTGCAACGAATGCTTCGCGTATGACTGAACTCGCCCTGATCCTGGTCAGTGCCATCCTGGTCAACAACTTTGTCCTGGTGCAGTTCCTCGGCCTGTGCCCGTTCATGGGCGTGTCGCGGAAGATCGAGACGGCCATCGGCCTGTCCCTCGCCACCACCTTCGTCCTGACCCTGGCGGCGATGTGCAGCCATATCCTGCAACGCTACGTGCTGCGCCCGCTGGACCTGGAGTACCTGCGCACCATCGGCTTCATCCTGGTGATCGCGGTGGTGGTGCAGTTCACCGAGATGCTGGTGAAGAAGACCAGCCCGCTGCTGTACCGGGTGCTCGGCATCTTCCTGCCGCTGATCACCACCAATTGCATCGTCCTCGGCGTCGCCCTGCTCAACGCCAACAAGGCTGAATACGGCTTCCTCCAGGCCACTACCCAGGGCTTCGGCGCCGGGCTGGGCTTTTCCCTGGTGCTGGTGCTGTTCGCCGCCCTGCGCGAGCGCATCGCCATCGCCGACGTGCCGGCGCCGTTCCGCGGCGCGGCCATCGGCATGATCACCGCCGGCCTGATGTCGCTGGCGTTCATGGGCTTCAGCGGGTTGGTCCGGCCATGAACGGCGTGTTCCTGGCGATCGGCGCGCTGCTGCCGATCTGCCTGGCCGGCGGTGCGCTGCTCGGCTATGCGGCGGTGCGCTTCCGCGTCCAGGGCGATCCGGTCGCCGAGCAGGTCAACGCCCTGTTGCCGCAGACCCAGTGCGGCCAGTGTGGCTACCCCGGCTGCAAGCCCTACGCCGAGGCGATCGCCGCCGGCGACAAGATCAACAAGTGCCCGCCGGGCGGCGAAGCGACCATCCGCGCCCTCGCCGACCTGCTCGACCTGGAGCCCGAGCCGCTCGACGCCGCCGAGGAAACCCCGCCGCGGGTAGCCTACATCCGCGAGGCCGAATGCATCGGCTGCACCAAGTGCATCCAGGCCTGCCCGGTGGACGCCATCGTCGGCGCCGCACGGTTGATGCACACGGTGATCGCCGACGAATGCACCGGTTGCGACCTGTGCCTGGAGCCCTGTCCGGTGGACTGCATCGAGATGCGCGAGATACCGGACGACGTGCGCCACTGGAAATGGCCGCAGCCGTCGCCGCGACTGATCGCCAGCGACCGGGAGCGAGCGGCATGAGCGCCCTGCACGCCTTCCCCGGCGGCCTCTGCCTGCCGGCCAACAAGGAGCGCTCCACCGCCCTGCCGATCCAGCAGGCGCCGCTGGCGCAGCGCTACATCGTGCCGCTCGGCCAGCACATCGGCGCGCCGGCGCGGCCTTGCGTGGAAGTCGGCCAGGCCGTACTCAAGGGCCAGACCATCGCCCTCCCGGACGGCACCGTCAGCGCCGCGCTGCATGCCCCGACCTCGGGTACCGTGGTGGCGATCGGCGCACACCCCTATCCGCATGCCTCCGGTCTTCCCGCGCCGGCCATCGTCATCGCCAGCGACGGCCTGGAGCGCTGGACCGAGCTGCATCCCTGCCCGGACTTCCGCGCCGAAAGCCCGCTGGCGTTGCTCGAACGCATCCGCGCGGCCGGCATCGGCGGTCTCGGCGGCGCCGGCTTCCCCACCGCGGCCAAGCTCGCCGCGCGCCCGGCGGAAAAGATCCATACGCTGGTGGTGAACGGCGCCGAATGCGAGCCCTACATCAGCGCCGACGACCTGCTCATGCGCGAGCGCGCCACGCAGGTGCTGGGCGGCATCGATATCCTGGTGCAGATCCTGCGCCCCGAAGAGGTGCTGGTCGGCATCGAGGACGACAAGCCGGAAGCCATCGCCGCCCTCAGCGCCGCCCTCGGTGAACGGCCCTATCGCATCGTCGCCCTGCCGACCCGCTATCCCTCGGGCGGCGAGCGCCAGTTGATCCAGTTGCTCACCGGCAGGGAAGTCCCCGCGGACGGCCTGCCGGCGGACATCGGCATCCTGTGCCAGAACGTCGGCACCCTGGCCGCCGTGCACGATGCCGTCGTCCTCGGTCGGCCGCTGATCTCGCGGATCACCACCCTCGCCGGCGGCGCCCTGGAGCGGCCGATGAACGTCGAGGCGCTGATCGGCACGCCGGTGCACGAGCTGCTGGCGTTCGCCGGCCTCGCCGAGGGACGCCTGGAACGCGTGCTGATGGGCGGGCCGATGATGGGCTTCGCCCTGCCCGATCTCTCGGTGCCGCTGATCAAGACCTGCAACTGCCTGCTCGCCGGCGATGCCACGGAGCTGCCGGAACCAGTGCCGGCCATGCCCTGTATCCGCTGCGGCGACTGCGCCCAGGTCTGCCCCGTCAGCCTGCTGCCACAACAACTGCATTTCTTCGCCCTGGGCGACGAGCACGAGCAATTGCTCGCCCACAACCTGTTCGATTGCATCGAATGCGGCGCCTGCGCCTACGTCTGCCCGTCGAGCATTCCCCTGGTGCAGTACTACCGCGCGTCCAAGGCGGAGATCCGCGAGCAGCGGCAGAAGTTGCTGAAGGCCGAACAATCCCGTGAGCGTTTCGAGCAACGCCAGGCTCGCCTGCGCCGCGACGAGGAGCGCCGGGCCGCAGAACGCGCCCAACGCGCCGAGAAGGCCGCGCGGGCGCGCGCCGCCCAGGCCGAGCGCGAGGAAGCCGCCCCCGCCACGGCGGTCGACCCGGTGCAGGCGGCGATCGAGCGGGCCAGGGCGCGCAAGCAGGCCGGTAGCGGCAGCGAACGACTGAAACGGCTGAAGATCGAAGCGAGCATGGCGCGGGTGGCCCTGAAGAAGGCCGAGAAACAGTTGCTCAGCCACGACACCCCGGAACAGCATGGCCTGGTCGCGGAACTGCGCGCCGCCGCCGAGGCCGCCGACAAGGCCCTGGCCGATGCCGAAGCCAGCCTGCCGCGCGACCTACCCAGCGCACCGCCTGCCGCGCTCGACGACGAAGCCGAACTGAAGAAGGCCAAGGCCCAGGCCGCCATGGCCCGCGCCCAGCTCAAGCGCTCGGAAAAGGCCTTCGGCGAAGCGCCCGGCGCCGAGCAGCGGGCGACCCTCGACGAACTGCGCGCCGAGGTCGAGCGTTGCGAAGCCACCCTGGCCCGCCTCGAGCGTCACGCGCCGAAGCCCGCGGCGCCCGGCGACGACGGCCAGGCGGCGCTGAAGCGGGCGAAGATCGCTCTGGTCGGCAAGCGCGCGGCCTTGAAGAAGGCCGAGCAGGCCGGGGTGATGGACAGCGAGCTGGAACGCCTGCGCGGCGAGCTGCAAGCCGCCGAGCGCGACCTGCATGCCGCCGAGGACGCCTGCGGCAAGCCGGCGCCGGAGCTGGTGCGGATCGACAAGCGCCCGGTCGACCCGCGCACCCGCGAGCTGAAGACCGAGCTGGCCTACGCCCGCGCCGCCCTGAAGAAGCTCGAACGCCTGGCGAACGCCGACGCCGCCGCACTCGCCGCCGCCCGCACGCGCCTGAGCGCCGCCGAGCGCGCCCTGACCGAACACGGCACGGAGTGACCATGGCCCTGCCCCGCCCCACCTCGCCCCACGCCCGCGGCTCCAACCGTACCCCGGCGATCATGCGCCTGGTGCTCGGCGCCTGCGTCCCCGGCCTGCTGACGCTGACCTGGCTGTACGGCCCGGGCACCCTGCTCAACCTGGCCTGGGCCAGCCTCGTCGCGCTGGCCTGCGAAGCCGCCATGCTGGCCCTGCGCAAACGTCCGCCGGGGGTGTTCCTCAAGGACGGCAGCGCGCTGGTCACCGCCCTGTTGCTGGCAGTCGCCCTGCCGCCCTACGCCCCCTGGTGGCTGACCCTGGTGGCGACCTTCTTCGCCCTGGTATTCGGCAAGCACCTGTACGGCGGCCTCGGACAGAACCCGTTCAACCCGGCGATGCTCGGCTACGTCGTGGCGCTGGTCTCGTTTCCCCTGGAAATGACCCGCTGGCCCTCGCCGGACAGCGCCCTCGGCCTGCCCGACAGCCTCCGCGAATTCCTCGGCCTCGCTACCCGGCCGGACGCCTGGGCCCACGCCACCGCCCTCGACGTGCTGAAGACCGACCGCAGCCTGACCGTCGATGAGCTGTTCGCCGGCAACCCGGCCTTCGGCCACCTCGGTAGCGCCGGCAGCGAGTGGGTCAACCTGGCGTTCCTCCTCGGCGGCCTGTTCCTGCTCTGGCGCCGGCTGTTCACCTGGCACGCGCCGCTGGGCATGCTCGCCGGCCTGTTCGCCATGAGCCTGCTGTTCTGGAATGGTTCCGGCTCCGATTCCCATGGCTCGCCACTGTTCCATCTGTTCAGCGGGGCGACCATGCTCGGCGCCTTCTTCATCGTCACCGACCCGGTGTCCGGCGCCACCAGCAATCGCGGGCGGCTGGTCTTCGGCCTCGGCGTCGGCGTCCTCACCTACGTCATCCGCACCTGGGGCGGCTATCCCGATGGCGTGGCGTTCGCCGTGCTGCTGATGAACCTGGCGGCGCCGACCATCGACTACTACACCCGGCCGCGCACCTACGGCCATCGCAAGGCCGAGCGCGGCTTCAAGGCAGGCGACTGATGGACGCCGCGACTCGCCGTTCGATGCTGCACAACGCCCTCCTGCTCGGGCTCTTCGCCCTGGTCGGGGTGGGCCTGGTGGCCCTGGTGCAGCAATTCACAGAAGCGCGCATCGCCGAAGCCCAGCGCGAGGCGCGCGGCCGCGCCCTGCTGGAACTGCTGCCGCCGGGCAGCTACGACAACCATCCGCTGGACAGCCAGGTGCCAACCTTCGCGCCGAAGCTGCTCGGCCTGGATGCGCCGCGTCCGGCCTATGTCGCCCGCCTGCACGGCCAGGCCAGCGCAGTCATCCTCCAGGCCAGCGCGCCGGATGGCTACAGCGGCGCCATCCAGCTACTGGTCGGGGTCACCGCCCAGGGCCGGCTGCTCGGCGTGCGGGTCGTCGCGCACAAGGAAACCCCCGGCCTCGGCGACCGCATCGAACTGGCCAAGAGTCCCTGGGTGCACGGTTTCGACGGCAAGAGCCTGGGCGACCCGGCGGACGCCGGCTGGGCGGTGAAGAAGGACGGCGGTACGTTCGACCAGTTCGCCGGCGCCACCGTCACCCCGCGCGCCGTGGTCCGCGCCGTGCACAAGGCGCTGCGCTACTTCGACGCCAACCGCGAACGCCTGCTCGCCCCCGAAGAGGCTGCCGGACATGAGTGAACAAGATTTCCGCGAGATCGCCCGCAACGGCCTGTGGCGCAACAACCCGGGCCTGGTCCAGTTGCTCGGCCTGTGCCCGCTGCTGGGCACCAGCAACTCGACGGTCAACGCCCTCGGCCTGGGCCTGGCCACCATGCTCGTGCTGGCCTGCTCCAATGCCGCGGTATCGTTGGTGCGCGGCGCGGTGAGCGAGGCGATCCGGCTGCCGGCGTTCGTCATGATCATCGCCGCGCTGACCACCTGCATCGAACTGCTGATGCAGGCCTGGACCTACGAGCTGTACCAGGTCCTCGGCATCTTCATCCCGCTGATCACCACCAACTGCGTGATCCTCGGTCGCGCCGAGGCCTTCGCGGCGAAGAACGGCGTGCTGCGCGCCAGCTTCGACGGACTGCTGATGGGCCTCGGCTTCGCCCTGGTCCTGCTGGTCCTCGGCGGCCTGCGCGAGCTGCTCGGCCAGGGTACCCTGCTGGCCGACATGCACTTGCTGTTCGGCCCGGCGGCGGCGGACTGGAAGATCCAGCCGTTCCCGCAGTACCAGGGCTTCCTGCTGGCGATCCTGCCGCCGGGCGCGTTCATCATGCTCGGCCTGCTGATCGCCCTGAAGAACCGTATCGATGAAAGCCTGGCGGAACGCGCCAAGGTGCAGGCGGGCGACGTACCCGCCACCCAGCGCCAGCGCGTCCGCGTCACCGGAGTGATTGAATGAATGCCGCCAAGCGCGCGGAGATCTTCCGCCGACTGCACGAAGACAACCCCGAGCCAAGGACCGAACTGGCCTACACCACCCCCTTCGAACTGCTCATCGCGGTGATCCTCTCCGCCCAGGCCACCGACGTCGGGGTGAACAAGGCCACCGCCCGCCTCTATCCGGTGGCCAACACCCCCGAGGCGATCCACGCCCTCGGCGTCGAGGGGCTGTCGGAGTACATCAAGACCATCGGCCTCTACAACAGCAAGGCGAAGAACGTCATCGAAACCTGCCGCATCCTCATCGAAAAGCACGGCGGCCAGGTCCCCGACAACCGCGAGGACCTCGAAGCCCTGCCCGGGGTTGGCCGCAAGACCGCCAACGTGGTGCTCAACACCGCCTTCCGGCAACTGGCCATGGCGGTGGACACGCATATCTTCCGCGTCGCCAACCGCACCGGCATAGCACCGGGAAAGAACGTTCTGGAAGTGGAGAAGAAACTGCTGAAGTTCGTGCCGCGCGAGTACCTGCTCGATGCCCACCACTGGCTGATCCTGCATGGCCGCTACGTCTGCAAGGCGCGCAAGCCGCAATGCGGAAGCTGCCGGATCGAGGACCTGTGCGAATACAAGCACAAGACTTCAGACGATTGATCAACTATTCGAAATCCTATCTTTACGATTGAAAAAATCTTTTTTACCAGCCACGGCTTTGTCGCTATAAGGTGCGCCATTACCACCCCATAAGTTGGAGTGAATGTCATGGCAAAAGCCAAAGAAGAACTCGAGATCGACGACGAAGCCGGCGTTGAAGAGGATGACGGCGAGGAAACCAGCGTCGAGGTGGCCAAGACCAACCTGACCAAGCGTCGCATCATCGACAACCTGCTGGAAGAACGCCGCCTGCAGCGCCAGTTGTCGGACTACGACTTCGACCTGTGAGAGCGCCGCCCACACCGCAAGCAAGCCCCGCAATTGGCGGGGCTTCGTTTTTCCGGGGGCCATGAAAAGCCCGCCGAAGCGGGCCTGAACACCGGTGCGATCGAGCCGAGACCGCCATGCCCAGCCGGCACGCGCCGGGCGGCGGCCACGGCAACCGCTATCCGACGGTCGCCGTCCCGGCCGTCCCGGATAACGCCGTCAGGGTCGCAGTTCGAACAGCGCCGGCAGCGGCGGCCACTCCGAAGGCACCTTGCGGAAGCGACTGAAGCCGGCGGCCTCGGCCATCTGCCGCGCGCGGTCCTCGCCCATGAAGGCGCCGAGGCCCTCGCCGCCGTGGGACAGCGAACAGGTCATGCAATACAGCGTGCTCTGCGGGTACATCACGCGACCGAACAGGTTCATGTTCTCGTGCAGTTCCTGCGACAGGTTGAGTTCCACCATCAGGTAGGTCCCATCGTCGGCGGTCGACTCGCGCAGGTCCTTCATCATCTGCTGCGGGTCGGTCGCGTCGTGGATGACCACGAAGGTCGTGACGAAGTCGAACTTCTTGCCCGCCAGCGCATCGGAATCGCTGACCTCGAAGCGCACCCGGTCGCCGACCCCCGCGGCCTCGGCGTTCGCCCGCGCGCGTTCGATGGACGGCGCGTGGAAGTCACAGCCATAGACCTGGGCTTCGGGGAACGCCTTGGCCATCATGATCGCGGCCAGCCCGCTGCCGCAGCCGAAATCGAGCACGCTGCCACCCGCCTGGAGCTTTTCCTTGACGCCATCCAGCGAAGGAATCCAGTGCTGCACGAGGAAGTGCTTGTACCAGGGCATGGTCATGCGCTCCATGCCTTCCCAGGTTTCCAGCGGGAAGGATTCCTCGGGGCAACCGCCGCCGCAGCGGAAGGCCTCGATGATCTTCGGCGCCATGCTCACGAAGGGCACGCTCAACTGGATGATCCCGCCGGCGAAATAAGGCGAGTCCTCGTCGGCGAGCACCGGGACGAACTCGGCCGGCAACCGATAGCTCCTGCTCTGCGGATCGTAGGCCAGGTAGTTGCCGGTGACCATGCTGCCCAGCCATTCGCGCAGGTAGCGGGTGGTGTAGCCGGTCTGCTGCGCCAGCTCTTCCAGGGTCACCCATTGGCCATGGGCGAGCGCCTTGAACAGCCCCAGGCGGTCGCCGATGTAGAGCATCGCGCCGCGCAGGGTATTGCCGTAGTCCTCCATGATCCGTGCTGAAAACTGCTTGACCTTCGCGGTTTCGATCTCGTTAGCCTTTGTCATTCTTGTTCTCCGTTGATATGCAGTACCGCCGCCTCTGGCGGCGGGTGATTCAGTGGTGGCTGGCGACCTTGTCCAGCACCTTGTCGACGATGGTCCCGGCCATGCCGAGATGGGTCCGCGGCTCGAACAGCCTGGCCAGGGTTTCCTTCGGCATGACGGCGCCCACCCGCGGATCCGACTCGAGCGCCTGGCGCATCGGAATCCGCTTGCGCTGGCAGGCCTGGGTGATCTCGAAGATGATTTCGTAAGCGCTGCTCTTGCCCAGTTGCTTGGCCATCTCGAAGACGAACGCCTCGGTACAGATCGCATCGCTGTATGCATTCGCCGTCCGCGCCATGGTCTCGTCGTGGACCGTGAGCCCGTCGATGGTGTCGGTCAGCAGCGACAGCGCCATCAGCGCATAGTGGGAAACGTCCGCCACCGCACACCATTCCAGGCGCGTGCCGCGGTAGTCCCGCTCGTGCTCGAGGATCATGGCGTCCAACGCGAGCAGGACCTGGGCCTTGGCCAGCCGGGCCAGCACCACGACCTGCTCGCAGCCTTCCGGATTGCGCTTGTGGGGCATGGTGCTGCTACCGATCTGCTGCTGCGTCCAGCCCACCTCCAGCTCGCCGATCTCCCAGCGGTTCAGGGTGCGGATCTCGTCGGCGATCCGCGCCAGGGACGCGGTGACCATGGCCAGGGTGCTGACGAACTCGGTAACCCGGTCGCGGGACACGTGCCAACCCGCCAGCGGCACGTCCAGCGACAGCCGCCGCGCGAAGCTTTCGAGCAGGAGCATGGCCTCGTCGCCGAAGGCGGCCATCGTGCCCACGCCGCCGAACAGTTGCACCACCAGGATCCGCTTGCGCGCCTCGCCCAGGCGTTCGCGGTGACGCAGCAACTCGTCGATCCAGCCGGCCACCTTCAGCCCGAAGGTGGTCGGCAACGCCGGGATCGAGTGGGTCCTGGCGACCATCAGCGCATTGCGGGTCCCGCTCGCCAGCACCGAGAGCCGGTCCAGGAGGATGTCCAGCGCCCGCTCCGTTTCATCCAGCACATCGCGCATTTCCAGGGACTGCGCGGTGTCCTGGATATCCTGCGTGGTCGCGCCGAAATGCACGTACTCGCGCGCGCTGGGGCTGCAGTTCCTTTGCAGCGCGCCCAGCAGGGGCATCAGCGAGTGCCCGGTGCTGGCCACGCCGTCGGCGATCTGCTGCAGGTCGACGGCCGAAAGCCTGGCGGCCTTCGCGATCTCCAGCGCGGCCTCGGGCGGAATGACGCCGACATCGGCCTGCGCCAGCGCCAGCGCCGCCTCCACGTCGAGCCAGCGTTGCAGGCGGCAGTGGCTACAGAAGATCCGTCGGCTCACCGGACCGGCGTAGCCTCCGCCATGGGTTTTAGAGTCAACGATGTGACTGTGTTCGTGCTTGCAGGACGACTCGGCCGGTGCGCCGCCGAAGCTCTGCGGATGCGCGGTGCACGAGGAACGGGCAAGCATTTCCAGCGATTCAGCATCCATCACCTATCCTCCATCACGTACTGGGACTGACCGGGATTTCCTTGGGAAGAGGCGGCGCCTTCGGGCCTGTCGCCCGACGCGCCGGTTCGTGGTTTGCCGGCGACCAGGTCGACCATCTCCGCGGCGAGGCCGACGTAGCCGACGGGGTCGAGCAGTTCTTCGAGCGCCTCGGCGCTGAAACAGCCGCGCAACCTTGGCTGCCCGAGCAGCGCCTCGCGGAACGGAACGCCCTGCCGCTGGGAGGCCTGGGTTATCTCATGGAGCAGTTCGTGGGCGGTCTGCTTGCCGAACTGCCCCGCCAGCGCGAGCATGACCCGCTCCGACAGGATCAGCCCACCCAGCAGGTCGAGGTTGGTGCGCATGCGTTCCTCGCGCACCTCGAGCCCCTCGGCCAGCACCGCCTCCATGCGGGTCAGCAAGGCGCCGGCGTAGACGAACAGCTCCGGCAACGCCGCCCACTCGATGCGCCAGGCGGTGCCGTCGCGCTCGTGCAACTGGAACGCGGCATCGGTGAGCGCCACCATCTGCGCCCGCACCAGCCGCGACAGCGCGCTGACCAGGTCGACCGACGACGGGTTCCGCTTGTGCGGCATGGTGCTGCTGCCCACCTGTCCCGGCCGGCTGCCCTCGCGTACCTCGTCGATTTCGCTGCGCTGCAGGTGGTAGATCTCGTTCGCCACCCGGCCCAGCGTCACCGACACCTGGACCAGCAACCCGGCAACCTCCAGCACCCGGTCCCGGGCGCTGTGCCAACTGGTCGACGGCGCGCCGAGGCCAAGCCTGGCCAGGGTTCGCCGCTGTAGCTCGAAGCCCTGGGCGCCGAACGACGCCAGGGTTCCCACGGCACCGGTCAGGTTGCCGACCAGGACGCGTTCGCGCGCTTCGTCGAAGCGCGCCAGGTGACGGTCGATTTCATCCACCCAGACGGCGACCTTGTAGCCGAAGGTGGTGGGCAGCGCCTGCTGCCCGTGGGTGCGTGCAACCATCGGCGTGTGCTGGTGGCGCAGGGCAAGCGCCAGCAGATGGCCACGGATCGAGTGCAGGAGCCCGAGCGCATGGCCCCAGGCTTCCTTGACCTGCAGCATCAGCCCGGTGTCGAGGATGTCCTGGGTGGTCACGCCATAGTGCACGTACTCCCCCCAGCTACCCTCGCACGACCTCGCCAGGGCGCGGATGGTAGGCACCAGCAGGTGCCCTGTCTCCAGGCTTTCGCGGCCCAGTTGGGTGAGGTCGAAGCGCTCCACCTGGGCGGCGCGGTCGATCTCCCGCGCCGCCTCGTGGGGGATGATGCCCATCTCGGCCTGGGTCGCCGCCAAGGCTCGCTCGACATCCAGCCACCTCCGCACCTGGTTGGTATCGGAAAAGATCGCGGCGAATGCCGGGGACGAGTAGGCGCCCCCGTGTATACGGGATTCCGTAATGTGACTTGGCATTTTCGAGTGCTCGCTTTGTCCCGGTGGAAGTCACTTGACGCTCTGCATCTCTTCCCAGATCGCGTCGTAATAGGCCCTTTCCACACGGAAGTGCTGCGATAGCGAGGTCAGGAACGCATTCTGGAACTGCACGTCCGGAATCCGCCGCGCGATGAGTTGCCATTCGCGCTTGGCCCGCGGCGGTACGAGGCTGATGTGGACCTTGTAGTACTCCGCCTGGTCCTCGCTCAGGCCGGCCTGGAGCAGGGCCCGATAGAGCTTTTCGTGGTTCCCCGGCACGACCAGTTCGGTGATGTAGAACACCGCCAGCCCCCAACCGACCTCGGCATGCCGGAAGGCACGGGCGCGATTGTTCAGGTAGGCGATTTCCTCGGGCATCGTCGAGACGGCCTGGAAGTCCGCCTCCAGGCCGATGGCTTCGAGCAGCTTGGCCAGCAGGCGCGGATGCGAACCCTTTTCGTCTTCCTCGCCCAACTCGCCATAGAGGTAGCGCGCGAGCGCCGCGGCCTCGTCCACATCGGTCAGGTTGACCAACAGATCGGCCGCATCGCGGTACAGGCGGAAGGTGCGGAACCACTGGTGACGGAGGAACACCTGGAGCTGCGCGCGGGAGGCCGAGCCGGAGAACACGTACTGCGACATCGGGTGCCGCTCGCGGGACTGCGCGGCGATTTCCTGTTCGAGACGCTTCTGGAAATCCTCCTCGGACAGCGCCCTGGAAAGATCGGCGGCGGGCATGAAACGCTCTTCGACGCGATAGATCGCCCGGGCCAGCCAGCGCCGGGTCTGGGCGGTCGCCACGTCGTCGCTCAACGAAAGGACGTAGAGCAACTGCTGGTACGCGGCATAGGCCTGGCGGTCGCCCTTGAGCCCTGCCTCGGCCAGCGCGGCCAGCTTGCTCGCGGCGCTATCGATCTGGCGGGAAGTAGCGTGGACGGCCAGCGCATCGGCAACGATGCGTGCTTCTTCGATGGGCAGGTTCTGCAACTGCGGCAGGGAAAAATTGCGGGTATTCATCCTGTACTCCTTGTTCTTGTTCTGGATAGGCATCAGGCCATGGCCAGGGAATTCGCCTGCATCTGCTCCCAGAGCAGGTCGAAGTAGGCCCGGTTGATTTCGAAGTGGCGCGCCAGCGACTGCATGAACTTGCGCTGGAAGTCTTCGCTCGGCGCGAACTTGGCGATCAGCGCCCACATCTCCTCGGTATCGATCTCGTCCTGGGTGCCGTGCAGGCGATGGAACTCGCTGGGTTGCTCGGGCACGCCCAGGCGCTGCAGGAGTTCGTAGATGCGCCGGTGGTTGACGCAGCTCACCGACTCGACCGCGTACAGGAGCGCAAGGCCCCAGGCGACATCGGTGTGCCGCACGCAACGGATACGGTTGTTGAGGTAGGCCTTCTCCAGCGGATGCAGCGCCGGGAAATCGATGCGCAGCGGTATGTCGAAGTAGGTCATCAGGTGGGACAGCAACGCGGGGTGCGAGCGCTCCGGCGTCTCCGCCCCGGCCTCGCCGTAGAGGTTGCGGTAGAACACCGAGGCGTCCTCGATGTTTTCGAAGCGGAAGGCCAGCTCCGCCAGGAGGCTGTAGAAGTTGTAGGAACGGACCCAATGGTGTTCCAGGAAGAAGCGCACGTCCTCGACCGGCGGCGTGCCCTGGAACAGGTGGACCGACATGGGATGGCGCACCCGGCTGCGCGCCTCGATCTCGGCGTCGACCTTCTTGCGGAACTCCTCCACCGGGACGGCGCTGAAACCGGCCGGCTCGGGAGCGAAACGATCCTCGACCAGGTAGACCTGGCTCGCCATCCAGCGGCGGGTCGGCTCCGTATGCGGATCGCTGCCTACGTGCAGTTCCAGGAGCAACGCCTGGTACTGCGCGTAAGCCGAAGCATCGCCGCCCAGGCCTTTGGCCGTGACCGCGAGAATCGCCTCGAGCGCGAGCGTGATCTGGTCCAGGGAGGCACCGGGTTTCAAGGCTTCAGCCAGGAGAGCCGATGCATTTCGGGCAGGTTCCGACATTGTCCGCTGGGAACGGATATTCATATCGGAGGAAGAACTGCAGCATTGCTGTAACGGATTTGAAGTCATTTGGATCACCCTTGTTTTTGTTGTTGTGCGGGGCGACCGTAAAGCTTGCCACGGTGGCAAGGTCAAGCAATGCAGCGGCCTTCTCGGCGGACAACGGAGTTCGCCGAAAGGTGCTCTTCGATAACACTGGATGCGCTGCGAAAAACCCCGAGCTAAAGGCCTGCGAATCCATCGGAGAATAACTTTTAGGGTTTCCTGTCAGCGCCTCTTTCCGTTCACATAACTGTCACCTCGCGGCCGCCTGAAATATTGATTTACAAATTCCAAAGCGTTCTTTCCACAATAGCCAAGCACCATTGATGGCATATGGCGCGCAGACTTCAATGAAAATCATTTTCCTATTGCCGGCACTGGGCGAAACGCTACTATCCGACCCTACGCCTGCGTCATGCCCATGCACTCAACGGCCCTCCGGATAACCGGCCTCGCTCAACGCCTCGAGGAATGCGTGCTTGTCCAGAGTGCTCTCGACCCTGGCCTCGCGCCGAGGGGGATCGGTCTCTACGCGCGCCTGGGGATCGACGCCGTGCAGGATACGGGTGACAGTCTTGGCACAACCGCCGCAGGTCATGTTCGGAATATGGAAAGAAAACATCGCAACCTCCTGGTTTGTTGACTCCTGCGAACCATGAGTCCTGCCATCGTGACAAGGTCAACTCATAAATCTCTCAGGTAAACCAAACTTTCAAAAATTCATATGAATAGTTCCAGAGGTTATTCCGCAAACTTCAAACAACGGGCAAAGCCAAGTTCGAACATATAGAACAACTCCGCCAGACAACCGAGATACCGCGTCAGCCAGCTCCACTCACCATTGAAGAACCTCTCGACGATATTCTCCGTGCGGCGCGAGCGCAGAGGCACAGGAGTGACTTCGTTCAATAAGAAACGGCGGGCAGCCGGAACGTACCTGAAGAACAGTGAGAAAGTAATGCTTCCCCACTCTTCTGAACATTGAAGTCCCGAGCAGATACTTTCCATCTGCCCTCTTCACTCATCCATCTGAATGAACTACCGAAAAGAGTTCGGAACCGACTTATCGATAAGGCGGATAGGGACGAGTGATCCGCACCAGGCAATCCGTACTCCCGGGGTTCGCCAAATAACCGGAGGACGCGCCGCACGGCCCTCGACCCAGGCAGTCGAGCGAAGGCCGGCGGCCGGAAGCCGCCGGCGGCTGATCAGGAGCGACTGTCGCGCTGCCGTGCCACGCCTGGAGAGGTATCGTCGGTAGCCACGCCACAGCGCCGCGCCCCCGCGCAGGCCTCCCAGCCACCCCCCAGCGCCTTGTAGATACCCACGACGGCAAGGCGCTGCTCGGTGCGCGCGATGCTCAATGCGCGCCGGCTGAGGTAGTCCGAGCGTTCCGCCTCGAGCACGTCCAGGTACTCGCCGTCCCCCTGGACGAAGCGTTCCCGGGCCAGGCGCGCCGCCTCGCGATTGGCCGTCGCCTCGAGCAGGCGCAGGCGGAGCCTGTCAGCGGCAGCGCCATAGCCGTTGAAGGCATCATCGGTCTCCTGCAGGGCGCGCAGCACCGTCCGGTCGTAGAGGATCAATGCCTCCTGCGCACGGGCCTCGCTGGCGGCGATCCGCGCCCGCACGCGACCGCGGTCGAGTAACGCCCAGCGAATCACCGGGTTCAGGACGTTGAAGGACGTACCACTCTCGTCCAAAGCATCGAGATTGCCGGCGACCAGGCCAATCGAGCCGCGTACCTCGACCTGCGGATACAGCCCCGCGGTCTCGACGCCGATACGTGCGGTCGCGGCCGCCAGGTTGCGTTCGGCCGCGGCGATGTCGGCGCGACGCGCCAGCAGTCCCGCCGGGTCGCCGACCCCGAGGGTGCGGAGCGTCAGCCTTTCCCCGGAGGCACGGGCGACCGGCGGGCTGAAGGCCTGCGGGGCTTCCGCGAGGAGAACGGCCAGCGCATTGCGGGTGGCGGCGCGGCGCCGTTCGAGGTCAGGCACGGCCGCCTCGACGTTGTGCAATAACGCTTCGGCGCGCAACCGGTCGAACTCGTGGGCGGAGCCGGCGCTGACCAGGCGTTCGACCATCTCCAGGCTGTCGCGCTGGTTGCCGGCGATGTCATGGACCACCGCAAGTTCGGCCTCGATGCCCTGTAGCTGGAACCAGGTCATGGCAACCGTAGCCGCGACGCTCGCCTGCACGTTGCGCAGCAGGGCCTCGCGCGAGCCCGCCTGCGCCTCGGCGGCCTCCACCGAGCGCCGCACCCGGCCGAACAGGTCGATTTCCCAGGAAGCATCCAGCGCGCCGCGATAGGTCTCGATGTCGCGCTGCTGGCCGGCCGGTGTTTCCACCTCGCCGCGCCGCCGGGCCTGGTAATCGAACGCCGGCCCGCCGCGCGGCAGGAACTCTTCGCGGTTCTCGCGCAGCAGCGCCTTCGCTTCGTCCAGGCGCGCGCCGGCAAGGGCGATGTCGAGGTTCGCCGCGAGCGCCCGCTGGATCAGAGACTCCAGGGCTGGCTCGTCGAACCCGCGCCACCACTCGATCTCCACGCCACCGCCATCGATACCCGCCGGCATCGCGCCGAAGCTGGCCGGTGCGGACGCGCTCGGCGGCGCATAGTCGGGCCCCACCGCGGCACAGCCGCCCAGCAGGATCAGCGCGCTCAACGAAGACCGCAGGTATGGCTTCATGGACGGCCTCCCTCCAGATGCGCCAGGCTGCCGCCGGCGCGTCGCTCCAGGTGCGCCGCCAGTGCCCGTACCAGTACGTAGAACACCGGCGTGAGGAACAGGCCGAACAGCGTCACCCCGAGCATCCCGGCGAATACCGCGACGCCCATCGCCTGGCGCATTTCCGCTCCGGCGCCGCTGGCCATGACCAACGGCACCACGCCGGCGATGAACGCCAGCGAGGTCATCAGGATCGGCCGCAGGCGCAGGCGGCAAGCCTCGACCACCGCCTCCAGCGCACGGGCGCCCTCGGCCTCCAGCGTGCGGGCGAACTCGACGATCAGGATCGCGTTCTTCGCCGCCAGGCCTACCAGCACCACCAGCCCGATCTGGACGAACACGTTGTTGTCGCCGCCCCCCAGCCACACCCCGGCGATCGCGCTGAGCAGGCACATCGGCACGATCAGCAGGACCGCCAGCGGCAACAGCCAGCTGTTGTACTGCGCGGCGAGGATCAGGTAGGCCAGCAGCACGCACAGCGGGAAGATGAACAGCGCGCTGTTGCCGGCCAGCTTCTGCTGGTAGGTCAGGTCGGTCCATTCGAAGGTCATGCCCTCGGGCAGCACTTCGCCGGCCAGGCGCTCCATCAACGCCACCGCCTGTCCCGAACTGACGCCGGGAAGCGCGCCGCCGCTGATATCCGCCGACGGATAGCCGTTGTAGTGGATCACCCGGTCGGGACCGGAGCTGGGCGTCACGGTGACGAACGAGGACAGCGGCAACATCGCCCCGGCGGCATTGCGTACCTGCAGGCGCCCGATGGCTTCGGCCTGCATGCGGTGCGGCGCATCGGCCTGGGCAGTGACCTTGTAGGTGCGACCGAAGCGGTTGAAGTCGTTGATGTACAGCGAGCCGAGGTAGACCTGCAATGCCTCGAACACATCGGCCAGGCGAACGCCCTGGCTCTTCACCTTGGTGCGGTCGACCACCACCTCGAGCTGCGGGGCATTGATATCGAAGCTGGTCATCAAGCCCCCGAGCTGGCCGGACTCAGTGGCCTTCATCATCAGCACCTGGGTCTGCCTGGCCAGGGCTTCCAGCCCGGCGCCGCCGCGATCCTCGACCTGCATCTTGAAGCCGCCGATGGTTCCCAGCCCCGGTACCGGCGGCGGCGGGAAGACCCCGAGGAAGCCGTCGGGAATGCTGGCGAACCTGGCTTGCAGGCGCCCGGCGATGGCCAGCGCGCCGAGATCGGCGGAGGTGCGCGATTCGAACGGATCGAGCATGAAGAACATGACCGCGGCGTTCGGCACGTTGACGAAACCGTTCACCGACAGGCCCGGAAAGGCCACGACGCTCTCCACCCCCGGCTCGTCGAGGCCGATCCGGGACATCTGCCTGACCACCGCATCGGTACGCTCCAGCGACGCTCCGTTCGGCAACTGGGCGATGCCGACCAGATAGTACTTGTCCTGCATCGGCACGAAGCCCGGCGGCACCGCCTGGAAACCGACCCAGGTCAGGCCAAGCAGGCCCCCATACACCACCAGGGCCAGGCCGCTCACCCGCACCACCTTGCGCACCGCGTTGCCGTAGGCCTCGGGGGCATTTCGCAACGGTCGGCCGAGGACCTGGAGCAGTCGCTGGAAGCGCCCCGCCACCGCACCTCCGGCCGGCCGCGGACGCAACAGCAGGCCCGCCAGGGCCGGGCTGAGGGTCAGCGAGTTGAGCGCCGACAGGATGGTGGAGATGGCGATGGTCAGGGCGAACTGACGATAGAACTCGCCCTGCAGGCCACTGAGAAAGGCCGTGGGGATGAACACCGCCGCCAGCACCGAGGTGATCGCCATGATCGGCCCGGTGACCTCGTCCATCGCACGCCGCGCGGCCTGGAGCGGCGGCTCGCCGTTCTCGATGTGGCGCTCGACGTTTTCCACCACCACGATGGCGTCATCGACGACGATGCCGATCGACAACACCAGGCCGAACAACGACAGGGTATTCAGCGAGAAACCCATCAGGTGCATGACGGCGAAGGTGCCGACCAGCGAGACCGGCACGGCCATCAGCGGAATCAGCGAAGCACGCCAGCTACGCAGGAACAGCACCACCACCACCACGACCAGCAGGATCGCCTCCAGCAGGGTGGTGGCCACGGTCTGCAACGAAGCGCGGACGAACACCGTCGGGTCGTAGGCGATGCGCGCGCTCAGGCCGGCCGGGAAGTTGCCTTCGAGCCTCGCCACGGTGGCACGCACCGCTTCGGCGGTATCCAGCGCGTTGGCTCCGGGGCTCTGGATGATCTGCAAGGCCACCGCCGGCTCGCCGTCCAGCAGGCTGCGCAGCGCATAGGCATCGCCGCCCATCTCGATCCGCGCGACGTCGCGCAGGCGCGTCACCTGGCCGTCGGCGCCGGTGCGGACGATGATGTCGCCGAACTGCTCTTCGTCGCTCAGCCGCCCGAGGGTATTCACCGTGACCTGGAAGGCCGCGGTGGAGTCCGGCGCCTGGCCGACGGCGCCGGCCGCCACCTGGACGTTCTGTTCGCGTACCGCGGCGATCACCTCGCCCGCCGTCAGCCCGCGCGCGGCGATCAGGTCGGGGTCGAGCCACAGGCGCATGCTGTACTCGCCGGCGCCCCACACCACCACATCGCTGATCCCCGGCAGGCGCAGCAGTTCGTCACGCACCTGGAGGTAGGCGTAGTTCGAGATGTACAGCGGGTCGTAGCGTTGCTCCGGCGACAGCAGGTGCACCACCATGAGGATGTCCGGCGAGGTCTTCTGGGTGACCACGCCCTGCCGCTGCACCTCGTCGGGCAGGCGCGAGAGCACCCGCGAGACCCGGTTCTGCACCTGGATCTGGGCCATGTCGGGATCGATGTGCTGGTCGAAGGTGATGGTCAGGATCATTCGCCCGTCGGTGGCCGACTGCGAGGACATGTACAGCATCCCCTCGACCCCGGTGATCGCCTGCTCCAGCGGTGTCGCCACCGTCTGCGCGATCACGTCGGGGTTGGCGCCGGGATAGGCGGTGGTCACTTGCACGGTCGGCGGCGTCACCGCCGGGTATTCGCTCAGCGGCAACTGGAAGAACGAAACGATGCCTCCGATCATCATCAGCACCGAAAGAACGATGGCGAAGATCGGCCTATCGATGAAGAAGCGTGGGAATGTCATTGTGCGGCCCCCACGGTCTTCGACAGGTCGACGGGCGTGCCATCGATTTCCGCAAGGAGCGGCGTGATCTGCATGTCCGGCCGGACCAGGCCCTTGACGACGATGCGCTCGCCCGGCTGCAGGCCCTGGCGGACGACCCGCAGGCCGTCGACCATCGGGCCGAGTTCCACCGGCCGGTACTGGGTCTTGTTGCCTTCGTCGACGACCAGCACATAGCGCCGGCCCTGGTCGGTGCCGATGGAATGGTCGGCGACCAGCACCTGCGCGCGAGGCTTGCCGGTCTCCAGCCTGACCTTGGCGAACAGCCCCGGCGTCAGTTGCCCGTCCGGGTTGTCGACCACCGCCCGAACCCGGACCGTGCCGGTCCCGCGGTCGGCGGCATTGGCGAGGAAATCGAGGCGACTGCTTCGTCCATAGGACTCGTCGGTGAGCAACGCCACCTTGACCCTGGGGGCCTGCTCACCCTCCCTGCCGCGGGTCGGCGCCAGGGCCTGCAGGTAGGTGCGCTCGTCGACATCGAAGTACACATACAGCGGATCGACCGAAACGATGCTGGTCAGCGCGGTGACGCCATTGGTGACGTAGTTGCCCTCGGTGACCTGAATATGCCCGACACGCCCGCCGATCGGTGCCGTCACCCGCGTGAAGCCGAGATCCAGTTGCGCCGCGTCGAGGGCGGCCCTGGCCGCATCGACCTGGGCCTTGCTGGCATTGCGCGAGGCGATGGCGCTGTCGAGCCGCTCCCGGGCGACGACCTTCCGCGCATACAGCAGCTCGGCTCGCTCGTGTTCGGTGCGCGCCAGCAACGCCGCGGCCTCGGCCTCGCGCAGGCGCGCCCTGGCGGCATCCTGCGCCGCCTTGAACACGCGCGGGTCGATGAGGAACAGTTGCTGGCCCTTCTCTACCAGGCGGCCTTCCGGCACCGTAACGTCCTGGATGTAGCCGGCGACGCGCGGCCGTAGTTCTACCTGCTCGACAGCGGTCAGCGAGCCGGTGAACTCGGCGTAGGGTGTCACCGGGCGAACCACCACCTCGGCGACGGGAACGCTTGGCGGGGCGCTCGCCGCTCCCGGCGGCGCCGATTCCCCGCAGCCAGCGATAAGGGCCGCGACACCTAGCGTCGCGGTGATGCGGATGAAGTGTCTGAGATTCATTGTTGTGCCTTCCTGGTCTGAGCCTGCGTGGCCTGGCTGGACGAAACCGCTTCCGTGGCCGGTTATCGACCTTGACACCTTGGCAAGGTCAACCCCCCTTTTTTCCGACCTCATGGCGAAGGCGCAGCGAGCTTTCGGCCGGTCACCGGGGGCGGGACGCCTGGCACGCTCGGAGACGCAGCGGGCAGCTCGGGAAGGTGGCGGAGGCAGGCCGACCGGCTATCGACGGCCGGCCCAGGGAAGAGGCGAAACGCCCCGTAGGAAGGGAAGTCCGGCAAAGGGCCGGTCGCCGGGACGGGGACAATCCCGATCTCGCAGCCGGTTGCCGGCCACATGGTAAAATCCGCCTTTGACCGTGAAGCTCGAGGCAATGAAAATGCGCATTCTCCATACCATGATCCGGGTCGGAAACATCGATCGCTCGATCGATTTCTATACCCGGGTGCTAGGCATGACCCTGCTCAGGAAGAACGACTATCCCGACGGCCAGTTCACCCTGGCCTTCGTCGGCTATGGCAACGAGGCGGATTCCGCCGTGATCGAGCTTACCCACAACTGGGGCGTGGATGCCTACGAGATCGGCACCGGCTACGGCCATATCGCCATCGAGGTCGACGACGCCTACCAGGCCTGCGACGACATCCGCAACAACGGCGGCCAGGTCACCCGCGAAGCCGGGCCGATGAAGCACGGTACCACCGTGATCGCCTTCGTGACCGACCCGGACGGCTACAAGATCGAACTGATCCAGAAGTCTTCCTGAACGGCCCCGGCTATCGCTTTCAGCAATCAGGAACGAAGAACCCCGGCTCATGGCCGGGGTTCTTCGTTCCATCGCAGGCGGCGCACGTCGGTCAGGACAGCGTGCGGCCCTTGTTCGCGGCGATGCGCATGCGCAGCGCGTTGAGCTTGATGAAGCCCGCGGCATCGGCCTGGTTGTAGGCGCCGCCGTCTTCCTCGAAGGTCGCGATGTTGGCGTCGAACAGCGAGTCGTCGGACTTGCGGCCCACCACCACGACGTTGCCCTTGTACAGCTTCAGGCGCACTACGCCGTTCACGTTGACCTGCGAGGCGTCGATCATCTGCTGCAGCATCAGGCGCTCCGGGCTCCACCAGTAGCCGGTGTAGATCAGGCTGGCGTACTTGGGCATCAGCTCGTCTTTCAGGTGGGCCACTTCGCGGTCCAGGGTGATCGACTCGATGGCGCGGTGGGCCTTGAGCATGATGGTGCCGCCGGGGGTCTCGTAGCAGCCACGGGACTTCATGCCGACATAGCGGTTCTCGACGATGTCGAGGCGGCCGATGCCGTTGATCCCGCCGACGCGGTTCAGCTCGGTGAGCACCTCGGCCGGGGTCATGTCCTTGCCGTCGATGGCGACGATGTCGCCCTTGCGGTAGGTCAGCTCGATGTAGGTCGGGGTGTCCGGCGCGTTTTCCGGGGAAGCGGTCCACTTCCACATGTCTTCTTCGTGCTCGGTCCAGGTATCTTCCAGCACGCCGCCTTCGTAGGAGATATGCAGGAGGTTGGCGTCCATCGAGTACGGCGACTTCTTCTTGCCGTGGCGCTCGATCGGGATGCCGTGCTTCTCGGCATAGTCCATCAGCTTCTCGCGGGACAGCAGGTCCCACTCGCGCCAGGGCGCGATCACCTTGACGCCGGGCTTCAGCGCGTAGGCGCCCAGCTCGAAGCGGACCTGGTCGTTGCCCTTGCCGGTGGCGCCGTGGGAGATGGCGTCGGCGCCGGTCTCGTTGGCGATCTCGATCAGGCGCTTGGCGATCAGCGGACGAGCGATGGAGGTGCCCAGCAGGTACTCGCCTTCGTAGACGGTGTTGGCGCGGAACATCGGGTAGACGAAGTCGCGGACGAATTCTTCGCGCAGGTCGTCGATGTAGATTTCCTTGACGCCCATCGCGCGGGCCTTGGCGCGAGCCGGTTCGACTTCCTCGCCCTGGCCGAGGTCGGCGGTGAAGGTCACCACTTCGCAGTTATAGGTATCTTGCAACCACTTCAGAATTACCGAGGTATCCAGGCCGCCGGAATACGCCAGGACTACCTTCTTCACATCCGCCATGCCATCACTCCACGGGGGTCGTCACGAAAAGCGACAATTCTACGCAGGGCATTCGGGAAATTACAGAGGGGCGACAGCTTTAGACGCAAAAGCGACAGATTCTATCGTTTGCGCGACTCAAACCGTGGGTTTTCCCTGAAGCGAGGCGGCCGGAGGCTTCGGTGCGGCAGGTTCTGCCGCGGGCGGCGCCGGCTTGTCCTCGGCCTTCGGCGCTTCCGTCGCCGGCTCGACCACCGCCTCGCGCGACAGGTGCACGGTGACCCGGCGGTTGCGCGCACGGTTGGCGGCGCTGTTGTTGGCCACCAGCGGGTAGCGCTCGCCATAGAAGCGCACGTTGATCTGGCTTTCCGGCACCCCGTTGCTCTTCAGGTACTCCTGCACCGCCAGCGCGCGGCGACGCGACAGGTCGCGGTTGGTCAGGCGGTTGCCGCTGTTGTCGGAGTGCCCGTCGAGTTCGATCCGGTTGATGCTCGGATCGGCCTTGAGCAGTTGCAGGATGATGTCCAGCTTGGCTCGCGCCACGTCGTTCAGCGCCGTGCCGCCGTCGGGGAAGCCGACCTGGGCCAGCTTGACCTGGTCGAAGTTCACCGGCAGCAGCTTGGCGATGCAGGCCTGGTACTGGCTGTAGACGCTGGCGAAGCGCGCCGGCAGCAGGCGCACCTCCAGGCGATCGCCCTGCCAGGTGCGATGGCGGACCAGCGGGCTGCGCCCCTCGAGCAGGCCGGTGAGCAACCGACCGGCCTGTTGCTGGCTGCTGTTGAACGGCACCTCGCCGCTGCCGATGCTGACCTGGCCAAGGTTGATGTCGCCCTGTCCCGGTCGCCAGGGCGGCGCGGCAGCCAGCAGGGTCGCCGACCCGCGCCCCAGCCACTGGGCCTCGGGCTTCAGGCGGAAGGTCGCCTGCTCGCCGGCACGCCGGACGAACTCGCCGACCCCGAAATTCGCCACCGGCTGCGACAGGCGGCATTCGAACTGGTCGCCTTCGACCTTCCACTCGACGCTCTCCAGCCGCGTCTGGAAGGTCACCGCCAGTGCCGGCAGGCTGCTGAGCAGGAAAGGCAATAGAAGAAGGCGCGGCTGCACGACGGCGGGCTCCGGGAAAGCGTCCAAATACGAAGGATGTATCGGACGGCCCGGACAAAACTTGATAGCGAGTGCCCCGCCCCCCCTTTTCCGGTAGCATTTCCCCCCACGAAATCCCGTCCTGGAAGCCCCATGTCCGACCGTCTCACCCTCCTGCGCCCCGACGACTGGCACATTCACCTGCGTGACGGTGCCGCGCTGGCCAATACCGTCGGCGACGCCGCCCGCACCTTCGGCCGCGCCATCGTCATGCCGAACCTGGTGCCGCCGGTGCGCAACGCCGCCGAAGCCGACGCCTACCGGCAGCGCATCCTCGCCGCCCGCCCCGCCGCCAGCCGCTTCGAGCCGCTGATGGTGCTGTACCTCACCGACCGCACCAGCGCCGAGGAAATCCGTACCGCCAAGGCCAGCGGCTTCGTGCATGCCGCCAAGCTCTATCCGGCAGGCGCCACCACCAACTCGGATTCTGGCGTGACCCGCATCGACAATATCTTCGAAGCGCTCGAGGCGATGGCCGAGGTCGGCATGCCGCTGCTGGTGCATGGCGAGGTGACCCGCGCCGAGGTCGACGTATTCGATCGTGAGAAGCAGTTCATCGACGAGCACCTGCGCCGGGTGGTCGAGCGCTTCCCGACCCTGAAGGTGGTCTTCGAGCACATCACCACCGGCGACGCCGCCCAGTTCGTCCGGGAAGCCCCGGCCAACGTCGGCGCGACCATTACCGCCCATCACCTGCTGTACAACCGCAACCACATGCTGGTCGGCGGTATCCGTCCGCACTTCTATTGCCTGCCGATCCTCAAGCGCAACACCCACCAGGAAGCCCTGCTGGACGCCGCGGTGAGCGGCAATCCGAAATTCTTCCTCGGCACCGACTCGGCGCCGCACGCCCGCCACGCCAAGGAAGCCGCCTGCGGTTGCGCCGGGTGCTACAGCGCCTACGCCGCCATCGAGCTGTATGCCGAGGCCTTCGAACAGCGCAATGCGCTGGACAAGCTGGAAGGCTTCGCCAGCCTGCACGGCCCGGACTTCTATGGCCTGCCGCGCAACACCGACCGGATCCCCCTGGTCCGCGAGGAATGGCAGGCGCCCGCCAGCCTCCCCTTCGGCGACTTCGACGTGGTGCCGCTGCGCGCCGGCGAGACACTCCGCTGGAAACTGCTGGAGGCCGGGGCATGAGCGAAGACAACTTCGACGACGAATTCGACGGCAGCCTCCCCAGCGGCCCGCGCCATCCGATGGCGCGCCGCTTCCGCGGCTACCTGCCGGTAGTGGTGGACGTCGAGACCGGCGGCTTCAACTCGGCCACCGACGCGCTGCTGGAAATCGCCGCGACCACTGTCGGCATGGACGAGAAAGGCTTCCTGTTCCCGGAACACACCTACTTCTTCCGCATCGAGCCCTTCGAAGGCGCCAACATCGAGCCGGCCGCGCTGGAATTCACCGGCATCAAGCTTGACCACCCGCTGCGCATGGCGGTGCAGGAGGAAGCGGCACTCACCGAGATCTTCCGCGGCATCCGCAAGGCGCTGAAGGCCAATGGCTGCAAGCGGGCGATCCTGGTCGGCCACAACAGCAGCTTCGACCTCGGTTTCCTCAATGCCGCCGTGGCGCGTACCGGGATCAAGCGCAATCCGTTCCATCCCTTCTCCAGCTTCGACACCGCCACCCTGGCTGGCCTCGCCTACGGCCAGACGGTCCTGGCCAAGGCCTGCCAGGCCGCCGGCATGGAGTTCGACAACCGCGAGGCGCACTCGGCACGCTACGACACCGAGAAGACCGCCGAGCTGTTCTGCGGCATCGTCAACCGCTGGAAGGAAATGGGCGGCTGGATGGATGACGACGACTGAGCCTCGGCCCACTTAGGCGGATAACGCCAGGACGTTATCCGTCCTACGCGACCGGTCAGGCAATCTCCCCCTCTTCGGAGCGAGGCGCGTGACCTGGGATGGGGCTGCCGGCCCCCGCGAACCCATGAAAAAGCCCCGCCGAAGCGGGGCTTTTTCCAACGCGCGAAGCAGGCTCTTCTTACAGCTTGCTGGCGTTCTCGGCCAGGTACTTGGCCACGCCTTCGGGCGATGCGGTCATGCCCTTGTCGCCCTTCTTCCAGTTGGCCGGGCAGACTTCGCCGTGCTCCTCATGGAACTGCAGGGCATCGACCAGACGCAGCAGCTCGTCCATGTTGCGGCCCAGCGGCAGGTCGTTGACGATCTGCGAGCGCACTACGCCTTCCTTGTCGATCAGGAACGCGCCACGGAAGGCCACGCCACCGTCGGACTCGACGTCATAGGCCTTGGCGATCTCGTGCTTGGTGTCGGCCGCCAGGGTGTACTTGACGGCACCGATGCCGCCCTTGTCCACCGGGGTGTTGCGCCAGGCGTTGTGGGTGAAGTGGGAGTCGATGGAAACGCCGATCACCTCGACGTTGCGCGCCTGGAATTCCGGGATGCGGTGGTCCAGGGCGATCAGCTCGGACGGGCAGACGAAGGTGAAGTCCAGCGGATAGAAGAACACCAGGCCGTACTTGCCCTTGATGGCCTCGGACAGGGTGAAGCTCTCGACGATCTCGCCATTGCCCAGTACCGCGGCAACGTTGAAGTCAGGCGCTTTCTTACCTACGAGTACGCTCATTCCATGTCTCCTTTAAGCGGAAGGTTGAAGGACGGCACCGCAGCCTGCCGGCTCCTCGTGAAGCCTCGATGGCAGGGGCGCCGTTCCCCGGGAAACAACCATCATACACCCCGCCCCAGCCGGCGCTAAGTCTTTGTCCGACAAAGCCATTTGTCGGGGGGCGAAAAAAACCCGACTAAAACGCTCCAGGGAACTTTGACAATCATTCTCATTATTATTAGTATCTTTTCCAACTCAACTTCCCAGTAGCCAGATCGCCATGTACGTCTGCCTCTGCCAAGGTGTTACCGACAACCAGATCCGCGATGCCATCTACGAAGGCTGCTGCAGCTATCGTGAGGTTCGCGAAGCCACCGGCGTCGGTACCCAGTGCGGCAAGTGCGCATGCCTGGCCAAGCAGGTGGTACGCGAAACCCTCAACGACCTGCAGAGTGCCCAGCCGGTACCGGCGTTCGGGACTACGGCGTTCGTCGCTGCCTGAAAAATATTTTTTATCCCTCTTTCAGAAGAACCGGGCCTGGCGCCCGGTTTTTTTATGCCTTCAATTCAATGACTTAGCGGCAGAACGCGGAAAGAAAACATTCGTATTCATATTCTTTTTCCCTTATATTTCAATAACTTAGGTTTGACACCCTGCTTCGTCGCGGCCAAACTTGGCGAATCACACCCACTACGACGGCAGGATTCGGCATGAAAGGCGACAAGAAAGTCATCCAGCACCTCAACAAGATCCTCGGCAACGAGCTGATCGCGATCAACCAGTACTTCCTCCACTCGCGCATGTGGAACGACTGGGGCCTGAAGCGCCTCGGCGCCCACGAGTACCACGAGTCGATCGACGAGATGAAGCATGCCGACAAGCTCATCGAGCGCATCCTCTTCCTCGAAGGCCTGCCCAACCTGCAGGACCTCGGCAAGCTGCTGATCGGCGAGAACACCCAGGAAATGCTGCAGTGCGACCTGAACCTGGAGCTGAAGGCGACCAAGGACCTGCGCGAAGCCATCGTGCATTGCGAGCAGGTGCACGACTACGTCAGCCGCGACCTGCTGAAGGACATCCTGGAGTCGGAAGAAGAGCACATCGACTACTTGGAAACCCAGCTGGGCCTGATCCAGAAAGTCGGCCTGGAGAACTACCTGCAGTCGCACATGCACGAAGACGACTGATCGGGAACCACGACGAAGCGCCGGCGGCCTGCCCCGCCGGCGCTTTTTTCTTGCCGCCAGAAAGCCTCAGGCGCTGCGCGGCCTGCGCCGGACCAGATCGGCGCGCAGGGCCAGCAACAGGCAAAGACCGACCAGTACCAGCAATGCCCAGCGCAGGCCGATCTCGTGGGCCAGCAGGCCGATCAGCGGCGGTCCCATCAGCAGTCCGCCATACCCCACGGTAGAGACGGCGGCGACCCCGATCACCGGATCGATGCCCGGCTGGTTGCCAGCAGCGCTGATCACGATCGGCACCATCACCGACAGTCCCAGGCCAACCACCCCGAAACCGGCGATGCTCAGCGCCGGCCAGGGGCTGAACAGCGCCACCAGCATGCCCAGCGTGGCCAGCGAACCCAGGCCGCGCAGCAACGGCGCATCGTCGATGCGTCCGCGCAGGCGGTCACCGAACAGCCGCCCCACCACCATCGCCGCGGAAAACGCCGCGAAGCCCAGCGCCGCCACCCGCTCGGAAGCATCCAGAACGCTGTGCAGGAACAGCGCGCTCCAGTCAGCCACGCCGCCCTCGGAAACGAACGCGCAGAGAATCAGCAGGCCCAGGCCGAGCAAGGCCCGCGGCGGCAAGGTGAAGCCGCCGCCCTTGCGCGCGCCCGCCTTGCTCGGGTCCGGCGGAAGCAACGCGCGTACGAAGAATGGCAGGCTCAGCAGGCCGAGTGCGGTGAGAATGAGGAAGTGCCAGAACGGCGTCAGTCCGGCCAGGGCCGCGGCGCTCAACGCACCGACCAGGCAGCCGAGGCTGTACATGCCATGCAGCATGGACATGCAGGGCTTGCCGAGCAGGCGCTCGACATCCACCGCCTGGATGTTCATCGCCACGTCCATCCCGGCGAAGCTCACGCCCAGCACGTAGAAGGCCAACGCCAGTTGCCACCAGCCCTGGCTCAGGCCGAGCAGCGGAAACACCAGCAGCATGATCAGGCAACCGCCGATCACTACGCTGCGGCTGCCGATGCGCTGGACCAGGAAACCGCTCAACGGGAACGCCGTGAGCGCGCCGACCCCGACGCCGAGCAGGGCCTGGCCGAGCGCGCGCTCGTCCAGCTGGGTCTGCTCCTTGAGCGCCGGGATGCGTCCCATCAGGTTGCCGATGACCAGCCCGGCCATGGCGAAGAAATAGATGCAAGCCAGGCGACCCTGGCGAGGATTGACTTCCGACATGGAGGCTCCCGGTTTCCTTGCTGGTTTCTCCGGACAAAAAAGAAACCCCGCACAAGGCGGGGCTCTTCGTCGGATGCGCGGATCAGGCGTTGGCTTTGGCCGCCGCGTCCTTGACCAGGGTCTGCAGTTCGCCCTTCTCGAACATCTCGGCGAGGATGTCGCTGCCGCCGACCAGTTCGCCATTGACCCACAGCTGCGGGAAGGTCGGCCAGTTCGCGTACTTCGGCAGGTTGGCGCGGATTTCCGGATTCTGCAGGATGTCGACGTAGGCGAACTTCTCGCCACAGGCCATCAGCACCTGGGCCGCGCGCGAGGAGAAACCGCACTGCGGGGCGTTCGGCGAACCCTTCATGTACAGCAGGATGGGGTTGTTAGCGATCTGCTCTTTAATGGTTTCGATGATGTCCATGGCTTACCTCAACAGGAACGTTTCGACACGGTAACTCGGCAAATAATGACCGGTATTGTATCGGAAAGCCTAGCGCGACGCTCGGCTTTACTCTCGCGTTCCGTCGACCCGCTCAGGCCGCTTCCACCTCCACCGGCAGGCCGTTGAGCGCGGCGTTACCCGACAGCAGGTCGAGATGACGCTCGTCGGTCAGGTCGTTGGCGCTGACGCCGGCCTGGGCGCGGGCGATCGCCAGTTGCACGCCGGGCCGCGCGTGGCCCCAGCCGTGCGGCAGGCTGACCACCCCGGGCATCATCTCGCTGCTCGCCGCCACCTCCACCTCCACGCTGCCGACCCGCGAGCGCACCCGCACCCGTTGCCCGTCGACCAGGCCGCGACCCTCCAGGTCCCGCGGGTGCATCAGCAACTGGTGACGCGGCTTGCCCTTCACCAGGCGATGGTAGTTGTGCATCCAGGAATTGTTGCTGCGCACGTGGCGTCGTCCGATCAGCAGCAACTGGTCGGACGCAGGCAGCGGCTGTGCGGCGAAGCGTTGCAGGTCGTCGACGAACAGCGGCGGCGCGGCCTGGATGCGCTGGTCGGCGGTCTTCAGGCGCGGCGCCAGGTTCGGCCGCAGCGGCCCGAGGTCGATGCCGTGGGGATGTTCGCGCAGAGTGGCCAGGCTCAGCCTGTGCTCGGAACGGTCGCCGTAGGCGCCAGCGCGCAGGCCGAGGTCGATCATCTGCTGCGGCTCCAGGGTCGGTTTCAGCTCCAGGCCGTTGCGCGCGGCGAAGGCCCGCGCCAGGCCGACGAAGATCTCCCAGTCGTGCAGCGCACCCTCGGGACGCGGCAGCACGGCCTCGTTGAAACGGGTCACGTTACGCACGGCGAAGACGTTGAAGGTGGTGTCGTAGTGATCGTGCTCCAGCGGCGCGGTGGGCGGCAGGATGAGATCGGCGTAGCGGGTCGTCTCGTTGATGTAGAGGTCGATGCTGAGCATGAACTCCAGGCCGTCCAGGGCCTGTTCGAGCCGCCTCCCGTTGGGCGTGGACAGCACCGGGTTGCCGGCTACCGTGACCAGCGCGCGCACCTGCCCCTCGCCTTCACCGAGGATTTCTTCCGCCAATGCCGCCACCGGCAGTTCGCCGCCATATTCCGGCAGCCCCGAGACGCGGCTGCGCCAACGGCCGAAGTGGCCACCCGAGGTACTCGCCACCAGGTCCAGGGCCGGCGAGGTGCACAGCGCGCCACCGACCCGGTCGAGGTTGCCGGTGACCAGGTTGATCAGTTGCCCCAGCCACTGGCAGAGCGTGCCGAAGGCCTGGGTGGAAACGCCCATCCGGCCATAGCAGACCGCCCGTTCGGCGGCGGCGAAATCCCGCGCCAGTTGGCGAATGCTTTCGGCCGGCACGCCACAGCGCGCGCTCATGGACTCGGCGTCGAAGGCCGCGACCGCCTCGCGCACCCGCTCCAGCCCGTCGACCGGCAGCGGCGTGGGGCGACCGAGGTTCTCCTCGAACAGGGTGTTGAGTATCCCGAGCAACAGCGCCGCATCCTGGCCGGGACGAATGAACAGGTGCCGGTCGGCGATAGCCGCGGTCTCGCTGCGCCGGGGATCGACCACCACCAACCGGCCGCCGCGTGCCTTCAGCGCCTTCAGGCGCTTCTCCACGTCCGGCACGGTCATGATGCTGCCGTTGGACGCCAGCGGGTTGCCGCCGAGCACCAGCATGAAGTCGGTGTGGTCGATGTCGGGGATCGGGATCAACAAACCATGGCCGTACATCTGCTGGCTGACCAGGTGATGCGGCAACTGGTCGACGGAAGTCGCGGAGAAGCGGTTGCGCGTTTTCAGCAGGCCGAGGAAGTAGTTGCTATGGGTCATCAGGCCGTAGTTGTGCACGCTCGGATTGCCCTGGTAGACCGCCACCGCATCGTTGCCATGGCGCTCGCGGATCTCGCCGAGGCGGCTGGCCACCAGCGCGAAGGCCTCGTCCCAGCCGATCGGCTGCCACTCGCTGCCGACCCGGCGCAACGGCTGGCGCAGGCGGTCGGGGTCGTCCTGGATGTCCTGCAGGGCCACCGCCTTGGGACAGACATGGCCGCGGCTGAAGCTGTCCTGCGGGTCGCCCTTGATCGAGCGGATCCGCGGCACGCCGCCCTCGTCGCTCTCGGTCTCGATGGCGAGCCCGCAGATGGCCTCGCAGAGATGGCACGCACGGTAGTGGAGGGTCTTGCTCATGGCTCGCCTCTTCATTGTCGTCGCCGGCCGTCGCGGCCCGGCGCGTACGCGAGGACCAGACGACCGGTCTAGTCGTCGAATCGGCACTATGCGGCGCCTTCCGCCGCCGCGCCAGCAGCGTCAGTCGGCTGAATCGCCAGGCATCAGGCTGGCCGATGGGCGCGGTAGAGGGGAGGCGTGCCGTTTGTCCGGCTGTCAACTATCCACCTGGGAATTCCGGCGCGGCGAAAGCCGGTGCTAAACCTTGTCTCTTCGAGTCCACCCCTGTCCGACAAGACCAATAAAGCGTGGAGACCGCATGACCGACGCCCGCCCCTTCCGCCCTCGCCCCACCTCGTTGTCAGCCGCCCTGCTGCTGGGCGCCTGGATCGCCCAGCCGGCCACGGCCGCCTATGTCGAAACCGGTCGGCCCGGCGATCCGGCCAGTTGGCGCTCCGCCGAATACCAGCAGGACTGGGGCCTGGAACGGATGCGGGCCGACCAGGCCTATGCCGCCGGGATCGACGGCCAGGGCGTGAAGATCGGCGAGATGGACTCCGGTTTCGACCCGAGCCATCCGGATACCCCCGCCTCGCGCTACCAGCCGGTGACGGCCAGCGGCACCTATGTCGACGGCACGCCGTTCAGCGTCAGCGGCGCGATGAACGGCAACAACGACTCCCACGGCACCCACGTCGGCGGCACCCTCGGTGCCTCGCGCGACGGCGTCGGCATGCACGGGGTGGCCTACGCGGCACAGGTGTACGTCGCCAACACCAACCAGAACGACAGCTTCCTGTTCGGCCCGACGCCCGACCCGAACTATTTCAAGGCCGCCTACCAGGCGCTGGCCGACGCCGGGGTGCGGGCGATCAACAACAGTTGGGGCAGCCAGCCCAAGGACGTCAGCTACGAGACCCTCGACGGCCTGCACGCCGCCTATGCCCAGCACTACGGGCGCTCCACCTGGCTGGACGCCGCCGCCGGCGTCTCCCGCCAGGGCGTGATCAACGTCTTCAGCGCCGGCAACAGCGGCTACGCCAACGCCAGCGTGCGCTCCGCCCTGCCCTACTTCCAGCCGGACCTGGAAGGCCACTGGCTGGCCGTGTCCGGCCTCGACCAGCAGAACGGCCAGCGCTACAACCGCTGCGGCATCGCCAAGTACTGGTGCATCACCACGCCCGGCCGCCTGATCAACAGCACCATGCCCGGCGGCGGCTATGCCAACAAGTCCGGTACCTCGATGGCCGCGCCCCACGCCACCGGCGCGCTGGCCCTGGTCATGCAGCGCTATCCGTACCTGAACAACGAGCAGGCGCTGCAGGTTCTGCTGACCACCGCCACCCAGCTCGACGGCACGCCGACCGGCGCCCCCACCGACACCGTCGGCTGGGGCGTGCCGGATCTCGGTCGGGCGATGCATGGGCCTGGACAATTGCTCGGCCGCTTCGAGGCCAACCTCCCGGCCGGCCTGCGCGACGATTGGAGCAACCCGATTTCCGATAGCGCCCTGCTCCAGCGCCAGGCCGAGGACGCCGCCGAGCACGCGGCCTGGCAGCGGACGCTGAAGGACAAGGGCTGGGAAAACGGCTTGCCGGCCGGTGCCAGCCAGCAGGAACGCACCGACTATGCCATCGGCATGGCCCGCGACCAGGCCGCCGCCCAGCGCCAGTACCAGGGCAGCCTGGTCAAGGCCGGTGCCGGCAGCCTGGTCCTGAGCGGCGACAGCACCTATCGCGGGCCGACCCTGGTCGATGGCGGGCTGCTCAGCGTCGACGGTTCGCTGCTGTCCGCCGTCGAAGTCAATGCCGGCGGCACCCTCGGCGGCAGCGGCAGGATCGGCGGCCTGCTGGCGCGCTCCGGCGGCACGGTGGCCGCGGGCAACTCCATCGGCACCCTGGAGGTCGCCGGGGACCTGCGCTTCGAATCCGGCTCGACCTACGCGGTGGAGCTTTCGGAAAGCGCCAGCGACCGGATCGTCGCCAGCGGCAAGGCGAGCATCGCGGGCGGCAACGTCACCCTGGCCATGGAAAACAGCCCCGACCTGCTCAGCCAGTCCCAGGTCGAGAGCCTGGTCGGCCGCCGCTACGACATCCTCGACGCCGCCGGCGGCATCGACGGGCGCTTCGACGCGGTATTGCCGAACTACCTGTTCCTCGGCGGCACCCTGGACTACGCGGCCAACGCCATCCGCCTGGATATCGGACGCAACGGCACGGCCCTCGCCAGCGTCGCGCAGACGCCCAACCAGGCGGCGGTCGCTGGGGCCGTGGAAACGCTCGGCGCCGGCAACCCGGTCTACGAAAGCCTGCTCCTGTCGGAAAACGCCGCAACCGCCCAACGGGCCTTCCAGCAATTGTCCGGGGAAATCTACCCGGCGCTCGCCGGCCTGTTGCTCAACGACAGCCGCTATCTGCGCGACAGCGTCGGCGAACGCCTGCGCCAGGCCAGCGACGGCGAGGCCGGCGGGGAGGCTCCCGAAGGCTGGTTCAAGGCGCTCGGCTCCTGGGGCAAGAGCGCCGATGGCAGCCACGGTAGCGAAGGCTACCGGCATTCGGTCGGCGGCTTCCTGCTCGGCGTCGACAGCCAGGTCGCCAGCGACACGCGCCTCGGCCTGGTGGCCGGCTACAGCAACAGCTCGCTGAACATGGACAGCAGCCTGCAATCCTCCGCCAGCATCGACAGCTACCACCTCGGCGCCTACCTCGGCCGGCAATTGCAGCAATGGCGCCTGAGCCTCGGCGCAGCGCACGCCTGGCACCGCGCCGAGGTCAAGCGCGACCTGCAATACGGCGCCGTGGCCGGCAAGCAGAAGGCCAAGCTCGACGCACAGAGCAGCCAGTTGTTCGCCGAGGCCGCCTACGCGTTGGGCTGGCGCAGCCTGGAGCTGGAACCCTTCGCCGGGCTGGCCTACGTGCACGTCGCCAGCGATGACTTCCGCGAACGCGGTAGCGCCGCGGCCCTGGAGGGTGGCGACGACAACCTGGACGCCGCCTTCACCACCCTGGGCCTGCGCGCGAAACGGCATTTCGAGCTGGATGCCGAACGCCGCCTGGCGCTCTCCGGCACCCTCGGCTGGCGCCACAACCTGAGCGACACCACCCCGCAACGGCACCTGGCGTTCGCCAGCGGCAGCCAGCCATTCAGCGTGGAAAGCGTGGCCCTGTCCCGCGACGCCGCGCTGCTCGGCGTCGACGCCAGCCTCGCGGTGAATCGCGAAGTGAGCGTGCGGCTGGGCTACAACGGCCTGCTGGGCAGCCGCGAGAAGGACCATGGCGTCGGACTGGCCGTCGACTGGCGTTTCTGACTTCGGTTACGAGGGCATGCCAGCCGTTGGATGGGTTCCGGCGGGCGGCAAGGGGAAAAAGCCACTTCATTGCCCTCGGTCACGAAACCGCTGCAAATATGAGAAAAAGACCTAACTAAAGGATTCATGCGAAATGCATAGCGCTATACTGTCCATCCAGCGCTGTACTATCCCTTCCAGCGCTGATCGCGACCCGGTGCCCGCACCACCGTGCCGCACGAGCCCCGGAGATCCGCACCTCCGGGGCTCACCTTTTGCTCCTCTCGCACCCTCCTTCCCCGGCTGAGCCCCTCCCCCTGCAAATCCGCGACGAATGGCCGCAATCCGGCAATCCGATGAACGAGCGGCCGAACGGCGGGCGCCCAGGCTGCCTGCGCACAGTCGCTGAACGGGTCAGGCCTGGCGGAAGAAGATCATGCCGAACAGCACCGCCAGGGCGCTGAGGAACGACAACCCGGTTTGCCCCAGGACCATCAGGATCGCGGCCGCCGCCGTGCTCAGCGCATGCCAGCCCCAGAGCAGGCACGACAGGTTGAGGACGATGCCGGCCAGGGCCAGGTGACGCTTGCGGCTGCGCCTGAGCAGGCCGGCCAGGCCCAGCACCAGGCCGCAGGTCGATACCGCGAAGACCGCCAGCAAGGCGGCGAACAGGCCGAGCAGATGGTTCTCGTCGCTGAGGTCGATCCGCTCGCCGAGCGCCAGCGCCATCACCGCCAGCGCGATGGCGACCCCGACCAGGGCGAGGAACAGCGACAGGCCGCCCAGCCGCGATTGGCGCAATGGCCGTGCCGGCGGCGCGGCGGCGAGTGTTTCTCCCGTGTGCATGTTCGACCTCCCTGGTCCGAAACCCGCCTCCTCCATGAAGGCATTCGGGCGCGCACAGCATAAAGCGTCGTCCCGCCCAACCGATAGATCGACGAGGCGGGACTTTGGCGGCGGGACAACCGCGAAGACCCGGGGAAAAACCCCGTAACCCGCGCCTTCCAAGCCCCTCCTTGTGTTTCCGCGACATTTCCTTATAAGATCGCGCCTTCCCCTATTTTCCCGCACGTTGCGGTCCCGCCGCAGGTCCAGTCCCGTTTTCTCTCGCGAAAGCCGGCCAGTGCCTCGGCCAGCAGTAAAAATAAAAGGTAGTCAGCGATGAGCGTACGGCACTTTCTCTCGTTTATGGATTACAGCCCCGAAGAGCTGATCGGTCTGATCCGCCGCGGCAGCGAGCTGAAGGACCTGCGCAACCGAGGCGTGCTCTACGAGCCGCTGAAGAGCCGGGTCCTGGGCATGGTCTTCGAGAAGGCTTCGACCCGTACCCGCCTGTCCTTCGAAGCCGGGATGATCCAGCTCGGCGGCCAGGCGATCTTCCTCTCCCCGCGCGACACCCAGCTCGGCCGCGGCGAGCCGATCGGCGACAGCGCCCGGGTCATGTCGCGGATGCTCGACGGCGTGATGATCCGCACCTTCGCCCACGCCACCCTGACGGAATTCGCCGCGCACTCGAAGGTGCCGGTGATCAACGGCCTGTCCGACGACCTGCACCCCTGCCAGTTGCTCGCCGACATGCAGACCTTCCACGAGAACCGCGGCAGCATCCAGGGCAAGACCGTGGCCTGGATCGGCGACGGCAACAACATGTGCAACAGCTATATAGAAGCGGCGCTGAAGTTCGACTTCCAGCTGCGCGTGGCCTGCCCCGAGGGCTACGAGCCGAAGGCCGAGTTCGTCGCCCTTGCCGGCGACCGCCTGCGCGTCGTCCGCGACCCGCGCGAGGCGGTGGCCGGCGCGCACCTGGTGAGCACCGACGTGTGGGCCTCGATGGGCCAGGAAGACGAAGCCGCCGCGCGCATCGCCCTGTTCCGTCCCTACCAGGTGAACGCCGCGTTGCTCGATGGGGCCGCCGACGATGTACTATTCATGCACTGCCTGCCGGCCCACCGCGGCGAGGAAATCAGCGAAGAGTTGCTGGACGACCCGCGCTCGGTAGCCTGGGACCAGGCAGAGAACCGTCTGCACGCGCAGAAGGCCCTCCTCGAATTGCTGATCGAACACGCCCATTACGCCTGAGCCCATGAGCCACGACCTGCTGCTGAACCTGAAAGATCTCGCCTGCGGCTACGCCTCGCAGAAAGTGGTGCAGGACCTCGACCTGCACCTCAATGCCGGAGACATCGGCTGCCTGCTGGGTCCTTCGGGATGCGGCAAGACCACCACCCTGCGCGCCATCGCCGGCTTCGAGCCGGTGCTGGCCGGGCAGATCGAACTGGGCGGCGAAGTCATCTCGCGTCCCGGCTTCACCCTGGCGCCGGAGAAACGCCGGATCGGCATGGTGTTCCAGGACTACGCGCTGTTCCCCCATCTCAGCGTGGCCGACAATGTCGGCTTCGGCATCCGCAAGCATCCACAACGCGAGCGCCTGGTGCGCGAGCTTCTGGAGCTGGTCAAGCTCGACCACCTCGCCGCGCGCCACCCCCACGAACTCTCCGGCGGCCAGCAACAACGGGTGGCCCTGGCCCGCGCGCTGGCGCCCGAACCGCTGTTGCTGCTGCTCGACGAACCCTTCTCCAACCTCGACGTGGAACTGCGCCGCAGCCTCAGCCAGGAGGTTCGCGAGATCCTCAAGGCACGCGGCACCAGCGCGATCCTGGTGACCCACGACCAGGAAGAAGCCTTCGCCGTCTGCGACCACATCGGCGTGTTCAAGGAAGGTCACCTGGAACAGTGGGACACCCCCTACAACCTCTACCACGAGCCGCTGACGCCCTTCGTCGCCAGCTTCGTCGGCCAGGGCTACTTCATTCGCGGCCAGTTGCTCAGCCCCGATACGGTGCAGACCGAACTCGGCGTGATCCGCGGCAATCGCGCCTACAGCCTGCCTTCCGGCAGCGCGGTAGACGTCCTGCTGCGCCCGGACGACCTGGTGCACGCGCCGCAGGGCGAGCTGAAGGCGCGGATCGTCGGCAAGACCTTCCTCGGCGCCGCCACCCTGTACCGCCTGCAATTGCCCACCGGTACCCAGCTGGAATCGATCTTCCCCAGCCATGCCGACCACCAGCCGGGCGATGACGTCGGTATCCGCGTCGCCGCCGACCACCTGGTGGTGTTCGCCGCCCGGGGCAGCGTCGCCGCGCACCTCGCTCCCGTCCAGGCCTGATACCTCGGCGCCGTTCGGTCGGCGGCGCCTTTCCCTATCGACCGCATAGGTGGAGCCGGACGTCTCCAGCCCCTACAATCGCCCGACGATTCGAGGAGCCTGAACGATGCTGATGGTGATTTCCCCCGCCAAGACCCTGGACTACGAGACCCCGCCGGTCACCCACCGCTTCACCCAGCCGCAATACCTGGACCACGCCCAGGAACTGATCCAGCAACTGCGCCAGCTCACGCCACTGCAGATCAGCGAACTGATGAAGCTTTCCGACAAGCTCGCCGGCCTGAATGCCGCTCGCTACGCCAGCTGGCATCCGGAGTTCACCCCGGAGAACGCCAAGCAGGCGTTGCTCGCCTTCAAGGGCGATGTCTACACCGGCCTCAACGCGGAAGACTTCGGCGAGGACGATTTCGCCTTCGCCCAGGATCACCTGCGCATGCTCTCCGGTCTCTACGGCGTGCTGCGCCCGCTCGACCTCATGCAGCCCTATCGACTGGAAATGGGCACCCGCCTGGCCAACGCCCGTGGCAAGGATCTCTACGCCTTCTGGGGCGAGCGTATCAGCCAGTGGCTGAACGAAGCGCTGGCCGCCCAGGGCGACGACGTGCTGCTCAACCTGGCCTCCAACGAGTACTTCGGCGCGGTGAAGCGCAAGGCGCTGCAAGCGCGGGTCATCGACACCGAGTTCAAGGACCTGAAGAACGGCCAGTACAAGATCATCAGCTTCTACGCCAAGAAGGCTCGCGGCATGATGGCTCGCTACGTGATCCGCGAGCGCCTGCGCGACCCGGCCGGGCTGAAGGACTTCAATGCCCACGGCTATTACTTCAGCGCCGAGCAATCCGGCCCGGATCAGCTGGTATTCCTCAGGGACGCCCCGCAAGACTGATCTCCCCGGCCCGCCGTCCTGGCGGGC
>NZ_KV800319.1:538711-579063 GCF_001810205.1 Pseudomonas sp. HMSC076A11 | reverse complement strand
CCGTCCTGGCGGGCCGCTCCTCTTTCGGCACGCCGACGCCTCCTGGCGCTACCGTTCGTCCCTCCGACACCCCTGCTGCGTCGCCTTTCTCCCCGGAAAAGCCCTTGTGGCGAATAGGCCTACTCAACCGTTCGTCTGCAAGTCATGCGGAACTGCATCACATTTTTTCACGCCCAGCCCACAGACTTTTCCCCCAATTCAAGGCGGAAATGCCATCTCCGGCGTAATCCATTGGCCATTACCAGCCTCCCGCCATTACATGCAAATTACGATTGCAAAGTGCATGGGTCGAAGATTAAGGAATCCTTAAGGTTTGCTTAAGGCGGTAAAAGCGGCTTCTGTTTCATTCCGGTGACGCGGAACTTTCAGCCGCCATGCATTCTGCAACTAGTGGCCATTGGCAGGCATTTAACGGAAAGGCCATCAAGTTGGTATCAAGTGATATCAAACGGATATTTCCAAATATTTCGCGAGCGGGACAAACGGCCGGAACTTCCCTCGCAGAGAAAACATCCTATCACCGCGATGCCTATCGATAGTTATGGGCAGAGCAACTTGAAACCGTCTCGAATAATCGGACTCCGCTCCGAGGGACAAACTCAACCTGTTGAAATTAAAGGCCTTTAGAAACTTGAATTCTATGGACCGAACTAAAACGAAGCATCCAAGGTCGGGTTATGCACCGTTATTGAAACCCACCTGAAACATTAAAGGGCATGAACTTATAACTTGCCCTATTAGAGTGCCGAACAACTAAGCACTCTATTCGAAACTGCCTGAAGGCGGATCAAGGGCTCTGGATCGGGGCTCGTAGTAACGGCTCGCCAGATAGGGAAGTGGCCATACGGCCACCTCATTAACGGCGCGACAAACAATCGAGGTGAATGCGATGCGAATCAGCATCTTTGGTTTGGGCTATGTCGGTGCAGTATGTGCTGGCTGCCTGTCGGCACGCGGTCATGAAGTCATTGGTGTGGATGTCTCCAGCACCAAGATCGACCTGATCAACCAGGGCAAGTCGCCCATCGTCGAACCGGGCCTGGAAGCGTTGTTGCAGCAAGGCCGGCAGACCGGACGGCTGTCGGGCACCACCGACTTCAAGAAGGCCGTGCTGGACTCCGACGTATCGTTCATCTGCGTCGGCACGCCGAGCAAGAAGAACGGCGACCTGGACCTGGGCTACATCGAGACCGTCTGCCGCGAGATCGGCTTCGCCATCCGCGAGAAGTCCGAACGCCACACCGTGGTGGTGCGCAGCACCGTACTGCCGGGCACCGTCAACAACGTGGTGATCCCGCTGATCGAGGACTGCTCGGGCAAGAAGGCCGGGGTCGACTTCGGCGTCGGCACCAACCCCGAATTCCTCCGCGAGAGCACCGCGATCAAGGACTACGACTTCCCGCCGATGACCGTGATCGGCGAACTGGACAAGCAGACCGGCGACCTTCTCGAGGAAATCTACCGCGAGCTGGACGCGCCGATCATCCGCAAGACCGTCGAGGTCGCCGAGATGATCAAGTACACCTGCAACGTCTGGCACGCCGCCAAGGTCACCTTCGCCAACGAGATCGGCAACATCGCCAAGGCGGTCGGCGTCGACGGCCGCGAGGTGATGGACGTGATCTGCCAGGACCACAAGCTCAACCTGTCGCGCTACTACATGCGTCCCGGCTTCGCCTTCGGCGGCTCCTGCCTGCCCAAGGATGTACGCGCCCTCACCTATCGCGCCAGCCAGCTGGACGTCGAGCACCCGATGCTCGGTTCGTTGATGCGCAGCAACTCCAACCAGGTGCAGAAGGCCTTCGATCTCATCACCAGCCACGACACCCGCAAGGTCGGCCTGCTCGGCCTGTCGTTCAAGGCCGGCACCGACGATTTGCGCGAAAGCCCGCTGGTGGAGCTGGCCGAGATGCTCATCGGCAAGGGCTACGAGTTGCGCATCTTCGACCGCAACGTCGAATACGCGCGTGTCCACGGGGCCAACAAGGAATACATCGAGTCGAAGATCCCGCACGTTTCCTCGCTGCTGGTCTCCGACCTCGACGAAGTGGTGGCGAGTTCCGATGTGCTGGTGCTGGGCAATGGCGACGAGCTGTTCGTCGACCTGGTGAACAAGACCCCGAGCGGCAAGAAGCTGGTCGACCTGGTGGGCTTCATGCCGCACACCACCACTGCCCAGGCCGAGGGCATCTGCTGGTAGCGGGCCGCCCCCTGGCCCCGTGAGCCGGTAAAGAACCTCTTTATCGCCCTCGGACCGAAGGCCGTCTCCGCGGCGTGCGCCATAACAACAACAAGCGCACGCCGGCGTCGAGGCCAAGGTCCCCAGCCCGATGGAACTGATGATGGAAACTTACAAACGTGGCCTCGCCGAAGCCACCGGCTGGCTGGTGTTCCTCAGCCTGCTGATGGTGCTCGCGCTGGCAGTGCCGAAGACCGTGTTCGACGCCGACTCCAAGGATTTCATCCTGCTTATCGGCGCCGTCGGCATCTGGCGCTACTCCATGGGCGGCGTGCACTTCCTGCGCGGCATGCTGTTCCTCCACGTGGTCTACCCGTACTACCGCCGGCGCGTGCGCCAGTTGGGCAGCGCGGCCGACCCGTCGCACGTGTTCCTGATGGTCACCAGTTTCCGCATCGACGCCCTGACCACTGCCATGGTCTATCGCTCGGTGATCCGCGAAGCCATCGACAGCGGCTACCCGACCACCGTGGTCTGCTCCATCGTCGAGATGTCCGACGAGGTCCTGGTCCGTTCTCTGTGGGAGAAGATGAACCCGCCGGACCGGGTCAGCCTCGACTTCGTGCGGATTCCCGGCACCGGCAAGCGCGACGGCCTGGCCTATGGCTTCCGCGCGATTTCCCGGCACCTGCCGGACGACGACGCGGTGGTCGCGGTGATCGACGGCGACACCGTGCTCGACCACGGAGTGGTGAAGAAGACCGTGCCCTGGTTCAAGCTCTTCCCCAACGTCGGCGGCCTCACCACCAATGAATTCTGCGAAGTGCAGGGCGGCTACGTGATGAGCGAGTGGCACAAGCTGCGCTTCGCCCAGCGCCACATCAACATGTGCTCGATGGCCCTGTCCAAGCGCGTGCTGACCATGACCGGACGGATGTCGGTGTTCCGCGCCCGGGTGGTGACCAACCCCGAGTTCAT
This sequence comes from Pseudomonas sp. HMSC076A11, assembly GCF_001810205.1. Lineage (NCBI taxonomy): Bacteria > Pseudomonadati > Pseudomonadota > Gammaproteobacteria > Pseudomonadales > Pseudomonadaceae > Pseudomonas > Pseudomonas sp. HMSC076A11. The sequence continues at coordinate 575,906 of NZ_KV800319.1, read as the reverse complement.
CACCGACGTCGAGAACGACCACCTGGAGCACTGGCGCCTGGGTCGCTTCAAGTTCCTCACCGGCGACGACAAGTCCAGCTGGTTCAGCCTGATGCGCCTGGGCTACGACACCTTCTACGTGCCCGACGCGGCGATCAACACGGTCGAGCACCCGCCGGAGAAGAGCTTCATCAAGGCCAGTCGCAAGCTGATGTACCGCTGGTACGGCAACAACCTGCGGCAGAACTCGCGCGCGCTCAAGCTCGGCGCGCGGCGCCTGGGCTGGTTCACCATGCTGGTGCTGTTCGACCAGCGCGTCTCGATGTGGACCAGCCTGCTCGGCCTGGTGGTGGCGATCCTCGCCAGCCTCAAGTACAGCATCGCCTTCCTGCTGGTGTACCTGCTCTGGATCGGTCTCACCCGCCTGGTGCTGACCCTGCTCCTCTCGCTCTCCGGGCACCGCATCGGCCCGGCCTATCCGCTGATCCTCTATTACAACCAGATCGTCGGCGCGCTGGTGAAGATCTACGTGTTCTTCCGCCTCGACCGGCAGTCCTGGACCCGCCAGCCGACCAAGCTGGAGCGCGGCCTGGCCAGCTTCCAGCGCTGGTTCAACGCCTGGTCGTCGCGGGCCATGACCTTCTCTGCCGCCAGCATCTTCGTCGCCGTGCTGCTGACCATCGTATGACCACCGAATCGACTACGGACAACGCCAGGGCCGCGGCCCGCGCGCAAATCGACCCAGATTGGACCGAACAGGACCCGACACCATGAATACAGCCGTCAACGTCAACGTCGTGCACGAATCCGAAGCCCAGCGCCAGTTCGCCCGGGTCAAGCTGCCGGCGCGCATCCGCTACATCGGCGCCAACCGCGAAGGCGTCGACGCACGCCTGCTGGATCTCTCCGCCGGCGGTTTCGCCTTCACCGCGAGCGGCGCGCCGATCCAGCCCGGCGACCTGTACAAGGGCAAGCTGCTGTTCCAGGTCGACAGCATCAGCTTTTCCCTCGAAGTGGAGTTCCAGGTGCGCTCGGTGGACCCCGCCAGCCGCCGCGTCGGCTGCGAGTTCCAGAACCTCAAGCCGCGCGAGGTGGCGGCCCTGCGCTACCTGATCACCTCCTACCTGGCCGGCGAGGTGATCGGCGTCGGCGACATGCTCAATACCCTCCAGCGCGAGAACTTCACCAAGGCCCGCAAGCAGGGCGGCGGCAACGGCGGGATGGGCTTCTTCGGCCGGGTCCGGGCGGTGACCCTGAGCACCGCGATCTTCGTCGTCGGAGTCGGCGCCTTCGCCTTCATCCTCAACCAGATGTACAACCTGTACTTCGTCACCCATGCCGATTCCGGCGTGGTCAGCGTCCCCAACCAGCAGATCACCATGCCCCGCGAGGGCACCGTGCAGAGCCTTCTCGGGCCCAACGCGGAAGTCGCCAAAGGCGCGCCGATCGCTACCTTCTCGGCCAACCTGCTGGACATGCTCAAGGGCAACCTGACCGAGGAGCAGCTCAACCCGGGCAACATCGAGAAGCTCTTCGGCCACCAGATGAAAGGGACCCTGACCAGCCCCTGCGACTGCCGCGTGGTCCAGCAACTGGTAGCCGACGGGCAATACGCCAACAAGGGCCAGGTGATCTTCACCCTCGCGCCGCGCGACAGCGTGGCCAGCATCGAGGCGCGCTTCCCCTACCGCAACGCCGCCGAGCTGGCGCCGGGCACCCGGGTGAACTTCCAGGTCGCCGGCGACGGCGTCAACCGCAGCGGCCGCATCGTCAACACCGCGCCGGTGGACGGCGACCTGTCCTCGGAAATCCGCGTGCAGATCCAGCCCGACCAGCCGCTCGACGCCCAGTACGCCGGCCGCCCGGCCGAGGTCAGCATCGGCGGCCTGCCCGGCCGCACCCTGCTGAACAAGGCCGTGACCCTGGCCACCGCTCGCTGACCGGTACCCGACCATGAAGATGCCCATCCTCCCTCCCCTGCCCCTGGCGTCCCGGCACCTGCTGCTGGCCTCGGCCATCGCCCTGGCCGCCGGCTGCGCCGGACTGCCCGACCAGCGCCTGGCCCAGGAGGCCCTGGAGCGCGGCGACCTCGCCACCGCCCAGAGCAACTACCAGGCCCTGGCCGCGATGGGTTACGCCGACGCCCAGGTCGGCCTCGCCGACATGCAGGTCGCCAGCGGCGACAGCGCCCAGCAGGCCAAGGCCGAAAAGCTCTACCGCGAGGCCGCGCAGACCTCGCCGCGGGCCCGCGCGCGCCTTGGCAAGTGGCTGGCGGCCAAGCCCGGCGCCAGCGACGCCGAGCACCGCGAGGCCGAGCGCCTGCTCAGCCAGGCCTTCGAACAGGGCGAGGACAGTGCCCTGGTGCCGCTCATCGTGCTCTACCTGCAGTACCCGCAGTCCTGGCCGGAAATCGACCCGCAGCAGCGCATCGACCAGTGGCGCGCGCGCGGACTGCCGCAGGCCGACCTGGCGCAGATCATCCTCTACCGCACCCAGGGCACCTACGCCCAGCACCTGGGCGAGATCGAGCAGGTCTGCCAGCGCTGGCTGCGGCGCATGGACGTGTGCTGGTACGAACTGGCCACGGTCTACCAGATGCAGGGCAACGCGGAAAAGCAGAAGGTCCTGCTCGAACAGCTGCGCGCCGCCTACAAGGCCGGCCGGGTGCCCGGCGAGCGGGTCGACTCGGTGGCCGGGGTGCTCGCCGACGGCGAACTCGGCCAGCCCGACCCGCAGACCGCCCAGGCGCTGCTGGAAGAGATCGCGCCGAGCTACCCCGCGGCCTGGGTCAGCCTGGCCAAGCTGCTCTACGACTATCCCGACCAGGGCGACCTGGAAAAGATGCTCGGCTACCTGAAGAACGCCCAGGACGCCGCCCAGCCACGCGCCGAACTGCTCCTCGGGCGCCTCTACTACGACGGCAAGTGGGCGCCGCAGGACCCGCGCAAGGCCGAGCGGCACCTGCTCAAGGCCGCCGCCAGCGAACCCCAGGCCAACTACTACCTGGGGCAGATCTACCGCCGCGGCTTCCTCGGCAAGGTCTATCCGCAGAAGGCCGTCGACCACCTGATCCTCGCCGCCCGCGCCGGCCAGGCCAGCGCCGACATGGCCCTGGCCCAGCTCTGGTCGCAGGGCCGCGGCATCCAGCCGAACCGGGTCAACGCCTACGTCTTCGGCCAGCTCGCCGTGCAGCAGCAGGTACCGCAGGCCAGCGACCTGCTCGGGCAGATCGAAGCGCAACTGCCGCCGGCCGAACGCAGCCAGGCGCAGCAATTGCTCAAGCGCGAACAACAGAGCCGCGGCAACAACTGGCAGGCCACCGTCAGCCTGCTGCAGAGCCAGGACTCGCCGATCAACGAAGAAGAGCCAGAAAGCCTATGAACAGCTCCCGTTCCGTCAACCCGCGGCCGTCCTTCGCGCCGCGCGCCCTGTCCCTGGCCATCGCCCTGCTGCTCGGCGCGCCGGCGTTCGCCGCCGGCAGCGGCGAGGCACCGAAGAACTTCGGCCTGGACGTGAAGATCACCGGCGAATCGGAAAACGATCGCGACCTCGGCACCGCTCCCGGCGGCACCCTCAACGACATCGGTATCGACCTGCGGCCCTGGGCCTTCGGCCAGTGGGGCGACTGGAGCGCCTACTTCATGGGCCAGGCAGTGGCCGCCACCGACACCATCGAGACCGACACCCTGCAATCGGACACCGACGACGGCAACAACAGCCGCAACGACGGTCGCGAGCCGGACAAGAGCTACCTCGCCGCACGCGAATTCTGGGTCGACTACGCCGGCCTCACCGCCTACCCCGGCGAGCACCTGCGCTTCGGCCGCCAGCGCCTGCGGGAAGACAGCGGCCAGTGGCAGGACACCAACATCGAGGCGCTGAACTGGAGCTTCGAGACCACCCTGCTCAACGCCCACGCCGGAGTCGCCCAGCGTTTCAGCGAATACCGCACCGACCTCGACGAACTGGCTCCGGAGGACAAGGACCGCACCCATGTGTTCGGCGACATCTCCACCCAGTGGGCGCCGCACCACCGCATCGGCGTGCGCATCCACCACGCCGACGACAGCGGCCACCTGCGCCGCCCCGGCGAGGAAGTCGACAACCTCGACAAGACCTATACCGGCCAGCTCACCTGGTTCGGCATCGAGGCTACCGGCGATGCCTACAACTATCGTTCGAGCATGCCGCTGAACTACTGGGCCAGCGCCACCTGGCTGACCGGCGACCGCGACAACCTGACCACCACCACGGTCGACGACCGGCGCATCGCCACCGGCAAGCAGAGCGGCGACGTCAATGCCTTCGGCGTCGACCTCGGCCTGCGCTGGAACATCGACGAGCAATGGAAGGCCGGCGTCGGCTACGCCCGCGGCAGCGGCGGTGGCAAGGACGGCGAGGAGCAGTTCCAGCAGACCGGGCTGGAGAGCAATCGCTCCAACTTCACCGGCACCCGCTCGCGCGTGCACCGCTTCGGCGAAGCCTTCCGCGGCGAACTGAGCAACCTCCAGGCAGCCACCCTGTTCGGCTCCTGGCAACTGCGCGAGGACTACGACGCGAGCCTGGTCTACCACAAGTTCTGGCGCGTCGACGACGACTCCGACATCGGTACCAGCGGCATCAACGCCGCCCTGCAACCGGGCGAGAAGGACATCGGCCAGGAACTCGACCTGGTGGTGACCAAGTACTTCAAGCAAGGCCTGCTGCCGGCCTCGATGAGCCAGTACGTCGACGAGCCCTCGGCGCTGATCCGCTTCCGCGGCGGCCTGTTCAAGCCGGGCGACGCCTACGGGCCGGGCACCGACTCGACCATGCACCGCGCCTTCGTCGACTTCATCTGGCGCTTCTGAGCCCCGCGAGGAAACCGGACATGCCCGACATTTCCCTTTCGATCCCCCGCCGCCGGCTCCCGCGCCTGCGCCCGCTGGCCGCGGCAGTGCTCGGCGCGGTGCTGCTGCACGGCCAGGCGTGGGCGGCGCAGCCGGTGGAGAAACCGCAGCCGGTCCCGGCGCAGGCCGGCAACGAGCCGGGCCTGACCCAGAGCCTGAAGGAAACCGGCAACTACACGGTGACCACCGCGCCGGCCGAACCGTTGCACCTGGACCCGCCGAAACTGCCCGACCTCTCCGGCTACACCGCCGCCGCGGTGGAAGCCAAGATCGTGCGCAAGCCGGGTGGCCGCGCCAGCGTGCAGCGCATGGTCCAGCAGCAGCCGCTGAAGGAGTTCACCGGTGGCAGCAACCGCCTCGCCGAATGGGTCAAGCGCCAGCGCCAGATGCCCCAGGCGATCTTCATCGAAGGCGGCTACGTGAACCTCGCCCAGCTCGCCGGCAAGCTTCCCGCCAGCGCGCTGGAACAGGTCGAGCCGGGGGTGTTCGTCGCCCGCCTGCCGATCGTGGTCAGCCAGGGCGCGACCCTCGACATCGACAAGCAGGTCAAGGAACTGCGCCTGTCCCAGGAGCGCGGCGCGTTCCTGGTCAACGACGGCATGCTGTTCGTCCGCGACAGCAAGGTCACCGGCTGGAGCGAATCGAAGAAGGAGCCGGCCTGGTTCAGGACGCCCAACGAGTTCCGTCCGTTCCTGATCTCCTGGGGCGGCGCCGAGGTGTACCTGAGCAACAGCACCTTCACCAGCTTCGGCTACAACGCCTCCAAGGCCTACGGCATCTCCATCTCGCAGTACAGCCCGGGCATGGACAAGCAGATGAAGCGCCCGCGCCCCAAGGGCTGGGTGATCGACTCGACCATCGTCGACAGCTGGTACGGCTTCTATTGCTACGAGGCCGACGACCTGGTGGTGAAGGGCAACACCTACCGCGACAACATCGTCTACGGCATCGACCCGCACGACCGTTCGCACCGCCTGATCATCGCCGACAACACCGTCCACGGGACCAGGAAGAAGCACGGCATCATCGTCTCGCGGGAAGTCAACGACAGCTTCATCTTCAACAACCGCAGCTACGAGAACAAGCTTTCCGGGATCGTCCTCGACCGTAACAGCGAGGGCAACCTGGTGGCCTACAACGAGGTCTATCGCAACCATTCCGACGGCATCACCCTCTACGAGAGCGGCGACAACCTGCTCTGGGGCAACCAGGTCCTGGCCAACCGCCGCCACGGCATCCGCGTGCGCAACAGCGTGAACATCCGCCTCTACGAGAACCTCGCGGCGGGCAACCAGCTGATCGGCGTGTACGGCCACATCAAGGACCTCACCAACACCGACCGCAACATCGCCCTCGACCCATTCGACACCAAGGTCTCGCTGATCGTGGTCGGCGGCAAGCTCGCCGGCAACGGCTCCGGCCCGCTCTCGGTGGATTCGCCGCTGAGCCTCGAACTGTACCGGGTGGCGATGCTCGCCCCGACCAAATCCTCCGGCATCAGCCTGCCCGGCGTTCTCGGCGAGAAGCAGGACCAGATCCTCGACCTGCTGGTGCGCCAGGACAAGGCGGTGCTGATCGACCCCGCGGAAAGCCAGGCCGAACTCCAGGACTGAGGACCCAGACGCATGAAAACCCGCACTTCCCGACTGTTCCGCCTGAGCGCCCTGGCCGCCGGCCTCTGCCTGGCCCAGGCAGCCCTGGCCGCCGACCCCGGCGCGGCGCCGAGCTACCAGGCGCTGCCGGCCGGCAACCTGTGCCCGGCCGCCGCCGACGACTCGCGCTACAACACCAAGTACCTGGGCTTCTTCACCCACCTGGTGCAGGCCCAGGACGACTGGCTGTTCCGCACCACCTACGACCTGCGTACCGACTTCGGCACCAGCGCCGAAGGCTGGCGCGAACTCCGCGCACTGCGCGACGAACTCAAGCGCAAGGGCATCGAGCTGGTGGTGGTCTACCAGCCGACCCGCGGCCTGGTGAACCGCGAGAAGCTCAGCCCGGCGGAAAAGGCCGGCTTCGACTACGAGCTGGCGAAGAAGAACTACCTGGCGACCATCGCCCGCTTCCGCCAGGCCGGCATCTGGACCCCGGACTTCTCGCCGCTGTTCGACGAGAAGGAGGAGCACGCCTACTACTTCAAGGGCGACCACCACTGGACTCCCCATGGCGCCCGGCGCAGCGCGAAGATCGTGGCCGAGACGCTGAAGCAGGTGCCCGGCTTCGAGGAGATCCCGAAGAAGCAGTTCGAAAGCAAGCGCGTCGGCCTGCTGTCCAAGCTCGGCACCTTCCACAAGGCCGCCGCGCAACTCTGCGGCAACAGCTACGCCACCCAGTACGTCGACCGCTTCGAGACCGAGCCGGTGGGCGCCAGCGACAGCGGCGACCTGTTCGGCGACGGCGGCAACCCGCAGATCGCCCTGGTCGGCACCTCCAACAGCGGCCCGGCCTACAACTTCGCCGGCTTCCTGGAGGAGTTCAGCGGCGCCGACATCCTCAACAACGCGGTGTCCGGCGGCGGCTTCGACAGTTCGCTGCTGGCGTACATGACCAGCGAGGAATTCCACAAGAACCCGCCGAAGATCCTCATCTGGGAATTCGCCACCCACTACGACATGGCGCAGAAGAGCTTCTACCGCCAGGCCATGCCGCTGGTGGACAACGGCTGCTCCGGCCGGAAGACCGTACTCAGCCGCAAGGTCAAGCTGCGCCAGGGCCGCAACGAGGTGCTGCTGAACAGCGCCGCGCTACCGATCCGTAGCGGCAGCTACGTCGCCGACGTGACCTACAGCGACCCTTCGGTACACGAGTTGAAGAACACCATCTGGTACATGAACGGCCGCCGCGAGCAGTTGAAGATCGAGCAGTCGAAAGCCGTCGATACCGGCGGCCGCTACGTCTTCCAGCTGCGCAACGACAGCGACTGGGCCGACCAGCAGTTCCTTTCCCTGGAAATCGAAGCGCCGGAGGACATGCCCCAGGGCCTGGAGGTCCAGGCCAGCATCTGCCAGGCGGCGCCCGCCAAGGCCAGCCAGTCGGTGGCCGGGAGGTAAACGATGAAAACGTCCCACCTGATCCGTATCGCCCTGCCCGGTGCCCTCGCCGCGGCATTGCTCGCCAGCCAGGTCAGCCAGGCCGCCGACCTGGTACCCCCGCCCGGCTACTACGCGGCGGTCGGCGAGCGCAAGGGCAGCGCCGGCAGCTGCCCCGCGGTGCCGCCGCCGTATACCGGCAGCCTGGTCTTCACCAGCAAGTACGAAGGCTCCGATTCGGCGCGGGCGACCCTCAACGTCAAGGCGGAGAAGACCTTCCGCTCGCAGATCAAGGACATCACCGACATGGAGCGCGGCGCCACCAAGCTGGTCACCCAGTACATGCGCAGGGGCCGCGACGGCGACCTGGCCTGCGCACTGAACTGGATGAGCGCCTGGGCCCGCGCCGGCGCCTTGCAGAGCGACGACTTCAACCACACCGGCAAGTCCATGCGCAAATGGGCGCTGGGCAGCCTCTCCGGCGCCTACATGCGCCTGAAGTTCTCCAGCTCGCGGCCGCTCGCGGCCCACGCCGAGCAGAGCCGGGAAATCGAGGACTGGTTCGCCCGGCTCGGCACCCAGGTAGTCCGCGACTGGAGCGGCCTGCCGCTGAAGAAGATCAACAACCATTCCTACTGGGCGGCCTGGTCGGTGATGTCCACCGCGGTGGTGACCAACCGCCGCGACCTCTTCGACTGGGCGGTGAGCGAGTTCAAGGTCGCCGCCAACCAGGTCGACGAGCAGGGCTTCCTGCCCAACGAACTCAAGCGCCGCCAGCGCGCCCTCGCCTACCACAACTATGCGCTGCCACCGCTGGCGATGATCGCCGCGTTCGCCCAGGTCAACGGCGTCGACCTGCGCCAGGAGAACCACGGCGCCCTGCAGCGCCTGGCCGAGCGGGTGATGAAGGGAGTCGACGACGAGGAAACCTTCGAGGAGAAGACCGGCGAGGACCAGGACATGACCGACCTCAAGGTCGACAACAAGTACGCCTGGCTGGAGCCCTACTGCGCCCTCTACCGCTGCGAGCCGAAGATGCTCGAGGCGAAGAAGGACCGCGAGCCGTTCAACAGTTTCCGCCTCGGCGGCGAAGTGACGCGGGTGTTCAGCCGCGAAGGGGGAAGTTGAGGGCGTGGCGGGAAGCGGGCGCACAGGCCGGGGGCCACGCGCCCCTCTACCCCGCTCGCCGACCAGGCGTCCCACCAGGCGCCACACCCCGACCCATGCGCGACAGACGCGGGCGGGCGCAACACCTTAGGCAACACCACGGGGAGGAAAACGGCGGGTCGTCCCGCCTTTCCTCGAGCGCTCCAGGGCGCGGAAAGGCAGGGCCGACCTGAATGGTTGACGCTCTAGAGAGAGAGACGGCATGGTCTTTTCTTCAAACGTGTTCCTGTTCCTGTTCCTGCCGGTCTTTCTCGGCCTGTACTACCTGAGCGGCGAACGTTACCGGAACCTGCTGCTGCTGATCGCCAGCTACGTGTTCTACGCCTGGTGGCGGGTGGACTTCCTCCTGCTGTTCGCCGGGGTCACCGTCTTCAACTACTGGATCGGCCTGCGCATCGGCGCCGCCGGCGTACGCACCAGGGCCGCGCAACGCTGGCTGATCCTCGGCGTGGTGGTCGACCTCTGCGTGCTCGGGTACTTCAAGTACGCCAACTTCGGCGTCGACAGCCTCAACGAGATCATCACCTCGTTCGGCATGCAGCCGTTCGTGCTGACCCACATCCTGCTGCCGATCGGCATCTCCTTCTACACCTTCGAGTCGATCAGCTACATCATCGACGTCTACCGCGGCGATACCCCGGCGACCCACAACCTGATCGACTTCGCCGCCTTCGTCGCGATCTTCCCGCACCTGATCGCCGGCCCGGTGCTGCGCTTCAAGGACCTGGTCGACCAGTTCAACCACCGCACCCACACCGTCGACAAGTTCGCCGAAGGCTGCACCCGCTTCATGCAGGGCTTCGTCAAGAAGGTGTTCATCGCCGACACCCTGGCCGCCCTCGCCGACCACTGCTTCGCCCTGCAGAACCCGACCACCGGCGACGCCTGGCTCGGCGCCCTGGCCTACACCGCGCAGCTCTACTTCGACTTCTCCGGCTACAGCGACATGGCCATCGGCCTCGGCCTGATGATGGGCTTCCGCTTCATGGAGAACTTCAACCAGCCCTACATCAGCCAGTCGATCACCGAGTTCTGGCGGCGCTGGCACATCAGCCTGTCGACCTGGCTGCGCGACTACCTCTACATCAGCCTGGGCGGCAACCGCGGCAGCACCTTCCAGACCTACCGCAACCTGTTCCTGACCATGCTCCTCGGCGGCCTGTGGCACGGCGCCAACTTCACCTACATCATCTGGGGCGCCTGGCACGGCATGTGGCTGGCGATCGAGCGGGCCCTCGGAGTGAACGCCGCGCCGCGCGTGCTCAACCCGTTGAAGTGGGCGTTCACCTTCCTCCTGGTGGTGATCGGCTGGGTGATCTTCCGCGCCGAGAACCTGCAGGTCGCCTGGCGCATGTACGAAGCCATGTTCAGCTTCGGCACCTGGCAGCTCTCCGAACTGAACCGCGCCAGCCTCACCGGCCTGCAGGTCGGCACCCTGGTCCTGGCCTACCTGGTGCTGGCGTTCTTCGGCCTGCGCCAGTTCTACAACCAGCCATTGCAGACCAAGGCGCCCAAGGCCGCGGCGAACAGCGACGAAGTGGCCGCCGACGGCCCGGCCAGTGCCCAGCCGCGCGCCCCGCGCGAGGCCGCCGGCGACCCGGCGGCGATCGCCTACTCGCCGAGCGGCGCGCTGGTCTACCAGCCGAGCTGGCTCAGCCAGTTGCCCGTCCTGGCCACCCGCCTGGCGCTGCTCCTGCTGTTCGCCGCCTCGGTGCTGAAGCTCTCCGCGCAGAGCTACTCGCCATTCCTCTACTTCCAGTTCTGAGCGAGGCCCACGCCATGACACAGAGCATTTCCCGCCCCCTGCAATACGCCTATATCGCCGCCTTCGGCGGGCTGCTGCTGGGGCTCGCCGGATGGTCGCTGAAGAGCGTGCCGGGCTTCTCCGCCGCGTCCGATACGCCACTGCTCAACGGCAAGCTGGCGCACGCCTTCGAAGCCCACTACGACAAGGAATTCCCGATCAAGCGCCTGGGCACCAACCTCTGGGCCGCACTCGACTACACGCTGTTCCACGAAGGCCGCCCCGGCGTGGTGATCGGCAAGGACGGCTGGCTGTTCACCGACGAAGAGTTCAAGCCGGCACCGAGCGGCCAGCAACTGGAAGACAACTGGGCACTGGTACGCGGCGTGCAGCGGGAGCTGAACCGGCGCGGCGTCAAGCTGGTGCTCGCGGTGATCCCGGCCAAGGCCCGCCTGTATCCCGAGCACATCGGCCGCGAGCAGCCGGCCGCGCTGCACGACAGCCTCTACCAGGACTTCCTGGCCCGCGCCCGCGCCGCCGGCATCGACAGTCCCGACCTGCTCGGCAGCCTGCGCCAGGCCAAGGACAACGGCGCGGTGTTCCTGCGCACCGACACCCACTGGTCGCCGCTCGGCGCGGAAACCGTGGCCCAGCGCCTCGGCGCGGAGATCCGCGAGACGCACCTGCTGGATGTGCCGGCGCAGAACTTCGTCACCCGCGTCGGCGAAGAACGCACGCACAAGGGCGACCTGCTCAGCTTCCTGCCGCTCGACCCGCTGTTCGACGAACTGCTGCCGCGTCCGGAGCAGTTGCAGCAACGCACCACCGAAGCCGCGCCGGCACTGCCGGGCGGCCAGCAGTCCGGCGCGGGCGACGACCTCTTCGGCGATAGCCAGCAACCGCGCCTGGCGCTGGTCGGCACCAGCTACAGCGCCAACCCCAGGTGGAACTTCGAGGGCGCGCTGAAACAGGCGCTGTCCGCCGACCTGATCAATTACGCGAAGGAAGGCAAGGGCCCCCTCGAACCGATGCTGGAACTGCTGCAGGACGAAGGCTTCCGCAAGGACCCGCCGCAACTGCTGGTCTGGGAGTTTCCCGAGCGCTACCTGCCGATGGCCAGCGACCTCAGCCAGTTCGACGCCGACTGGGTCGCCCAGCTGAAGGCCAGCGGCGGCCGCGATGAGCGCCTGGCCGCCAGCCGCAACGATTGAACGAACACAGCCAAGGCTGTTTACCCACGGGGCCGAGCGCCCCGCTGAAGAAGAAGCAACGGAGGAATACCCATGAACCCGATGACCCGCCGCCACACCTGGACCCGCCTGGCCTGCGCACTTTCCCTCGGCGTCGCCGCATTCGCCGCGCAGGCCGACGAGGGCGCCCTGTACGGGCCCCAGGCACCCAAGGGCTCGGCCTTCGTCCGCGCCTACAACGCCGGCAACAGCGAACTCGACGTGTCGGTCGGCAGCACCAGCCTGAACGACGTTGCGCCGCTCGGTTCCAGCGACTTCAAGTTCCTCCCCCCCGGCAGCTACACCGCCCAGGTCGGCCAGCAGAGCCTGCCGGTCAAGCTCGCCCCGGACAGCTACTACACCCTGGTCAGCCAGCCCGGCGGCAAGCCGCAGCTGGTGGCCGAGCCGCCGTTCAAGAACAAGCAGAAGGCGCTGGTACGGGTGCAGAACCTCAGCGGCTCGAAGCTGACCCTGAAGACCGCCGACGGCAAGACCGACGTGGTCAAGGACGTCGGCCCGCAAAGCCACGGCGACCGCGAGATCAACCCGGTGAAGGTGAACCTGGCGCTGTTCGACGGCAGCAAGAAGGTCAGCGACCTGAAGCCAGTCACCCTGGCCCGCGGCGAGGTGGTCTGCCTGTACGTCACCGGCAGCGGCGGCAAGCTCGCGCCGGTCTGGGTCAAGCGCCCGGTGAAGGCGGACTGAGACCGACCGGGAGAGGCTCGCCCCTCCCGGCATTCCACACAACAAGACCGGCCCGACACCGGCGCACCAACCGTCAGCGCTCCCGCAGAAGGAGCGCACTGGAGAGGTCACCCGGGGCTCCGTGGAGCCCGGTAACGAGATATCCCGCCGCGCGGCGGGATCCCTAGACAGACGCATCGCTTCAAGGAGAAACAACATGATCCCAGTAATCCTTTCCGGTGGCAGCGGCTCGCGACTCTGGCCTCTTTCCCGCAAGCAGTACCCCAAGCAGTTCCTCGCCCTCACCGGCGACGACACCCTGTTCCAGCAGACCATCAAGCGCCTGGCCTTCGACGGCATGCAGGCACCGCTGCTGGTGTGCAACAAGGAGCACCGCTTCATCGTCCAGGAACAGCTGGAGGCACAGAACCTGGCGAGCCAGGCGATCCTCCTCGAACCCTTCGGCCGCAACACGGCGCCGGCGGTGGCCATCGCCGCGATGAAACTGGTCGCCGAAGGCCGCGACGAACTGCTGCTGATCCTTCCCGCCGACCACGTGATCGAGGACCAGCGCGCCTTCCAGCAGGCCCTGGCGCTGGCCACCAACGCCGCCGAAAAGGGCGAGATGGTGCTCTTCGGCATTCCCGCCAGCCGCCCCGAGACCGGCTACGGCTACATCCGCGCGAGCGCCGATGCGCAACTGCCGGAAGGCGTCAGCCGGGTGCAGAGCTTCGTCGAGAAGCCCGACGAAGCCCGCGCCCGCGAGTTCGTCGCCGCCGGCGGCTACTACTGGAACAGCGGCATGTTCCTGTTCCGCGCCAGCCGCTACCTGGAAGAACTGAAGAAGCACGACGCCGACATCTACGACACCTGCCTGCTGGCCCTGGAGCGCAGCCAGCACGACGGCGACCTGGTGAACATCGACGCCGCCACCTTCGAATGCTGCCCGGACAACTCCATCGACTACGCGGTGATGGAGAAGACCTCACGCGCCTGCGTGGTGCCGCTGTCCGCCGGCTGGAACGATGTCGGCAGCTGGTCGTCGATCTGGGACGTGCACGCCAAGGACGCCAACGGCAACGTCACCAAGGGCGACGTGCTGGTCCACGACAGCCACAACTGCCTGGTGCACGGCAACGGCAAGCTGGTCTCGGTGATCGGCCTGGAGGACATCGTGGTGGTGGAAACCAAGGACGCCATGATGATCGCCCACAAGGACCGGGTGCAGGACGTCAAGCACGTGGTCAAGGACCTCGACGCCCAGGGCCGCAGCGAGACCCAGAACCACTGCGAGGTCTACCGTCCGTGGGGCTCCTACGACTCGGTGGACATGGGCGGCCGCTTCCAGGTCAAGCACATCACCGTGAAGCCCGGCGCGCGCCTCTCGCTGCAGATGCACCACCACCGCGCCGAGCACTGGATCGTGGTTTCCGGGACCGCCCAGGTGACCTGCGACGACAAGACCTTCCTGCTCACCGAGAACCAGTCGACCTACATCCCGATCGCCTCCGTGCACCGCCTGGCCAACCCCGGCAAGATCCCGCTGGAGATCATCGAGGTGCAGTCCGGCAGCTACCTCGGCGAGGACGACATCGAGCGCCTGGAAGACGTCTACGGGCGCACCGCAGAACCGGCCCTGCAAGTGGTCGCCGGCAGCCGCTGAAGCGTCGACCCGGCCCCCTGGCGGAGCGATCCGCCAGGGGGTTGTTTTTTTCCGACAACCTACGGGATTGACTTTCCCTGGCCCTCCCCATGTTTCCATGAAGTTTCCGGAATATTCACGGGGAGCGGACATCAAGTATTAATGAACCCTTAAAGAAACAGGACTCGGGTTATTAATAAAAGCCACTCAGAAAACACCCGAGATCCATTCCAACCAACCCTGCAAGCCCCTGAAAACGAGGCTTCCGGCTTTATCCTCCAGTTTCTTCGAGTTCGTTCAGTCTTCATTCAGCCGTTGTTAAGCGAGTCTTAACAAACGTTCAGGCAGCATTCAGCGACATATAAATAACCTCTTCGTACCGCCCTCCCAGTACCGAGGCTTCATTACATGTCACTGGACTTTCTGCCATTCTCCCGGCCAAGCATCGGCGAGGACGAAATCGCCGCCGTGGAGCAGGTCCTGCGTTCCGGCTGGATCACCACCGGGCCGAAGAACCAGGAGCTCGAACAGCGCTTCGCCGAACGCCTCGGCTGCCGCCACGCAGTGGCGCTATCCTCGGCCACCGGCGCCCTGCACGTCACCCTGCTGGCGCTGGGCATCGGCCCCGGCGACGAAGTGATCACGCCGTCGCTGACCTGGGTCTCCACCGCCAACGTCATCACCCTGCTCGGCGCCACCCCGGTGTTCGTCGACGTCGACCGCGACACCCTGATGTGTTCGGCGCAGGCAGTGGAAGCCGCCATCGGCCCGCGCACCCGCGCCATCGTGCCGGTGCACTACGCCGGCTCCACCCTGGATCTCGAAGGCCTGCGCACGGTCGCCGGGCGCCACGGCATCGCCCTGGTCGAGGACGCCGCCCACGCGGTCGGCAGCGAATACCGCGGGCGCCCGGTAGGCTCCCGCGGCACGGCGATCTTTTCCTTCCACGCGATCAAGAACCTGACCTGCGCCGAAGGCGCGATGTTCGTCAGCGACGACAGTGCCCTCGCCGAACGGGTCCGCCGCCTCAAGTTCCACGGCCTCGGGGTCGATGCCTACGACCGCCTGAGCCATGGACGCAAGCCGCAGGCGGAAGTGATCGAGCCCGGTTTCAAATACAACCTGGCCGACCTCAACGCCGCCCTCGCGCTGGTCCAGCTCAAGCGCCTGGACGCGCTCAACGCGCGCCGCCAGGCCCTCGCCGAACGCTACCTGGAGCGCCTCGCCGGCCTGCCGCTGGCGCCGCTCGGCCTGCCCGCGCACAAGCAGCGCCACGCCTGGCACCTGTTCATCCTGCGCATCGACGCCGAGGCCTGCGGCCTGGGCCGCGACGCCTTCATGGAAGCCCTGAAGGCGCGCGGCATCGGTAGCGGCATCCATTTCATCGCCAGTCACCTGCACCACTACTACCGCCAGCGCCAGCCGCGCCTGAGCCTGCCCAACAGCGAGTGGAACTCGGCCCGCCTGTGCTCCATCCCGCTGTTCCCCGACATGCGCGACGACGACATCGAGCGCGTCGCCCGCGCCATCGAGGAGATCCTGGAGAAACGTCGATGAAGCCCTATCCGATCGACCTGGTCTCGGTGGTGATCCCGGTCTACAACGAGGAAGCCAGCCTGCCCGAACTGCTGCGCCGCACCGAGGCCGCCTGCCTGGAGCTGGGCCGCGCCTTCGAGATCGTGCTGGTCGACGACGGCAGCCGCGACCGCTCCGCGGAACTCTTGCAGGCCGCCGCCGAACGCGACGGCAGCGCCGTGGTGGCGGTGATCCTCAACCGCAACTACGGCCAGCACGCGGCGATCCTCGCCGGCTTCGAACAGTCCCGTGGCGACCTGGTGATCACCCTCGATGCCGACCTGCAGAACCCGCCGGAGGAAATCCCGCGCCTGGTGGAGCGCGCCGCGCAGGGCTATGACGTGGTCGGCAGCATCCGCGCCGAGCGCCAGGACTCGGCCTGGCGGCGCTGGCCTTCGCGCCTGGTGAATCTGGCGGTGCAGCGCTCCACCGGGGTCGCCATGCACGACTACGGCTGCATGCTGCGCGCCTACCGGCGCAGCATCGTCGAAGCGATGCTGGCCTGCCGCGAACGCAGTACCTTCATCCCGATCCTGGCCAACGGCTTCGCCCGGCATACCTGCGAGATCCGCGTCGCCCACGCCGAGCGCGCCCACGGCGAATCGAAATACAGCGCGATGCGCCTGCTCAACCTGATGTTCGACCTGGTCACCTGCATGACCACCACGCCGCTGCGCCTGCTCAGCCTGGTCGGCGGCGGCATGGCCCTGGCCGGCTTCCTCTTCGCCCTGTTCCTCCTCGTGCTGCGCCTGGCCTTCGGCGCCGCCTGGGCCGGCAACGGCCTGTTCGTGCTGTTCGCCGTGCTGTTCATGTTCAGCGGCGTGCAGTTGCTCGGCATGGGCCTGCTCGGCGAGTACCTCGGGCGCATGTACAGCGACGTGCGCGCGCGGCCGCGCTTCTTCATCGAGCGCGTGGTCCGCGCAACGCCCTCCGCGCTTCCCTCGGCCCTGCAGCGGGCCGGTTTCACCTCTTCATCCAGCGAGCCTTCCACGCCATGACCTCGAAAGCCGTCGTCTTCGCCTACCACGACATCGGTTGCACCGGTATCGAAGCCCTGCTCAATGCCGGCTACGAGATCGCCGCCGTCTTCACCCATGCCGACGACCCACGGGAAAACACCTTCTACGCCTCGGTCGCACGTCTCTGTGCCGAGCGCGGCATTCCGCTGCACGCGCCCGAGGACGTGAACCATCCGCTGTGGCTGGAGCGCATCCGCCAACTGCGCCCGGACTTCCTGTTCTCCTTCTACTACCGCCGCCTGCTCGGCGCCGAGCTGCTCGCCTGCGCCGCACGCGGCGCCTACAACCTGCACGGTTCGCTGCTGCCGCGCTACCGCGGACGCGCCCCGGCGAACTGGGTGCTGGTCAACGGCGAAACGCAGACCGGGGTGACCCTGCATCGCATGATCGAGCGCGCCGACGCCGGGCCGATCCTCGCCCAGCAGGCCGTCGCCATCGACCCCGAGGACACCGCCCTGAGCCTGCACGGCAAGCTGCGCAAGGCCGCCGGTGCCCTGCTGCGCGACAGCCTGCCGCTGCTAGCCCTCGGCGTGCTGCCGGAAGTCGAGCAGGACGAGAGCCAGGCCAGCCACTTCGGCCGGCGCACCCCGGCGGACGGCCTGCTCGACTGGCACAGGCCGGCACGGCAGTTGTACGACCTGGTGCGCGCGGTGACCCAGCCCTACCCTGGCGCCTTCTGCCAGGTCGGCGAACAGAAGCTGATCGTCTGGAGCGCCGAGGTGGTCGCCGGCAACCACGGTCGCGAGCCGGGCAGCGTACTGTCCTGCGACCCGCTGCGGATCGCCTGCGGCGAGGACTCGCTGGTGCTGCGCTTCGGCCAGCGCGGCGAGCGCGGCCTGTACCTGGCCGGCACGCAACTGGCCACCGAGCTGGGCCTGGTCGAGGGCGCGCGCCTGCGTGGCGCGGCGTCCGGCCCGCAGCGCCGCACGCGGGTGCTGATCCTCGGGGTCAACGGCTTCATCGGCAACCACCTGTCCGAACGCCTGCTGCGCGACGGGCGCTACGAGGTCCACGGCATGGACATCGGCTCCGACGCCATCGAACGGCTCAAGGCCGACCCGCATTTCCACTTCGTCGAAGGCGACATCGGCATCCATTCGGAGTGGCTCGAATACCATGTGAAGAAATGCGACGTGATCCTGCCGCTGGTGGCCATCGCCACGCCCATCGAGTACACGCGCAACCCGCTGCGGGTGTTCGAACTGGACTTCGAGGAAAACCTGCGGATCGTCCGCTACTGCGTGAAATACGGCAAACGCGTGGTGTTCCCTTCCACCTCCGAGGTCTACGGCATGTGCCAGGACCCGGACTTCGACGAAGACCGCTCGAACCTGGTGGTCGGGCCGATCAACAAGCAGCGCTGGATCTACTCGGTGTCCAAGCAGTTGCTCGACCGGGTGATCTGGGCCTACGGCCAGCAGGGCCTGCGCTTCACCCTGTTCCGTCCGTTCAACTGGATGGGCCCGCGCCTGGACCGCCTGGATTCGGCGCGGATCGGCAGCTCGCGGGCGATCACCCAGCTCATCCTGCACCTGGTCGAAGGCACGCCGATCCGCCTGGTCGACGGCGGCGCGCAGAAGCGCTGCTTCACCGACGTCGACGACGGCATCGAGGCCCTCGCGCGGATCATCGACAACCGCGACGGCCGCTGCGACGGGCAGATCGTCAACATCGGCAACCCGGACAACGAGGCGAGCATCCGCCAGCTCGGCGAGGAACTGCTGCGCCAGTTCGAGGCCCACCCGCTGCGCGCGCAGTTCCCGCCCTTCGCCGGCTTCCGCGAGGTGGAGAGCCGCAGCTTCTACGGCGACGGCTACCAGGACGTGGCCCACCGCAAGCCGAGCATCGACAACGCCCGGCGCCTGCTCGACTGGCAGCCCACCATCGAACTGCGCGAGACCATCGGCAAGACCCTCGACTTCTTCCTCCACGAAGCGCTCCGCGAGCGCGAGGCACAGGCGTGATCCAGGCCGGCCTGCGCATCGACGTCGACACCTTCCGCGGCACCCGCGACGGGGTGCCGCGGCTGCTCGAGCTGCTCGACGAAGCCGGGCTGAAGGCGACCTTCTTCTTCAGCGTCGGCCCGGACAACATGGGCCGCCACCTCTGGCGCCTGGCGCGCCCGGCGTTCTTCTGGAAGATGCTCCGCTCGCGCGCCGCCAGCCTGTATGGCTGGGACATCCTGCTGGCCGGCACCGCCTGGCCGGGCAAGCCGATCGGCCGCGAACTCGGCCCGCTGATGCGGCGGACCCAGGCCGCCGGCCACGAGGTCGGCCTGCACGCCTGGGACCACCATGCCTGGCAGACCCACGCCGGCGTCTGGAGCGTGCAGCAGCTCGGCGAGCAGATCCGCCGCGGCAGCGATTGCCTGGCGGACATCCTCGGCCAGCCGGTGCGTTGTTCCGCCGCCGCCGGCTGGCGCGCCGACGGCCGGGTGGTCGAGGCCAAGCAGCCCTTCGGCTTCCGCTACAACAGCGACTGCCGCGGACGCGGCGCGTTCCGCCCGCGCCTGGCCGACGGCAGCCCCGGCATCCCGCAGGTGCCGGTGAACCTGCCGACCTTCGACGAGGTGGTCGGTCCCGGCCTGCCGCGCGAGGCCTACAACGACTTCATCCTGGAACGCTTCGCCGCTGGCCGCGACAACGTCTACACCATCCACGCCGAGGTCGAGGGGCTGCTTCTCGCCCCGGCGTTCCGCGAACTGCTGCGGCGCGCCGAACGGCGTGGCATCCGCTTCCGACCGTTGGGCGAACTGCTGCCGGACGATCCGCGCAACCTGCCGCTGGCCGAACTGGTGCGCGGCCGCCTGGCCGGCCGCGAGGGCTGGCTGGGAGTGCGCCAGCCATGAGCCGCCGCCAGACCTGGTCGCTGCTGCTGATCGCCTTCGGCCTGTTCTACCTGGTTCCACTGAGCAACCATGGCCTGTGGATTCCCGACGAGACCCGCTACGCGCAGATCAGCCAGGCGATGCTGCTGGGCGGCGACTGGGTGTCGCCGCACTTCCTCGGCCTGCGCTACTTCGAGAAGCCGGTCGCCGGCTACTGGATGATCGCCCTCGGCCAGGCGGTCTTCGGCGAAAACCTGTTCGGCGTGCGCATCGCCTCGGTCGTCGCCACCGCCCTCAGCGTCCTGCTCGCCTACCTGCTGGCCCGCCGCCTGTGGCGCGACCCGCGCACCAGCCTGGCGTGCGCGCTGCTCTACGCCAGCTTCGGCTTGATCGCCGGGCAGTCCGGCTATGCCAACCTCGACCCGCAATTCACCTTCTGGGTCAACCTGAGCCTGGTGGCGCTGTGGCATGCCCTCGACGCGGGGAGCCGCCGCGCGCGCCTGCTTGGCTGGACCCTGCTCGGCCTCGCCTGCGGCATGGGCTTCCTGACCAAGGGCTTCCTCGCCTGGCTGCTGCCGGTGCTGGTCGCCCTGCCCTACATGCTCTGGCAGCGGCGCTGGCGCGAGCTGCTTGGCTACGGCGCGCTGGCGGTGCTGGCGGCGCTGCTCGTCTGCCTGCCCTGGGCGCTCGCCGTGCATGCGCGGGAAGCGGACTACTGGCGGTTCTTCTTCTGGCACGAACACATCCGCCGCTTCGCCGGCGAAGACGCCCAGCACTCTCGCCCGTGGTGGTTCTACCTGCCGTTGCTGGCGGTCTCCTGCCTGCCCTGGAGCGGCCTGCTGCCGAGCGCGCTGCGCCAGGCCTGGCACGAGCGGCGCCAAGCGCCGGTGGTCTTCCTGGCGCTATGGCTGCTGTTGCCGCTGGCGTTCTTCAGCCTGAGCCGGGGCAAGCTGCCGACCTACATCATGCCCTGCCTGCTGCCGCTGGCACTGCTCATGGGCCACGCCCTGGTGCAGCGGCTGCGCCTGGGGAACAGCGTCGCGCTGCGCGGCAACGGGCTGCTCAACCTGGGCCTGGCGCTCCTCGCGCTGGCGGCCCTGGCCTACCTGCAACTGCGCAAGCCGGTGTACCAGGAAGAACCCTTCGAGCTGTTCCTGGTCCTGCTGGTGATCGGCGCCTGGGCCGCCGCCGGCCTCGCCCAGTGGCGCTACCCGCTACGCGCCTGGGCCGCGCCGCTGCTGGCGAGCTGGGTGCTGATCGCGCTGCTGCCGGCAGCGATGCCCAATCATGTGGTGCAGAACAAGACCCCCGACCTGTTCGTCGCCGAACACCTCGACGAACTGACCGGCGCCCACCATCTGCTGAGCAACGACCTCGGCGCCGCCTCGGCCCTCGCCTGGCGCCTGCGTCGTAGCGACGTGACGCTCTACGACACGCGCGGCGAGCTGAAGTACGGCCTCTCCTACCCCGAGCACAGCCAGCGCAGCGTGCCCTTGGCAGACATCCGCCAGTGGCTCTGGCAGGCACGCCAGGACGGCTCGGTTGCCGTGCTGCTGCGGATCAACAGCGCCAGCGACCGCTACCAGCTGGCGCTGTTGCCGGGCGACGGCGAACGCTACCGGAACGGCAACCTGGTCCTGGCGATCCTGCCGCAGGTGCGCCCATGAGCGCCGCACTGCTGCTCGCCACCCTGCTCATGACCGGCCTCGGCCAGGTTGCGCAGAAGCTCACCGTGGAGCACTGGCGCCTGGTCGCCGCCGACGGCTGGACGGCGCGCCTGCGCAGTCCGTGGCCGTGGCTGGCGCTGCTCGCCCTCGGGCTCGGCCTGCTCTGCTGGCTGCTGCTCCTGCAACGGGTGGAAGTCGGCAGCGCCTATCCGATGCTGGCGCTGAACTTCGTCCTGGTCACCCTGGCGGCACGCTTCGTCTTCGATGAGCCGGTGGATCGCCGCCACCTCGCCGGCCTGTTGCTGATCGTCGCCGGCGTGGCCCTGCTCGGGAGGAGCGCATGAACGCGCTACGCGGCTGGCTGGCGGCGCTGGGCAGCATGCTGCTGGCCAGCGCCGCCCAGCTCGGCATGCGCTGGGGCATGAGCCGCCTGCCGCTACCGGAAGCCTGGGCCGGGCAAACGCCGGAGCGCGCCGCGCTGCTCGCGGTAGCCCTGGCGGTGGCAGCCTACGCCGCCTCCCTGCTGTGCTGGCTGGCCGCCCTGCGCCACCTGCCACTGGGCCGCGCCTACAGCCTGTTGAGCGCCAGCTACGCGCTGGTCTACCTGCTGGCGGCGAGCCTGCCGGCGTTCGATGAAACCTTCAGTACCAGCAAGACCCTGGGCGTAGGCCTGGTGGTGCTCGGCGTGTTGACCGTCAACGCCCGCCGCACCGCTGCCGCGCCCGCGCATCATCCGTCGAGGAAAGCACCATGAAGATCAGCGTATTCGGCAGTGGCTATGTAGGACTGGTGCAGGCCGCCGTCCTCGCCGAAGTGGGCCACGATGTACTGTGCATGGACATCGACCGGAACAAGGTCGAACGCCTCGCGCAGGGCCTCGCCAGCATCTACGAACCCGGGCTCGACGCCTTGCTGCGCGAAGGCCTGGACAGCGGCCGCCTGCGTTTCAGCAGCGATGCGCGCCTGGCCGTGGAACACGGCCGGGTGCAGTTCATTGCGGTCGGCACCCCGCCTGGCGAGGACGGCGCGGCCGATCTCGGCGCGGTCTTCGCGGTGGCCGATGCCATCGCCGAGCACCGCCGCAAGCCCGTCATCGTGGTGGAGAAATCGACCGTCCCGGTAGGCACCGGCGACCGCCTGCGCGCGCACATCGAGCGGCGCCTGGAAGCCGACGGACGCGAGCTGGAATTCGAGATCGTCTCCAACCCGGAATTCCTCAAGGAAGGCTCCGCCGTCGCCGACTGCCGGCGCCCGGACCGCATCGTGGTCGGCTGCGACAACGAAGAGGTGCGCCAGGTGATGCGCGAACTCTACGAGCCGTTCAACCGCAACCACGACCGCATGCTGTTCATGGGCCTGCGCAGCGCCGAACTGACCAAGTACGCGGCGAACGGCATGCTGGCGACCAAGATCAGCTTCATCAACCAGATCGCCGAACTGGCCGAACACCTCGGTGCCGACATCGAGGCGGTGCGCCAGGGCATCGGCGCCGACCCGCGGATCGGCTACCACTTCATCTACCCCGGCTGCGGCTACGGCGGCTCCTGCTTCCCCAAGGACATGCGCGCGCTGATCCACAGCGCCGAGCAGGCGCATTGCTCCAGCGACCTGTTGCAGGCAGTGGAAGCGATCAACCGGCGGCAGAAGCACAAGCTGTTCGAACGCATCCGGGTGTTCTACGACGGCGACCTGCGCGGCAAGACCTTCGCCCTTTGGGGCCTGGCCTTCAAGCCGAACACCGACGACATGCGCGACGCGCCCAGCCGCGAACTGATGGAAGCGCTCTGGCGCCACGGCGCGCAGGTGCGCGCCTACGATCCCGAAGCAATGCAGGAAACCCAGCGGCTCTATGGCCACGACGAACGCCTGAGCCTGATGGGCACCCCCGAGGCGACCCTGGGAGGCGCCGATGCGCTGGTCATCTGCACCGAGTGGCAGCAATTCAAGGCACCGGATTTCGAGCTGCTCAAGGAGCGCCTGAAGGCCCCGGTGATCTTCGACGGGCGCAACCTCTACGACCCCGAGCGCATGGCCCGCCACGGCTTCCACTACTACCCGATGGGACGCGGGCAGTCCTGCTCGTTGCCGATCAACGAGGCCAGCCTCGCACAGGAAGATGGCGTGCGCCTGTTGCGCCAGGCCTGAAGCCGCCCCAGGTCGGATCGACCGCTGGGGCGAATAACCGCTTGCGGTTATCCGCCGGTTCTCCGGAGTCTCGGCGGATAACGCCTGCGGCGTTATTCGCCCTACCCTCTGCCACGTCGCTCAGGTGGCGTAGGGCGCATGACCGCCTCGCGGCTATCCGCCAGCCGCCGGCTCCCGCGAGGACGAGGTCCCCAACGCCAGTCCCGGCTCGGCGCCGCGCTTGAGCACGGCGTAGAGCAGCCCGGTAAGCAGGCTGCCGGCGACGATCGCCAGCAGGTACGCCAGGGCGTGGTTGATCGCGTTGGGCACCAGCATCACGAACAACCCGCCGTGAGGCGCCTGCAACTTGCAGCCGAAATACATCGACAGGGCGCCGGTCAGCGCGCCGCCGGCGATGCTCGCCGGGATCACCCGCAACGGGTCCTTGGCGGCGAACGGGATGGCGCCTTCGGAGATGAAGCACAGCCCCAGCACCGAGGCTGCCTTGCCGGCCTGCCGCTCGCTCTCGGCGAACTTGCGCCGCGCCAGCAGGGTCGCCAGGCCCATGCCGATCGGCGGCACCATGCCCGCCGCCATCACCGCCGCCATCGGCGCGTAGCTGTGCGACGAGAGCAGGCCGACGGAAAAGGCGTAGGCGGCCTTGTTGACCGGTCCGCCGAGGTCGACGCACATCATCCCGCCGAGCAGCAGGCCGAGGAGGATGGCATTGGAGGTACCCATGCCGTCGAGGAACCCGGTCAGTGCCGCGAGCATCCCGGCCACCGGCTTGCCGACCACGTAGAGCATCAGCAGGCCGGTGACCAGGCTGGCCAGCAACGGGATGACCAGGATCGGCTTCAGCGCTTCCAGGCTCGCCGGCAGCCTCAGCCCGTGGCTGATGGCCCGCGCCGCATAGCCGGCGATGAAGCCGGCGACTATCCCGCCGATGAACCCGGCGCCGAGGGTCCCGGCGAGCAGGCCGCCGAGCATGCCCGGCGCCAGGCCCGGGCGGTCGGCGATGGAATAGGCGATGTAGCCGGCGAGCATCGGCACCATCAGGACGAAAGCCGTGTCGCCGACCGTCCTCAGCACCGCCGCCAGGCTGCCCGGCTGCTTGTAGGCATCGATGCCGAAGGCCAGCGACAGGGCGATCAGCAGGCCGCCCGCGACCACCATCGGCAACATGAACGACACCCCGGTCAGCAGGTGCTTGTACACCCCGCGCTTCTCGTCCCTGGCGACCACCGCGCTGGCTGCGCCCGCGCTCTCGACCTGCCCTTCCGCCAGCGCCCGCTCGAGCGTCGCGCGGGCCTGCTTGAGGGCCACGCCGGTGCCGCAACGGTAGATCTTCTTGCCGGCGAAACGGGCCGTGTCCACGTCGATGTCGGCGGCCAGCAGGACCACGTCGGCGGCGGCGATGTCCGCCGGGTCGAGCGGGTTGCGCGCGCCGACCGAGCCCTGGGTCTCGACCTGCAACGCGAAGCCCAGTTGCCCCGCCGCGAGCTGCAACGCCTCGGCGGCCATGAAGGTGTGCGCCACGCCGGTCGGACAGGCGGTCACCGCGACGATCCGCGGTGCCGCTCCGGCCTCCGGCGCAACCAGGCCGGCCTCGTCCCCGGCGACCTCCACGCTCGCCAGGGCGGCGGCCCGCTGGAGGAAGGCGCGCGGATCGGCCAGCGCCTCGGCGGGACGCGCGCGATACACCGGCTTGCCGACGAAACGCGCCGCCGCCAGCGGCTCGACGCCGACCAGCAGGACCCAGTCGGCTTCGGCGATCTGTTCGGCGCTCAGTTCGCCCTCGGGCCTCGACCCGGCATTCGCCTCGACGCAGGTTTCCCAGCCCAGGCGCTCGGCGGCGCCCCGCAGCAGGCGCGCGGCGAGCACGCTGGTGACCTGTCCGCCAGGGCAGGCGGTGACAATCGCTAGTTTCATCTCAGGCCTCCTCGACCAATGGCTGCACCACGACGCCCGCTTCGATCCGCGCCAGGCGCTGCGGATCGCCGATGCCGAACTCGAACTGGGTTACCGCCAGGCTGGCGATGGCGGTGGCCTGACGCAGCACCCGCTCGGCCGGCCAGCCGCTGGCCAGCCCGTGCAGCATGCCGGCCAGCAGGGAATCGCCGGCGCCCACCGTGCTGGCCACTTCCACCGCCGGCGGCCGCGCCTGCCAGGCACCCTCGGCGGCGAACCAGTTGACCCCCGCGGCGCCCTGGGAAATCACCACCTGGCCTACCCCGTCCTGGCGCAGACGTTCGGCCGCCTGGCGCTGTGCGACCAGGTCATCCATCGGCGCCGAGCAGAGATCGGCCAGTTCCTCGAGGTTCGGCTTGATCATCCACGGCGCAGCCTTCACACCTTCGCGCAGGGCCGCGCCGCTGCTGTCGAAGGCGACCTTCAGGCCGAGGCGCCGCAAGCGCCGCAGCAGTTCGCCCAGCCATTCCGGCTCGACCCCGCGCGGCAGGCTGCCGGCGACCACCGCCAGCTCGTGCTCCCCGGCAAGCCGGTCGAGGCGTTCGAGCAACGCCGCCTGGGCTCGCTCGTCGGCCTCCGGGCCCGGCCCGTTGAGGTCGCTGACGCGCCCGCCGCGCTCGGCCAGCTTGATGTTGCTGCGGGTTTCGCCCGGCACCCGGACGAACGCATCGGCGAAGCCACGACGCTGGAACATGGCGGTGAACGGCGGCTGGTTGTCTTCGCCGAGGAAGCCGCTGACCGTCAACCGATGGCCGAGGTCGGCAAGCACCTGGGCGACGTTCAGACCCTTGCCGGCGGCCTGGGTCAGCACCGCCTCGCTGCGGTTAACCGCCCCCAGTTCCAGCTGGCGCAGGCGCACGGTGAGGTCCAGCGCAGGGTTCAGGGTAATCGTCAGGATCCGCGCCATTACTGCACCTCCGCTTCCACCAGGGCCCGGACCTCGGCGGCGCTCGCCAGGCCCAGGGCTTTGCGGGCCAGGCCGCGCGCAGCGACCAGCTGCAGTTCGCGCACGCCGGCCTTGACCAGGGCGATGCTGCGCGCCGAGACGCTCAGCTCGTCCACTCCCAGGCCGACCAGCAGCGGCAACGCCAGCGGGTCGGCCGCCAGTTCGCCGCAGACGCCGACCCACTTGCCCTCGGCGTGGGCGGCGCGGACGGTCATGTCGATCAGTTGCAGCACCGCCGGATGCAGGCCGTCGGCCTGGGCCGAAAGACTCGGGTGGCCGCGATCGATAGCCAGGGTGTACTGGGTCAGGTCGTTGGTGCCGACGCTGAAGAAGTCCACCTCGCGGGCCAGCACCGGCGCGAGCAACGCCGCCGAGGGCACCTCGACCATGATCCCCAGTTGCAGGTCGGCCAGCGGGATTTCCTCGCGCAGGCGCAGCGCCAGGTCACGCGCCTGGCGCCATTCGTCGAGGCTGCCGACCATCGGGAACATCACCCGCAGCGGCCGCTCCCCGGCAGCGCGGAACAGCGCGCGCAACTGGGTCTCGAGGATCTGCGGTCGCTGCAGGGTCAAGCGGATACCGCGCAGGCCCAGATAGGGATTCTCTTCGTGGGGAATCGGCCAGTACGGCAGCGGCTTGTCCCCGCCGACATCCAGGGTCCGCGCCACCAGCGGACGTCCGTCGAGGGCGTCGAGCACCCGACGGTATTCCGCTTCCTGGGTCGCCAGGTCCGGCGCGCGGGCGTTGTTCATGAAGACGAACTCGGTGCGCAGCAGGCCAACGCCCTCGGCGCCCAGCTCCACCGCGCGCGCGGCGCCGGCGGTGTCGCCAAGGTTGGCGCAGACTTCCACCGCGTGGCCATCGCGGGTCCGCGCAGGCTCCAGCCGCTGCGCGTCGGCGCGGGCCTGGCGCTGCTGGCGGGCGTCGCGCTCGGCGGCGGCCTGCTGCAACTGTTCGGTGCTCGGCGCCACCTGCAGCCAGCCGTGCTCGCCATCCAGCAGCAGTGCCGTGCCAGGCTCCAGGCCGAGCACCGCCGCGCCGGCGCCGACCAATGCCGGAATGCCGAGGGCGCGGGCGATGATCGCGCTGTGCGAAGTGGCGCCGCCGCGCGCCGTGAGGATGCCGGCGACCCGCTGGGCGTCGAGGCGGGCGACATCGGAGGGGCCGACCTCGTCCATCACCAGGATGTACGGCTGCTCCGGCTCGCGCGGCGCCTCCACCCCGCAGAGCCTGGCCAGCACCCGCCGGCCGAGGTCGCGGAGGTCGGCGGCGCGCTCGGCGAGCAGCGCGTCGTGCAGCGCCTCCTGTTGCGCCGCGCTGTCTTCCACCACCCGACTCCAGGCCGCTTCGGCGCTTTCGCCGCGATTCAGGCGCAGTTGCACCTGCTCGGCCAGTTCCGGATCGTCGAGCATCTCCCGGTGGGTGACGAAAATCTCGCGGATCGCCTTCACCGTGCTGCGTTCGACCAGGCCGACGATCTCCTCGTCCACCGCCCGCTTGGCCCGCAGCAGGCGCTCGCGTTCATGGGCCGGCGACTCGCCGCGCGGCTGGAACTCGAAGCGCTGCGCCACCTGGACATGCGCCGGACCACTGGCGATGCCCGGCGACGCGGCGATTGCCTGCAGGCGCTCGCCGGCGCGCAGCGGCGCCGGCCGGGCATCCTCTTCCGCCTCGCCGACGGCATCGGGCAAGGCCTCCTCCGCCAGCGCTTCGACCTCCTCGCCGAGCCCCTCGCGCACCGCGGCCAGCAAGGCTGGCAGCGCGTCCTCGGCGATCGCCGGCTCGGCGCTGAACTCCAGCGTCTGGCCGCGTCGCGCGCCGAGGGCGAGCAGCTTGCTCAGGCTCTTCGCCGAGACGGGGGCCGCCTCGCTGTCGGCCAGGCGTACCCGGATCTCGCCGGCGAAACCCTTGGCCAGCTGCGCCAGCGCCTGCGCCGGGCGGGCATGCAGGCCATGCGGGTTGGCCAGGACCGCTCGCGCGCTGGGCCAGTCCGGCGGCAGCTCGCCACCGAGCGCCGCGAGTACGCTGCGGCTGCTGGTGGCGCGCACCAGCTCGGCGCCACGCCCTTCCAGCAACAGGTCGCACAGGCGTTCGAGCAGCGCCTGGTGCGCTTCGCCCAGGCTGGCCAGGCAGAACAGCCCGGTGACCAGTTGCCCCTGGTGCTGCAACGGTTGCGCCGGAGTGACGAAGGCCAGCCCGGGGCGCTTCACCAATTGTTCGCTGTGCAACCAGCACAGCCCGTCGCCCAGCGGCAACGGTTCGGTCTGCTGGAGCACGGCGGCGAAGCCGTTCTCCACGCAGCCGGCCTTCTTCAACAGGCGCGCGCCGAGCCAGGCCAGTTCGTCGAGGTCCTCGGCGTTCTGGCCGAGGCCGACCAGTTGTGCGTCCAGCGCCAGTTCCTGCGGCGCGCCCTGCAACAGGCCGAGGACTTCCTCGGCGCTGGCGGCCGCGCTCAGCGCCGGTCCCAGGTCGGCCTCGCCGAGGGCGCGGGTGAGCAATTGCAGGAGCTGCAGGTGTTCGTCGGACTTCGCCGCGATGCCGATGGCCAGGTAGACCTGCTGGCCATCGCCCCAGTCCACTCCCTCGGGGAATTGCAGCAGGCGCACACCGGTGCTGAAGACCAGCTCGCGGGTATCCGGGGTCCCATGGGGTATGGCGATGCCCTGGCCGAGGTAGGTGGAGCCTTGTGCCTCGCGCGCCTTCAGGCCCTCGGCATAGCCGGGCGCGGCCAGGCCGTCGGCGACCAGCGCCGCGCCGAGCAGGCGCAGGGCTTCGGCCTTGTCCGCGGCGCGCTGGCCCATGCGGATCTGCCGGGTATCGAGTTCGAGCATGGAAACCTCCTCAGGAGCGAACGGCTCCCCGTCTCACGTCCGGATCGTCCCGCCGCGCCGAGGCGCGGGCGCGGGATGTGCCGGCGGTAGCGGAAAGCGGCTCGCGGGAGCCTTCCGTACAGCCTGGGGCGGTGATCCGCTTGTTGTCATTGACCTGCCATAGCGTAGGCGGCGCCGCGTTCGGGCTGCGCGAGGCAGCCTGGGGCAGGGGGCGCCGGCTTCGCCGGAATCTTTTGCTGAATCGATTCACTTAATTAAATTGGCACGTTACCCGATAATGATTGATCCTTGAAGCCCAACTTGTCGTCGCCTCCAGTAGAGATCGGTTTGAAACTCAGTGATATCGCCCGCCTGGCCGGGGTCTCGGTGACCACCGCCAGCTACGTCATCAATGGCAAGGCCGCCCAGCGGCGCATCAGCGCCGCCACCGTCGAGCGCGTGCTTGCCGTGGTCGAGGAACACGGCTACCAGCCGGACCAGCAGGCCGCCGGCCTGCGCCGCGGGCAGACCCGCACCCTCGGCTTCATCCTCCCGGACCTGGAAAACCCCAGCTACGCCCGCCTCGCCAAGCAACTCGAACAAGGCGCCCGGGCGCGCGGCTACCAGTTGCTGATCGCCTGCTCCGACGACGAGCCGGAGACCGAGCGCCAGGTGGTCAACCTGTTCCGCGCGCGCCGCTGCGACGCGCTGATCGTCGCCAGTTGCCTGCCGGCCGGGGATGATACCCATGCCCGGCTGGTCGCCGAAGGCCTGCCGGTGGTGGCCATCGACCGCCAGCTCGACCCGCAGCGCTTCGCCTCGGTGATCAGCGACGACCAGGACGCCGCGCGCCGCCTCACCGAAACCCTGTTGCAACCGGCGCCGCGCCATATCGCCCTGCTCGGCGCGCGGGCGGACCTGATCATCAGCCACGACCGCGCCGCCGGCTTCCGCCAGGCGCTGAAGGACTTCCGCGGCGAGGTCATCGTCGAGCATGCCGAGGTGTTCAGCCGCGAGTGCGGACGCCGCCTGATGGAGCAATTGCTCGAGCGCCTGGGCTACCTGCCCGACGCCCTGGTGACCACTGCCTATGTACTCCTCGAAGGCGTCTTCGATGTGTTCCAGGCGCGCGCCGACGGTTGGCCCGAAGGCTTGCGGGTGGCGACCTTCGGCGACACCCAGTTGCTCGACTTCGTGCCGCTGAAGGTCAACTCGATCTACCAGCAGCACGCGCTGATCGCCGCCAACGCCCTCGAACTGGCGCTCCGCGCGGTCGAGGAGAACGACTACCGGCCGGGCCTGCACGCCGTCCCCCGGCAACTCAAGCTGCGCGACTGAGCCGGCCGCCATGCGCCTGGTCGACACCCACAACCACCTCGACTTCCCGGACTTCGACGCCGACCGCGCCGCGCTGCTGCAACGCAGCCGCGCGCTGGGGGTCGAGCGCCAGGTGGTGCTCGGCGTCTACCGCGAGAACTGGCAACGGGTCTGGGACCTGGCGCAGGCCGAGGATGGCCTGTACGCGGCGCTCGGCCTGCACCCCGTCTACCTGGCGCGGCACCGCCCGCAGCACCTGGACGACCTGCGCCAGTGGCTGCAACGCCTGCGCGGCGAGACGAAGCTCTGCGCGGTCGGCGAGATCGGCCTGGACTACTACCTGGAACACCTCGACCGCGACGCCCAGCAGGCGCTGTTCGAGGCCCAACTGCGGCTAGCCGCGGAATTCCGCCTGCCGGCGCTGATCCACGTGCGCCGCGCCCACGCGGCGACCATCGCCACCCTCAAGCGCATCCGCCTGGAGCGCCGTGGCATCATCCATGCCTTCGCCGGCAGCCGCGAGGAAGCCCGCGAGTACCTCAAGCTCGGCTTCCGCCTCGGCCTCGGCGGCGCGCCGACCTGGCCGCAGGCCAACCGCCTGCGCAAGGTGGCGGCGGAGCTGCCGGCCGAGGCCATCGTGCTGGAAACCGATGCGCCGGACATGGCGCCATCGATGCATCCCGGCCAGCGCAACAGTCCGGAGCACCTGCCGGACATCTGCCGCGCCCTCGCCGAGCTGCGCGGGGTCGACGCCGAGGAACTGGCGGCGAGCAGCAGCCGCAACGCCGCCGAGCTGTTCGGCTGGGACTGATCAAGCGTCGCGCAGGACTTCCGGCGCCAGTTGCGGGTACGTCTCGCGCAACGCCTCCAGGCAGGCCGAAAGCTGCGCCGCTTCCTCCGGCAGGCGCCGGGCGAAGTCGCTCCAGCCTTGCAGACGCAATCGCCGGGGCATCGGCACCAGGCCGCTGATGGCGTCCCAGAAGGCATCCCAGTTGCATCCGTACCACGGCGGCAACGCCAGGGCCTCGCGCAGGCGTTCGTGCAAGCGCGCGGCGCTGTCCACGTCCGCCAGCTCGATGGCCAGGCTCGCCGCCCGGTTCAGTTCCTCGTCCATGGAGCCTCCGCCAGCAATGCGTCGCAACGCTCGCGCACGAACGCGCGCAAGAGGGTCACCGGGCGGGTCAACTGGGCGCGGTGGGTACACAAGAGGTTCATCGGCGTCGCCTCGCCCTGCCAGTCCGGCAGCAGCAGGCGCAGGCGCCCGGCGCGCACGTCCTCGGCCACGTCCAGCCAGGACTTGTAGACCAGCCCCTTGCCGGCCAGGGCCCAGCGCCGCACCACGTCAGCGTCGTCGCAGACCCGGTCGCCGGCGACCGTCAGGGTCAGGCTGCGGCGGCCCCGCTGGAACGCCCAGCGGTCGTGTACCCGGCCGCCGAGTTGGTAGAGCAGGCAATTGTGCTCGCGCAGGTCGTCCGGCTGGCGCGGCTCGCCGCGCTCCGCCAGGTAGCCCGGCGCGGCGCAGAGCACTCGCCGGTTGTCCGGCGCCAGCGGCAGGGCGACCAGGCTGGAGTCGGCCGGTGCGCCGTAGCGGATCGCCACGTCCACCGGTTGCCGGTAGAGATCGGTCACCCGGTCGCCGAGCAGCAGGCGCAGGCTCAGTTGCGGATAGCGCGCCTGGAACTCGTCGAGCCATGGCAGCAGCAGGTTGCGGCCGAAGTCGGAGGGCGCGGAAAGCTGCAGTACCCCGGCGATCTGGTCCTTGCCGCCCTGCAGCAACCGGCGCCCCTCCTCCAGGCTGCGCAACGAGGCGCGGGCATGCAGGAGGAACGCGTCGCCCTCGGGAGTCAGGCGCAGGCTGCGGGTGGAGCGGGCGAACAGGCGTACCTCCAGCTCGCTTTCCAGGCGCTTCAGCGCCGCGCTGGCCACCGCCGGGGAAATCTCCAACTGGCGCGCGGCGGCGGACAACGAGCCGCTGTCGCTGGTGTGGACGAACACTTGGAGGTCGTCGTAACGCAGCATTTTCAAGATTCCTTTGAAAGAGTCTTCCCTGATAGCCTGTTTTTCAGCGATTTGAAATAGCCCATCCTGACTCCGCCCCATCGAAGGAACCCACCATGAGCACACCCCTCACCCTGATCGCCACCATCACCGCCGCCCCCGGCCACGCCGAGGCCCTGGAACGCGAATTGCGCGCCCTGGTCGCCCCGTCGCGCGCCGAGGCTGGTTGCCTGCAGTACGACCTGCACCAGGACCGCCACGACTCCCACCTGTTCTACATGATCGAGCAGTGGCGCGACGACGCCGCCCTGGAGCGGCACCAGAACACCGAACACTTCCTGCGCTTCAGCCGCGGCAACGAAGCCCTGCTGCAGAACGTGAAGATCGACCAACTCTATCGCCTCGCCTGAGGCCCGTTTCCCGGAGTTCCCATGAAAGCTGTCGGTTACTACCAATCCCTGCCCATCGACCATCCCGAAGCCCTGCTCGACCTCGAACTGCCCGAGCCCACGCCGGGCCCGCGCGACCTGCTGGTGGAGGTCCGCGCCATCTCGGTCAACCCGGTGGATACCAAGGTCCGCCAGCGCGCCCAGCCGGAAGCCGGCCAGGCCAAGGTGCTGGGCTGGGACGCGGCGGGCGTGGTGCGCGCGGTCGGCAGCGAGGTCAGCCTGTTCCGTCCTGGCGATCGGGTCTGGTACGCCGGGGACATCACCCGCCCCGGTAGCAACAGCGAGCTGCATCGGGTCGACGAGCGCATTGCCGGGCACCTGCCGAAAAGCCTCGACTTCGCCCAGGCCGCGGCCCTGCCGCTGACCACCATCACTGCCTGGGAACTGCTCTTCGAGCGCTTGCAGATCGCCGAAGGCAAGGCCGACCAGGGCCAGAGCCTGCTGGTGGTCGGTGCCGCCGGCGGGGTCGGTTCGATCCTGGTCCAACTGGCCCGGCAACTGACCGGCCTGAACGTGATCGGCACCGCTTCGCGCGCAGAGACCCAGGCCTGGGTCCGCGACCTCGGCGCGCACCATGTGATCGACCACGGCAAGCCGCTGGCCGAAGAGCTGAAGCGGATCGGTGTCGCCGAGGTCAGCCACGTCGCCAGCCTGACCCACACCGACCAGCACCTCGAACAGATCGTCGCCGCGCTGCGCCCGCAAGGCCGCCTGGCGCTGATCGACGACCCGGCGTCGCTGGACATCGGCAAGCTGAAGCAGAAGAGCCTGTCGCTGCACTGGGAGTTCATGTACACCCGCTCGATGTTCCAGACCGACGACATGATCGAGCAGCACCGGCTGCTGGAGCGGGTCGCCGGGCTGATCGACGAAGGCGTGTTGAAGACCACCGTCGGCGAGCATTTCGGCCGCATCGACGCGGCCAACCTGCGCCGCGCCCACGCGCTGCTGGAGAGCGGCCGGGCCAAGGGCAAGATCGTTCTCGAAGGGTTCTGAACGGCAGGACCACGGGGCGCGGCGTTTTCCACCCTACCGCCGTGCCCCTGGCCTTTGCTATCCCGCCTTGCGCACCCTCAGCGCAGCCTCGATCTCGCCAAGGATCGTCGGGTCGTCGATGGTCGATGGCGCCGCGTAGTCCTCGCCATCGGCGATCTTGCGCAGCACCGCGCGGAGGATCTTCCCGGAGCGGGTCTTCGGCAGCCGCTTGACCACCACCACCCGCTGGAAGCAGGCCAGCGCGCCGATCTGTTCGCGGACCAGCGCCACCAGCTCGCGCTGCAGTTGCTCGGCGGCGATCCCGGCATCGTCCTTGAGCACCACCAGGCCCAGCGGCACGTGGCCCTTGAGTTCGTCCCGCACGCCGATCACCGCGCACTCGGCAACCGCCTGGTGCTGCGCCACGCGTTCCTCCATCTCGCCGGTGGAGAGGCGATGCCCGGAAACGTTTATCACGTCGTCGGTGCGCCCCATGATGTAGACGAAGCCGTCCTCGTCGAGATAACCGCCGTCGCCGGTGTGGTAGTAGCCGGGATAGTTGCCCAGGTAGGCCTGCAGGTAGCGCGGGTGGTCGCCCCAGAGGGTCTGCGCGCAGCCCGGCGGCAACGGCAGGGCGATGACGATCGCGCCCTGGCGGTTCGCTCCCAGCGGCCGGCCTTCGTCGTCCAGCACCTGCACGTGGTAGCCGGGCACCGCGCGGTTGGTCGAGCCGGCCCGCAGGTCGTGGCCGGCGATCCCGATGCAGGGCGCGGTCACCGGCCAGCCGGTCTCGGTCTGCCACCAATGGTCGTGGACCGGCCGCCCGGTGTGCTCCTCCAGCCAGTGCTGGGTGCTGCTGTCGAGCTTCTCGCCGGCCAGGAACAGGTGGCGCAGCGAACCCAGGTCGTAGCGCTTCACCCGTTCACCATGCGGGTCTTCCTTGCGGATCGCGCGGATCGCCGTCGGCGCGCAGAACAGGCTGTTCACCCTGTGCTCTTCGATCACCCGCCAGTAGGCGCCGGCGTCCGGCGTGCGCACCGGCTTGCCTTCGTAGAACACCGTGGTACAGCCGCACATCAGCGGGCCGTAGACGATCAGCGAGTGGCCGACCACCCAGCCGACGTCGGAGATCCCCCACCAGACGTCGCCGGCCTGCATGCCGTAGATAGTGCGGACCGCGTAGCACACCGCGACCGCGTGGCCACCGTTGTCGCGGACGATACCCTTGGGCTTACCGGTGGTGCCCGAGGTGTACATGATGTACAGCGGATCGCCGCTGGCCACCGGCAGCGGATCGGCCGGCTCGGCGGCGGCGAGGCAGTCCTGCCAGTCCAGGTCGCGGCCCGGGTGCAGGCGCGCGGGCGCCTGCGGGCGTTGCCAGACCATGACGTGGGCAGGCTGGTGGATCGCCAGTTCGAGGGCCTTGTCCACCAGCGGCTTGTATTCGATCACCCGATCGAACTCCAGCCCGCAGGAAGCGGTGAGCACCAGCTTCGGCGTGGCGTCGTCGATGCGCAGGGCCAGCTCGTAGGGAGCGAAGCCACCGAACACCACCGAATGCACCGCGCCCAGGCGCGCGCAGGCGAGCATCGCCATGGCCGCCTGCGGCACCATCGGCATGTAGATGATCACCCGGTCGCCCTTGCCGACCCCGAGGGCCCGCAGGGCGCCGGCCAGGCGCGCCACTTCGTCGCGCAGCCGCAGGTAGCTGTAGCGGTCCTGGGTGCCGGTCACCGGCGAGTCGTAGATCAGCGCGGTCTGTTCGCCGCGCCCCTCCTCGATCTGCCGGTCGAGGGCCAGGTAGGCGCTGTTCAGGCGGCCATCGGCGAACCAGCGATGGGTGCCGTCGGGCAGGCTTTCGAGGATGTTCGCGGGCGCCTGGTACCAGGCCAGGGAACGGGCCTGTTCGGCCCAGAACGCGGCCGGCTCGGCGATCGAGCGGGCGTGCTGCTGCAGGTACGTCATGTTCCAGCCCTCTGATTGTTCTTATTAGGGATGAAGCAGTGAGTGAGCCTTGGAGTATGGGCGGGCGCCGGGCACCCGCCATCAACCTTTGGTCGTAGGGGTCAGTCCTTGCCGCGGTAGAGCTTCTGGATGCTGGAGAAGTCCAGCCCCTCGTGCTCGGCATCGGCCTGGGCGTGCAGGCTGAACAGGTTGCGCGCCAGCGCGCCGAGCGGCGTCGAGGCCTGCACCGCCTGGGCGTTGGCCAGCGCCAGGCCGAGGTCCTTGTTCATCAGGCGCACCTGGAAACCGCCGGCATAGCCGTTGCTCGCCGGCGCCTGCGGCATCACCCCGGGCCAGGGGTTGTAGAGGTTCAGCGCCCAGTTGCCACCGGAACTCTGCTTCATCACCTCGGACAGCACCGCCGGGTCGAGGCCGTTCTTCACCCCCAGCGCCAGGGCCTCGGCGGTGCCGGCCATGAGGATGCCGAGGAGCATGTTGTTGCAGATCTTCGCCACCTGGCCGGCGCCGTGATCGCCGGCGTGGAAGATGTTCCGGCCCATGTTCTCGAGGATCGGCCGGGCCCGCGCGAAGCCTTCGGCGGGGCCGCCGACGATGAAGCTCAGGGTTCCGGCGCGGGCGCCGCCGACGCCGCCGGAAACCGGCGCGTCGAGCAGGGTCAGGCCCTTCGCCGCGGCGGCCTCGGCGACCTTGCGCGCGGTCTCCGGGGCGATGGTCGAGCAGTCGATCAGCAGGGGCTTGCCGGCGACCCGCGCGAGCAGGCCGTCGTCGCCGAGATACAGGCTTTCCACGTGCTGCCCGGCCGGCAGCATGCTGATCACCACTTCGGCGCCTTCGCAGCACTGCAAGGCGCTATCGGCGCCCTGCGCGCCCTGCTCGACCAGGCTCAGCACGGCCTTGGGCTGCAAGTCGAAGACATTCACCCGGTGGCCAGCCTTGAGCAGGTTGGCGGCCATCGGCCCACCCATGTTGCCCAGGCCGAGGAATGCGATGTCGGTCATCGGTCCGTCTCCCTTTCAGCGCATCTGGATCGAGAAGTTGGTCCCGGCCACGCTATCGCTGTCGAACCAGCGCGCGGTCACGGTCTTGGTCTCGGTGTAGAAGCGCACGCCCTGCTTGCCGTAGGCGTGCAGGTCGCCGTAGAACGAGCCCTTCCAACCGGTGAAGGAGAAGAACGGCAGCGGTACCGGGA